>DASVCA010000134.1:0-12951 GCA_036381835.1 Micromonosporaceae bacterium
CCGGTCGGCCTCCGCCTTCGCGGAACGCGCCGCGGCACCCAGTTCGGCGAGCCGGCGCGCCGCCGCATTGCGCTGTCCCTCCGCCTCTCGCTTGGCCGCCTCGGCCGCCTGCACCATCGCCTTGCGGGCGGCCGCCTCCTCGCGCGCCCCCGCCAACCGACCGCGCAGCTCGGAGATCGTCTGCTCGGCAGACGCCCGATTCGCCCGGGCCTCTTCGACGGCAGCCTGTACCTCGAGATAGCTCGGCGCGCTCGCCGATCCGCCCGCAGCCGCGTACCCGCCGACGAGGTCCCCGTCCGGGGTGACGGCGCGCAGCTCGGGATTGGCGGAGACGACGCGGGCGGCGGCGTCCAGGCTGTCGACCAGCACCACGTCACGCAGTGCGCGGTGCACCGCGGGCCGCAGCTCTTCGCCGCACTTGACCAGATCCGGCCCCCAGCGCGCCCCGTCCGGCAGGGCTGGGCGCAGGGCGTCGGCGGTACCGATCATGCCCGGCCCGGCAGCCCCGGCCACCACCAGTTCTGCTCGCCCGGCATCCTGGATCTTCAACCACCGGATGGCCTCGGCCGCCTCGTCCACCCCGGACACCGCGACCGCGTCGGCCAACGCGCCGAGCGCGGCCGCTAGCGCGGCCTCGTGCCCGGGTTCGACGGTCAACAGCTCGGCGAGGCTGCCGAGCAGTCCCGGCACCCGGTCGGCGGTGGCCAGCAGCGCGCCCGCCCCGTCCTTGCGCCGCAACCCCAGGGCGAGCGCCTCCTCGCGGGCCTTCCACGTCGCGGCGTCCTTCTCGGCGGCGCGCTCCGCATCCGACAGCGCCCGGACCTCGGCGACGGCCTCCTCGTGCGCGGCGACCGCCTCGGCGTACCGCTCGTCCAGCTCGGCGTTGTCCCGATCGGCTTCAGTCGACTCGGCGGCCACCGCGTCCAGTTCCGCCTGCGCCCGCTCCGCCCGCGACATCGCATCGACGTGGGCGGTGGTGAGCCGGGAGATCTCCTCATCGGCGCTAGACGTCCGCGCCCGTGCCGAGCTCACCTGCCCGGCCAGCTTGGCCAGCCCCTCCCGGCGGTCGGCGATCGCCTTGGCCGCCGCCACCAGCGCCCGTTCCGCCTCGGCGAGCTGACGCTCCAGCTCCTGCCGCTGCTCGACCGCCTCGGCCAGGCGGACCTGATCTTCGGTCAGGGCCTCCCGCAGCTCCGCCTCCTGGGCGCGCACCTCCTCGGCCTCGGCGGCGAGCTCGTCCGGGTCGCGGCCGGGACGCTCGTCGTCGGGTGTGACGCTCAGGTGCCGCAGCCGCTCGCGGGCGAGCTGCTCGGTGGAACGGAACCGCTCCTGCAACGCGGACAGCCTGTACCAGGCGTCCTGGGCGGCGGCCAGCCGCGGGGCGTCCTCGGCGAGCTCCGCCTCCAGCTCCGCCAGGCGCTGCTGCACCGCGAGGTACTCCTGCTCGACCCGGCTGCGCCGCTCCCGCAACGCGGCCTCGTCGGCGATCTCCTTGGCCAGCGTGGCCCGCAGGGTCGCGAGGTCGTCGGCCAGCAGTCGAAGCCGCGCGTCGCGCAGATTGGCCTGAATGAGCGCGGCCCGCCGGGCCACCTCGGCCTGACGCCCCAACGGCTTGAGCTGGCGGCGCAGCTCCGCGGTCAGGTCGGTGAGACGGTTCAGATTGGTCTGCATCGCATCGAGCTTGCGCAGCGCCTTCTCCTTGCGCTTGCGATGCTTGAGTACGCCGGCGGCCTCCTCGATGAACGCCCGTCGCTCCTCCGGCTTGGCGTGCAGTACCGCGTCGAGCTGTCCTTGGCCGACGATGACGTGCATCTCCCGGCCGATGCCCGAGTCGGACAACAACTCCTGGATGTCGAGCAGTCGGCACGAGTCGCCGTTGATCTCGTACTCGCTCTCCCCCGACCGGAACATCCGCCGAGTGATCGACACCTCGGTGTAGTCGATCGGCAAGGCCCCGTCGCTGTTGTCGATGGTGAGGGTGACCTCGGCCCGACCCAACGGCGGGCGGCCCGCGGTTCCGGCGAAGATCACATCCTCCATCTTGCCGCCCCGCAACGCCTTGGCACCCTGCTCGCCCAGCACCCAGGCGATGGCGTCGACGACGTTGGACTTGCCCGAGCCGTTGGGACCGACCACACAGGTGATCCCCGGCTCCAGCTTCAGCGTCGTGGCGGAGGCGAAGGACTTGAAGCCCTTAACCGTCAGGCTCTTGAGATGCACGTTTCCGATCCTCGTCCGGCGTCACCGCCGGGCTTCCCGCAGCTCACACCAGGGGCGGCGCGACGCACGCCCTGACCAGCCTAACGGAGGTCGCGGGCACAAAATTGCGCGCCGCCACTTGGCGTGTCGGCGCGCGGTTGTGGGTTGCGTGCGATCCCGCTGACCGGACGGGTGGACGTCGGTGACGACCACGGACCTCAGGTCAGCGCGGGCTCGGCCATCCGCAGCAGGTCGGTGTCAGCCGTGGCTGCCGCCAACCGGTCGTTCTCGGCCCGCAGCCGCGTGACCTCGAACTCCAGCTCCCGAACCCGGGCACGCAGTCGGGTGACCTCGTCGATCAGACGCCGATCGGGCGTCGTACCGACGTGGCCATAGAGGGCCTTAGCCATTTCGTCTCCTTAGATGCGCCGCCGGGAAGCCGGCCAACGCGCGCCCAATGCTCGCGAACCCAACGCGAACCGTGACCCACAAATCGATGCAGGCACGATGGGGCGCGACTGGCGATACTGCCATCGTCCGCCGAATTCGCTGCTTCGTCAAGCACCCGGTCGGTTGAGAATCCGCGTGGCACCTACCTTATCTCTCCCTTAGCGGGCTTGCTCTCGCCCCACCCCCGCCATAGCGTCCGACCCGACAGCACCGGCAGACCCGCGGCAGCCGATTGGAGGCGTTCCCGTGCGGCGGACGACCAAGGGACGACACCGTGCCCCCCGCCTACGACGACGTCGGCGGCACGCCTGGTTCGCAGCCCTTTCGCTGCTGACGTTGGTCGCCGGCGGCACGACGATGGTGTCCGCCGGCCTTGTCGATCCTCCCTGGCGGGCCACGGACTCGGATCAGCACACGGAAGGTCACGTCCAGACGATCGGCCCACCCAGTCCCACCGCCGGGGCGAATCCCGCCACGCCGGCACCCGGCCCGAGCGGATCCGCCACCGCCGGCCCCACCCCGACACCCTCGAGATCGCCACGCCCGGTCCCCTCGCACAGCCCCTCGAAAGCCCAGAACAGCGTCGCCGAGCAGGTGCTGGCCATCGTCAATCAGGAACGGGACAAGGCGGGTTGCCGCCCGGTCACCCTGAACACCCGGCTGACCGAGGCGGCCCAACAGCACAGCATCGACCAGGCCCGGCACCGCACCATGTCGCACACCGGCAGCGACGGCAGCAGCCCGTGGGAGCGTGCCGAACGCGCGGGTTACCGCAATGCGATCGGTGAGAACGTCGCCTACGGCTACCGCACCGCGCAAGCGGTGATGACGGGCTGGATGAACAGCCCCGGGCACCGGGCGAACATCCTCAACTGCGACGCCCGGGCGATGGGCCTGGGCATGGCCGCCGCAACCGACGGAACCCGCTACTGGACCCAGATGTTCGGCTCCGCCCCGTAGCCGTCGGCACCCGAGCAGCGCCCACCCGTATCGGAAGCCGCCCGCCGGTCGTTGTCCCTCCCGAGGCATCCTCCGGGGGCAACCAGGCGATGAGACCCGTACCATCCGTCCCGCCGAGCCGACTCAGCCGGCGGTCGACTGTCGCCGTCCTCCTCCTCATCGCGCTGGCCTTCGGCACGACGGCGTGCGAGGACCTGTCAACGCGCAGCGCGCCGACACCCGAACCGTGGCCCAGTGCCCAGATTCTGACCTGGCAGATACAGCTCACCGGCGAACTGGACCTCGACACCACGGCGGACGTGTTCGAGTTCGACGCGTTCACCGCGCCGGCCGAGGCAGTCGAGCGGCTGCGCGCCCGCGGCAAACGGCTGATCTGCTACGTCAACGCCGGCGTGTACGAGGAGTCTCGCCCGGACGCCGGGCGCTTTCCGGCCGCGACCCTCGGCGCAACGGCCGAGTCGGACGGGCGACGCTGGCTCGACATCCGGCAGTGGTCGGCGCTCGAACCGGTCCTGCGCGACCGGCTGCGGCTGTGCCGGGGCAAGGGCTTCCACGCCGTCGACTTCGACGACGTGGACGGCTACACCCACGTCACCGGGTTTCCGCTCACCTACGACGACCAGCTGCGATACAACCGTCGGCTCGCGACGCTGGCCCGGTCGCTGGGCCTTTCCCCCGGACTGCGCGACGACCTCGACCAGGCGGTGGCGTTGGAGCCCGACTTCGACTTCGCGGTCAACGAGGAGTGTTTCGTCCACGGCGAATGCGCGCGGCTGTCGGCGTTCGTCGAGGCCGGCAAGCCGGTCTTCCACGTCGAGTACGACCTAGCGACCGACCACTTCTGTCCGGCCGCCCTCGGGCTCGGCTTCTCCTCCATCCGCAAGAGCCGGCAACTGGACGCCTGGCGCATCCCCTGCCTGCCCTGACGCAGCGACTGATCGACGCGACCCGCCGGTCCGGGCGCCTGGCACCGCCGGCACCCGCGGGCGGGGCTGGCAGCGCGGGCAGCTGTACGACGAGCGGTTCATGAACGGTTCACGCCGGATCAGGGTGCCGCAGCGATGACACGGCCCGCCCTCTCGGCCGTACACGTGCAGCGAACGGTCGAAGTAGCCGCTCTCGCCGTTGACGTTCACGTAGAGCGCGTCGAAGCTGGTCCCACCCGCCCTGATCGCCTCGGTCAGCACGTCGCGGACGTGGCCGAGCAGCCGCAGCACGGCGGCCCGGGTCAGCGCGTCGGTGGACCGCCGCCCGTGCAACCGGGCACGCCAGAGCGCCTCATCGGCGTAGATGTTGCCCACGCCGGAGATCAGCGTCTGATCGAGCAGCGCCCGCTTCACCTCGGTACGCCGACGGCGCAGCGCCGCCACGAAGTCGGCGTCAACGAACGCCGGATCCAGCGGATCGAGGGCGATGTGGGCGATCTCCGCCGGCAGGTCGGCCCCGCCCGCCGAGACCGACAGGCCACCGAACGTCCGCTGATCCACGAATCGCAGCTCAGGGCCGCCGTCGGCGAAGGTGAACCGGACCCGCAGATGCGTCTCATCGGCGGCCGCGGCCGGTTGCACCAGCAGTTGACCGGACATGCCCAGGTGGGCGATGAGCGCATCCCCGCTGTCCAACGGCAGCCACAGGTACTTGCCGCGACGGCGGGCGTCGAGCACCGTACGGCCGGTGAGCACCTCGCCGAAGTGCTCCGGGCCCGGCAGATGACGGCGTACGGCGCGGGGGTGTCGTACCTCCACGGCGGCGACCCGCCGTCCGACCACCCACCGCACCAGGCCCTGCCGGACCGTCTCCACCTCGGGTAGTTCAGGCATCCGCGCACCCCGAATCGACTGGATCAGCCACCGGCGGACGCCGACGCGGGCCGGCCGTTCGCCGAGGCGTCCGCCAGCGGATCGGGCACCGCGGTGGGCTCGGCCGGCGGAGTCTCGGTCGACTCGGCCATCCGGGGGGACAGCACCCGCCAGGCGGCCTCCGCCGCCTGCTGCTCGGCCTCCTTCTTGGTCCGCCCCGCCGCGCCGCCGTACCGCTCGCCGGCCACCACCGCCCAGGCGACGAACGTCTTCGCGTGATCCGGTCCGGCCTCGTCAACCTGGTACTCCGGCACCCCGAGCCCGAGCGCCGCGGTCAGTTCCTGCAGGCTGGTCTTCCAGTCCAGGGCCGCGCCCCGACGGGCCGACTCGACCATCAGCCGATCGAACAGTCGGTGGACGACCTCCGCCGCGGTGTCCAACCCGTGCTGCACGTAGATCGCGCCGAGCAACGCCTCGAGGGTGTCGGCGAGAATGCTCGCCTTGTCCCGTCCACCGGTGGCTTCCTCACCCTTGCCGAGCAGCAGGTGCGGACCGAGCCCGTGCTCGCCCAGCCCGCGAGCCACATCGGCGAGCGCCCGCATGTTGACCACGCTCGCCCGCAGCTTCGCAAGCTGGCCTTCCGGCAGATCGGGATGCCGGTGGAACAGCGCCGAGGTGATCACCAGGCCGAGCACCGAGTCCCCGAGGAACTCCAGCCGCTCGTTCGTCGGCAGTCCACCGTTCTCGTACGCGTACGAGCGGTGGGTGAGGGCGCGCTCCAACAGTTCCGGGTCGAGCGTGACGCCGAGCGCCTCTTCCAGGTCGGCGACATTGGGTCGACGACGTCGAGCTTTCGTCATTCGGACACCTCGGTTTCGTGGTGCAGCGCGGAGACCGCCGCGATCACCTCCCGGCGATGCAGGTCGGCGGCGAGGGCGATCCCCGCGGCGATGTCCTCGAGCCGGGCGGCCCCGTGGCAGACGACGACCGTGCCGCCCACCCCGAGCAGGGCGGCGGCCCGGGGGGCGCCCTCTGCGCCGGCCGGCAGCCCGGCCATCGCGTACGCGCCTTCGATGCCCTTGAGCAGCACGTTACCGGTGAAGCCGTCGGTGACGACGACGTCGGCCCGCTCGCCGAGGGAGACGTCGTATCCCTCTACCAGGCCGACGTAGCGGGCGTCGGCGGGCAGCGTCAGCCGGGCGAGGACGCCATCGGCGGCCAGGCGGGCCCGGTCCCCCTTACCCGGCTCGGTGCCCACGGAAAGCAGTCCGACGCGGGGAGAGCGGATACCGTGGAGCACCGCGGCGTAGGCGGCACCGAGCACCGCGTGTCGCGCCAGCGTGGCGGGCTTCGCCTCCAGCGACCCACCGACGTCGAGCAGCACCACCGGGCCGGCGACCGCGGGCATGGTGGCCACGAGCGCGGGGCGACGCACCCCGGGCCATCGTCCGAGGCCGAGCGCGGCCCCGGTCACCGTGGCCCCGGTGTCGCCGGCGCTGACCAGCGCGTCGGCCGCACCCTCGGCCACCGCCGCCACCGCGGCCCGAACGGTCGTGCCCGTGCGGTTGGCCCGCATCAGGGCCGCGCGGGAGGCGGACGAGTGGACGGGCCGACGATGCCCGTCTGAGCCGGCCGGCGACGGTGTCGCGATCAGATGAACCCGGTGATGGTCGTCGTTCGGTAGCGCGGCGAAGAACTCATCGGCGACGTTGAGCGGGCCGACGAGGAGCAGTCGCAGGTCGGGGTCGGCGGCGAGAGCTCGCAGAGCGCCGTCAACCACGACGGCGGGTGCCGCGTCCCCGCCGAGGAGGTCGACGGCGATCCGCGCGGTGCCCGGCTCCTTGGGCAGTCCGGCCGCTTTTCGGCGGCCGGAGGCGGGAGCCGGAGCACCGGGCGTTCGCCAGGGGCTAGGTGCCGCCCGACCGGGTGTCGGAGGCGTCACCGGCGAGTCAGACTTCGATGACCTGGCGACCCTTGTAGGTGCCGCAGACGGTGCAGACGGCGTGCGGCAGCTTCGGCGACCTGCACTGGGGGCAGGGCTGGGTAGCGACCGCCGTGGTCTTCCACTGGGCCCGGCGGGACCGGGTGTTGCTGCGCGACACCTTGCGCTTGGGAACGGCCACGGTACTTACTCCTCTTTACGGGTCAGGTGCGACAGGGCCGCCCACCGGGGGTCGATCTGCGTGTGGCTGTGATCAGCCGGCAGTTCGTCCCGGTGCACCCCGCACTCGGGGCACAGCCCTGGGCAATCCACTTGGCACAGCGGGTTGGTCGGCAGCGCCAGCACCACCGCGTCCCGCACGACCGGCTCCAGGTCGATCAGATCGCCCTGCATCCGGCCGACCTCGTCCTCGTCCGTCGTCTCGTCCGTGGTGCTGTTCTCGTACGCGAACAGCTCCTGGATCGCCACGACCAGTGAGTCGCGGATCGGGCGCAGGCACCGGCCGCACTCGCCCTGAACGGGACCGCTGACGGTCCCGGAGACGAGCACGCCCTCGGACACCGACTCGAGTCTCAGGTCGAGGCTCAGGTCTGCGCCCTCCGGTACGCCGATCAGCTCCAGGCCGAGTTCCGGCGGTGCCGGAACCACCCGTTTCACAACATGCATCGCACCCGGTCGGCGCGGCAGCTCCTTCGTGTCGAGCACCAGCGGCGACCGGGGGTCGAGATGGTGTGGCAGGTGTTTGGGCATCGTCAGACTCCGGCCTGGCAAAGGCCGACGCAAAAGGTTACCTGAGCAGCGGTCCTAGCGTCGAACCGGGGCGCGTTCCTGTGCTCAGAACGGTAGCGGACGTTCGCCTTCGTCGCCCACGAAGGTGCCGATCTCGCGCAACGCGTGCATCTTGTCCCGGCCTCGCTCGATCGAGGCGAGTGCCCGGGTCAGGAACTGCTCGAAGTTGGCCAGGGCGGTGTCCACGTACTCGTCGACCTCATCGCGCAGCCGCTTGGCCTCGGCTCGGGCCTCGGCGATGACCCGGGCGGCCTCGTGCTCGGCGGAGACGGTGATCTCGTTCGTCGAGACCAGGCGGGCGTGCTCGGCCTCGGCCTCGGCGATGATCCGATCGGCCTCCCGTCGGCCCGCCTCCATGATCTTGTCCCGCTCCTCCAGCAGCGCCGACGCCCGCCGGATCTCGGCGGGCAGCTCGTCCCGGAGCTGCTCAAGCAGATTGATCATCTCGCCGCGATCGACCATGCAGTTGCTTCTCGACATCGGGACGGCGCGGGCGGCCTCCACGATCCCGATTATCTCGTCGATGCGGTCGAGCGGGTCCACGGGCACCTCACTACCTTCACTCGTCGGTCAACCAACATGATGCTGGTTCAGACCCGGAAAGCTGCTCCCCCAATGATGCGGTTCGCAGGCGACTGGCGTACCGACCTCGCCCCGGCCACCGTCCGCGTGTCGGGCCGAAAGCCCCGCTTTGGGCGCGGGAACCGCAGGTCAGGCGCGGCCGAACCGCTCCGCCAGTCGCCGCCGCACCACCTCGGGGACGTGCGCGGACACGTCCCCGCCCCACTTGGCGACCTCTTTCACCAGGCTGGAGGCGATGAACGAATAGAGCGGGTTGGTGGGCATGAACAGCGTCTCCACGCCCGCCAGGCCGATATTCATCTGCGCCATCTGCAGCTCGTAGTCGAAGTCGCTGACCGCGCGCAGCCCCTTGACCACGATCGACGCGTCCTGTGCCCGGCAGAAGTCGACCAGCAGGCCACGGAACGACTCCACCCGCACGTTCGGGTAACCGGCGGTGACCTCCCGGAGCATCTCGATCCGCTCCTCGACGCTGAACAGCCCGCGCTTCGACTCGTTGATCAGCACGGCGACGACGACCTCGTCGAACAGCCGGCTGGAGCGACTGATGATGTCAAGATGACCGTTGGTGACCGGATCGAACGAGCCGGGGCAGACAGCGCGTCTCATGGCCGGCGACCGTACCAAAGAGTCGTCTCGCCATAGCGCCTGCTCCGCTCCGCGGTGATGCCGTCCACCCAACCGGGCGGAATGTCCCGAGCGGACCGCTCGATCACCACCACCGCGTCGGCCGCCAACCACGCATTGTCACGCAGCGCGGCCAGCATGGCGGTGATCTCCGCGTCGGGCAGGCGGTAGGGCGGATCGGCGAAGACGACGTCGTACGGTTCGCCGTCCGGTCCGGCGGCGAGCACCTGGGCGACCTTCCCGACGACGAGTCGGGTCGCCGGGCCAGCCCCCAACGCCTGGATGTTCTCCCGGATCACGCGGGCGGCCCGCGGGTCGGACTCCACGAGCAACACGTGCGCAGCCCCGCGGGAGAAGGCTTCCAGCCCGACCGCCCCGGACCCGGCGTAGAGGTCGGCGAAGCGTGCCCCGGTGAGTTCCGTCATCGATTCCAGGGCGTTGAACAGGGCTTCCCGGACCCGGTCGGAGGTGGGCCGGGTACGGCTGCCGGGCGGCACGGCGATCCGCCGCCCGCCTAACGTCCCCGCCACGATCCGGGTCACCGCATCACCTCTCTCAGACACCATAAAGATCGACTCCAGATCATCGAAATCGCGCTGTCGCCGGTCGGCGGACACCACAACATCGACGAAATGGCGCAGGATCAGCCCTTCTCGAGGTACTCGGCGCGCTCCTCGTCCACGAGAACGGCCACCGCGGCGGCCAGCGCGGGATGCCGCTCCAGGTCCGGATCCTCCTCGATCAGTTCCATCGCCTCGGCCCGGGCGTCGCGGATCAGATCGGCGTCCCGCAGCAGGGACAGCAGTCGCAGATGCGACCGGCGGCCGGACTGAGCCGCACCCAGTACGTCGCCTTCCCGCCGCTGCTCCAGATCCAACTCGGCGAGCCGGAAACCATCGAGGGTGGAGGCGACCGCGTCCAGCCGCTCGCGGGCCGGAGTGCCTTCAACAGCCTCGGTGACCAGCAGGCACAGCCCCGGGGCGGTCCCCCGGCCGACCCGGCCGCGCAACTGGTGCAACTGCGAGACGCCGAACCGGTCGGCATCCATCACGATCATCATCGTCGCGTTCGGTACGTCGACCCCGACCTCGATCACCGTCGTGGCGACCAGTACGTCGAGGGCGCCGGCGGCGAACGATCTCATCACCGCGTCCTTCTCGTCGGCCGGCAGTCGGCCGTGCAGCGTGCCCATCCGGAGGCCGTGCAACGGGCCGTCGGCCAGCAGCCGGGCCACCTCGGTCACCGCCAACGGCGGGCGGCGCCCCGCCTCCTCTCCAGCGGCCTCCTCCCCCGAATCCCCCGACTCCCCGGCCGACGAGTCCTCGCCGATGCGCGGGCACACCACGTACGCCTGGTGTCCGGCGGTCACCTCCTCGCGCAGCCGCCGCCAGGCACGCTCCAGGAAGGCCGGCTTCTCCACCGCCGGCACCACGTGGGTGGCGATCGGCGACCGCCCGCGCGGCAACTGCGTCAGCGTGGACACCTCCAGGTCGCCGTACACGGTCATCGCCACCGTGCGGGGAATCGGGGTGGCGGTCATGACCAGGACGTGCGGCGGCTGCTCGGCCTTGGCCCGCAGCGCGTCCCGCTGCTCCACGCCGAACCGATGCTGTTCATCGACCACCACCAGGCCGAGGTCGGCGAAGTCGACCCCCTCGTACAGCAGCGCATGCGTGCCCACCACGATGCCCGCCGCGCCGGTCGCGACCTCGGCGAGTGCCCGCCGCCGGGCCGCCGCCCCGAGCGATCCGGTAACCAGCGCGACCCGAGTGCCCGACGGGTCGCCGTCCAACTCCCCCGCACGGCCCAGCGGCCCGAGCAGGTCCAGAATCCCCCGGTGATGCTGGGCTGCGAGCACCTCGGTGGGCGCGAGCAGCGCCGCCTGCCCACCCGCGTCCACCACCTGCAGCATCGCCCGCAGCGCACACACGGTCTTGCCGCTGCCGACCTCGCCCTGCAGCAGCCGATGCATCGGGTACGCGGCGGCCAGATCCACGGCGATCTCCTCGCCGACCCGCCGCTGCCCATCGGTCAACTCGTACGGCAGCCGGGCGTCGAACGCGGCGAGCAGACCGTCGGGGCGTCGCGGCCGGGGCCGGGTCGGCGAGGACGCGGCCCGGTGCTTGCGCTGCGCGAGCGTCAGCTGCACGGCGAACGCCTCGTCCCACTTGAGCCGGCGGCGGGCGCGGGCCAGCGCCTCCCGGCTGGACGGCCGGTGGATCTCCGCGAGCGCGGTGGCCAGGCCGACCAGGTTCCGCTTCGCGCGGATCGTGACCGGCAGCGGATCGTCCGGCGGGCTGAAGGTGTCGAGGACCACCCGCACGCACCGGGCGATCACCCAGGTCGGCACGGCCGCCGCGGCCGGGTAGACCGGGATCAGCGCCCCCGCGAACTCCTCGATCTCCTCGCCGGCGACCACCTCGCCGTCCGCTTCGCCGAGCAGCACGTAGTCCGGGCCGTTGAGCTGCCGTCGGCCCCGGAACTCGGTGACCTTGCCGGCGAACAGCCCCCACCGGCCGGGGCGCAACTGCTTCTCCCGCCACGGCTGGTTGAAGAACGTCAGTGTCAACTGTCCGCCCGCGCCGTCGCCGACGATCACCTCCAGCAGGTTGCCGCGGCGTTGGCGCATCGGGCGTACGGTGGTCTGCCGCACCTGGGCGAGCACGGTGGCCTGCTCACCCACCGTCAGGGCGCGGATGTCGGTGTGCTCCCCCCGCTCGTCGTAACGCCGCGGGAAGTGGTAAAGCAGCTCGCCGACGGTGTGCAGACCCAGGTGGGTGGCGAGGGCCCGCGCGGTCTTGTCCCCGACCAGCTTGCGCAGCGGGGTCTCGAGGGTGGCCGGCTCGGTCATCGCGCACCCCGCCGGGACACGGCGGCAGCGTCGAGCGTCTCCAGCACGAGGACGAGCCTAACGGCGGGTGCCGACAGCGGTGGGACGCGCGAGCGGTAACCTCATCACGTCCTGCCCCAGGAGCACGCAGTCGCCGACCACCGCCGGGGTGCCTCCGCTCGTCAGGTCCGGGCGGTTGGTGGAGCGGGCTGCGGATCGGGTAGCCTGGCTAGGTTGCCCGGGGAAGGATCCTGTGGCGACCTCACGAACGATCATTCCCAGGAGTATCCCGTGGCTAGCGTGTGCGACGTCTGTGGCAAGGGTCCCGGCTTCGGGCACAACGTCCCGTGGTCGAAGAAGAAGACCAAGCGCCGCTGGAGCCCCAACATTCAGACGGTGCGTACCCCCGCCGGTGGCGGAACGACCCGCAAGCTGCGGGTATGCACCTCCTGCCTGAAGGCCGGCAAGGTGGTCCGCGGGGCCTGAGCGCCCGGCTGACTCGTCGCCGCCGGGCCGCCTGGCCCGGCGGCTATTCCTGTCTGCCCACCGGCTGCCGGATCAGAGATCGCGACCGTAGGAGCGGACCGATGGGGACCCGCGGTAGAAGCCGAAGTCCTCGATCCGCTGGTAACCGCACTTCTCGTACATGGCGATCGCCTCGGGCTGCTTGTCTCCGCACTCCAGGATGAGTCGTTTGCGGCCGTGGTCCCGCGCGGACTGCTCCACGGCGGCCAGGACCGCCCGCGCCACCCCCCGTCCCCGCATCTTCGGGA
>DASVCA010000135.1:0-4539 GCA_036381835.1 Micromonosporaceae bacterium
AGGGCCGCCCGGGGTCAGTGCGTCGTGACCCGAACCGGGAGCTGTTTGATTCCGTTCACGAAGTTGGAACGCACCCGTCGCACCTCGCCCACCACCTCGATGGTCCGGATCCGCGGCAGCAGCTCCTCGAACATCAGCCGCAGCTCCATCCGGGCCAGGTTGTTACCCATGCAGAAGTGCGGGCTGCCCTTACCGAAGGTGACGTGGTCGTTCGGGGAACGGGTGACGTCGAACCGGTAGGGGTCGTTGAAGACCTCCTCGTCCCGGTTACCGGCGGCGAACCACATCACCACCTTGTCGCCCTCGCGGATGTGCTGGCCGTGCAGCTCCACATCCCGCGTCGCGGTGCGCCGGAAGTGGTAGACCGGCGACGCCCAACGCAGGAACTCCTCGACCGCCTGCGGGATCAGTTCCGGCTTCTCCTGGAGCAGCTCCATCTGATCCCGGTGCTCGATGAGCGCCAGCATGGTGTGGCTGATCGCATGCCGGGTGGTCTCGTTGCCGGCCACGACCAGCAACAGGAAGTAGTTGTCGAAATCGGTCTTCGACAGCGGCACCCCGTCGATGGGCATTCGGTTGACCAACTTGCTGACCAGGTCGTCCCCGTCACCGCCGCGGCGGGCCGCGGCCAGCTTGCGCCCGTACTCGAACACCTCCACCGAAGCGGGCGAGCGGAACGGCAGATGGGCGTACTTCTCGGCCTCCTCGGTGCCGAGCAGGACGTCGGCGTAGTCCGGGTCGGTGTTGCCGATGATGCGGTTGCCCCACTCGATGAGCTGGCCGGTGTCCTCCCGCGGCACGTCGAGCATGCGGGCGAGCACCTGGATCGGGAAGTCGGCGCTGACCTCCTTGACGAAATCGAACTCCCGCTGGCGCAGCGCGGCGTCCACGGTCGCCCGGGTCAGGGCCCGCAGGAACTCCTCGTAACGGCGCACCGACTGGGCCCCGAAGTCCCGGTTGAGCAGCTTGCGCAACGCGCGGTGACGCAGACCGTCGGTCTCCAGCATCGAGCGCCGCAGGTTGGCGATCTCCTCGGTGGGCGGCTCTTCGAGATTGACGAACTTCTCCGAGGTGAAGGTCTCCGGATCCCGGTCGACCGCCACGATGTCCGCGTGGCGGGTCACCGACCAGAACCCCCGGCCCTGGCCCGGCGGCTCGGGGTTCCAGTGCACCGGCGCTTCGCGGCGCAGCAGGTCGAACACGCCCCACGCCTGGTTGCGCACGAACAGGTCCAGATCGGTCAGGTCGACCTCAGACAGTTGCACGGCTGGCTCCTCAGGTCACGGTGGTCAGATGTGATAGGCGTACTCGCGGAACTCCCAGTCCGTGACGTACTGCCGGAAACGTTCCAGTTCGTTGCGCTTGTAGGTCACGAAGGACTCGACGAGGGTCTTGCCCATCACTTCCGTGATCGCGTCGTCCGCCTCCAACGCGTCCAGTGCGGCGGACAGGTCGCCCGGCAGCATCGCCGACCGATCGGCGTCGTAGCCGTACCCCTCCAGCGGGGGCGGTGGCGTCAGCTCGTCACGGATGCCGAGGTAGGCGGCGGCCAGGACGCTGGCGATCGCCAGGTACGGGTTGGCGGTGGCGTCGCCCAGGCGCAACTCCAACCGGGCCGCCGCCCCCCGCTCCGGAGGCACCCGCAGCATGGCGCTGCGGTTGTCCAGGCCCCAGTCGATCAGCCACGGAGCCAGCGTGTCCGGGCCGAACCGCTTGTAGGAGTTGATCGTCGGGTTGTTGAACGCCGCGATGGCCGGTGCGTGCTTGAGAATCCCGGCGATGGCGTGCCGCGCGGTGCGCGACAACCCGTCCGGCGCGGCCGGATCGTCGAAGAGCGGTCGCCCTTCCGCGTCGGTGGTGGAGAAGTGCAGGTGGAATCCGGATCCGCCCTCGTCGTTGAACGGTTTGGCCATGAAGGTGGCTTGCTTGCCCGCCGCGCGCGCGAGTTCCTTGATCGCGGACCTGAACCGGAACGCACGGTCGGCGGCGTCCATCGCCTCACCGTGCCACAGGTTGATCTCGAACTGTCCGCTGGCGAACTCGTGGTTGGCGGTCGCCACCCCGATGCGGTAGTCGCCGAGTCGGCGCAGCCAGTCGAGCAGAAGGTTCTCCGGGTCGCCTTTGCGGCCGGACACGTAGACGTTGCCGGGCGCTTCGCCGTAGCGCCGCCAGCCGCAGGGCGCGGACTCGTCCGGTTCCAGCAGGAAGAACTCCAGCTCCGGCCCCACGATCGGCGTCTGGCCGAGCTGGTTGAACTGTTCGACGACGCGACGCAGGACGTGGCGCGGGCTTTCCTCGGCCGGCGCGCCGTCCGGCAGGCGGATGTCGGCGATGCAGTGGGCGACACCGGGCTCCCACGGCAGCGGCACCACGGTGGACAGGTCCGGGAAGGCGAGCACATCGGGCAGGCCCACGTCGAGGCCGCCGGGCACGGGCACCACGTCCGCCATCGGACTGGTGTGGAACACCGCCCGACAGAAGCCGAGGCCGTGGCCGAGGGCGCGGGCCATCATGGACACGAGTACGTCGCGACCGCGTTCGGTGCCGATGAGATCCGCGTAGCCGATGCGTAGAACGTCGATCCCGGCGGCCGTCAAACGCTCGGCGACCTGCTGCAGTTGTGCGTTCTTGTCATCCACCGCGTCTCCCCCTACCTTCTCCTCCAGACCGTTAGGATCCGAACGATAGGCCGCCTGAGGGAGCGGTACAAGGCCCAGGGAGTGGAGAATCATGCCGGACGTCAAAGGCTTTTACTACCCGCGGACCGCGACCGGACAGGCTTCGCTGATCCCGCCGCCGCCGTGGTACTACTCCGGCAACCTGCTCACCGTCGAGTACCGCACCGATCCCGCCCGGGTGGCGGAACTGCTGCCGGCGCCGCTCGAACCAGCCCCGGAGGATCCGGGCGCGGTAGCCATCATCTGGGCCGACTGGCAGTCCTGCTCGTCATCGAAGGCGGAGCTGCTGGACCCGGTACGCGCCCAGTACATGGAGACGTTCGTGGTGGTCCGCTGCTCCTTCGAGGGCCGCGTCTTCTCCCGCTGCGTCTACATCTGGGTGGACAAGGATTTCGCGATCGCCCGCGGGCTGCACCAGGGCTACCCGAAGAAGATCGGCTCGATCCACCTGACCCGCCCGCACCCGTTCGGGCCGGCACCGCGGCTCGCTCCGGGAGCGGCGTTCGGCGCCACCCTGGCCGCCGCCGATCGCCGTCTCGCCGAAGCCGTCGTGACGTTACGCGAGGAATCCGACACCAACGGTTTCGTGAACGGACATCCGATGGCGCACCACCGGATCGTGCCGGGCATTCGGAAAGGCGACGGCGACGCCTTCCACGAGCTGATCTCCTCCGGGGCCACGTCCTTCGAAGGCGGCCCGGCATGGCGCGGAGACGTCGAACTCACCCTCTACGACGCGCCGACGGAGGAACTAGCGCGGCTGGAGGTCCATGAGATCATCGGCGGCTACTTCCGCCAGGTCGGCGTCGTCTGGGACGGCGGCGACGTACTGGTGGCGAACACCGGCACAGCCGCCACCGCCGCCGGCCGTCCCGCACCGTAGGCTCGCGACATGACGGGGCACCACACGCTTTCCGAAACCGAGCGCGCCGTCGCCACCCACCTGCGCGGCCTCGGCATCGACCTCACGGCACAGGCCGCGGTGTCCAACCTCTACCGGGCCGCCAACGCCATCCGCAGCCACGTGTCGAAGACCGTGCTCAGGGAGGCGGATCTGACCTGGACCTCGTTCGTGGTGCTGTGGGTGGTCTGGATGTGGGACGGGATCGAGACCCGGCACGCCGCCGCGGAGGCCGCCATCTCCAAGGCCACCCTCACCGGGGTCGTACGGACGATGGAGCGACGCGGCCTGCTACGCCGCAGCGGTGACCCGGACGACCGCCGCCTGGTGCGCCTGTCGCTCACCGACACCGGGCGCCAGCTGATGGTCGAGCTCTTCCCGCGGTTCAACGCGGAGGAGAGCTACATCGTCTCCCGGCTCAGCCGGAATCGACTGGCCGAACTCACCGAGGGGCTGCGGACGATCGTCGAACACCTGGAAACGGCACCCGGCGGGAAGTCCGCGGACGGCGCCGGCCCGACCGCCTGATCAACGGCGGCCGTCCCGGGCGGCAGCCACCAGCGCCGCGAAGACCGCGGCCTGCGCCGGATCGGTCTCGGCGGTGTCCTCCGGATGCCACTGCACCCCGAGGAACCAGCCCGCGTGGTCCGGCAACTCGAACGCCTCCGGCGTTCCGTCGGCCGCGTGCGCCACGGGCCTCATCCCGTTGCCCGGGGTGCTGACGCACTGGTGGTGGTAGCAGGAGACGGTCGCGGCGACACCCCCGAGTACTCGCGCGAGCCGGCTTTCCGGCCCGACCCGGACCTCGTGCACCACCTGCCGATGACTGCCCTCGCCCATGTCGGGCGTCAGCGTCCCGCCGAGCACCGCGGTCACCACCTGCAGACCGCGGCAGACGGCGAGCAGCGGGACGCCGTCGGCCAGGCAGACCCGGGCGACGGCGAGGTCGAACGCGTCCTG
>DASVCA010000136.1:0-6350 GCA_036381835.1 Micromonosporaceae bacterium
ATCCGCTGGGTGGGTGGGGCGGGATCTGAACCAGCAGATCACGGGGCACGGAGATCAAATAGCCACGGTTCAGGCTCTTCGGGATGTGCGCGATCATGATCGTGTCGGCTCGTTCACCCGCGTCCGGGTTTCTGCTTCGGCGATCCGAACCGATCAGCAGATAGTTCAACGGCCCCGAAACGGTGCCTTCCTCCGGTGCCTGCCGTGCGTCGGGGTCCAGCAGCCGCTCCTTGGTGACCGTGCCGTCGTACCGTGCCGTCAGCGTGCGCAGCGCGGTACCGGTGAGTCCAGCGATGATCAACAGAGCCATCCCCAGGACGATCAGGAATCGGGACCGGCGGGGCGGTGGCCGCAGCGCGGGGTGCAGCATCGAGCCGGTTCGAGCCGAATCCGCCTCGAACCGGCTGGAACGCCGCATCCCCAACCGCTCCGGGGATGCCCACTCACGCCTGGACGTGACGCCTCCCGGACGACATGCGCGAGCCCCTCTCGCGCGATCACCGTCCGGCTTACCCGGCTAGCTGGGCTTTAGTCCGCGGCTAACCCTTGCTGGGTGCCAGAACACTCGGGTTGTTGATGATGAATTCGGCGAGTTTGTCGTCGCGTACCGCCCGGAACATGGCCAGACTCGTCTCGTCCAGCCGCTCCATGTCCTTACCAGCCGCGTTCTTGAACCCGTTGAAAGTGCCCCCGTTGGTGCGCAAGATCACCAGGTCGTTGGCGGCGATACCGCGCAGGCCGAAGATGAACTCCTCGAGCGGAATCCCGCCGGTGTCGATCATGAGGGCCTCGCCGGCCGCCTTGATGAGGTCGTTGACCTTGAACGGGTTGGTGAGCACGCCCTTGTCCATGGCCTTCTTGGCCATGGCCTTGATCAGTTTCTGCTGGTTCTGCTGCCGACCGTAGTCGCCGTTGGGCAGGCCCTTGCGCTGTCGGGAGTAGTCGAGCGCCTCCCAGCTCGCCATGTCCCGGCAGCCCTTCTTGTGCACGACCGGCGGCGCGTTGTACGCGCCGATCTTCTTCGCGTCCGCGTTCCACATCGGCTTGCCGTCAACCATCTTCATGTGGATGGACTTGACCTCATGGTCTACACACATGTGCACCCCGCCGAGGGCGTCGATGATCTTCTTGAAGCCGCCGAAGTTGACGATCGCGGCGCCGTCGAAGCTGATTCCGGTCAGCTTCTTGATCGTCTCGGCCAACAGTTGGGCACCGCCGGCCCAGCCGCCGCCGTTCTGGGCCCCGTGGAGGAACGCCTCGGCCGCCTTCGCCGTCCCGCCGCGGTAACCGCTCTTCGGAAAGGGCGGCACCTGTACCTCGGTGTCGCGCGGGAGGGAGAGCAGGTACGCCTGGTCATGGGTGGCCGGGATGTGCAGGATGATGATCGTGTCCGACCGGACGTCACTCGCTGCCCACCGTTTGCGGGCATCGACGCCGAGCAGCAGCAAGTCGATCGGTCCTTCCAGGCTGCCGCCGCCCTCGGCCTCGGTCTTGGCGGCGCCGCCCAGCAGGTTCTGCTGCTCGATGCCGCTGGTCACATGGCTGATCAGCATCTCGCTGCCCACGATGGTGCCGCCGCTGAACAACATCAGCACCGCGCCGAAGATCACCACCAGGCGGGCCCAGAGCGGATCCTTGCGGCGGGGACGCCTCGCCTTGCCGGCGCCGCGGGTCGCGCCGCTTCGCCCGGCCTTGGCCCCTGTTCTGCTCCGCCGGGGGGTAGCGCTGCCGGGACCGGTGATTGGTTCCTGCGGGTGGGAACGGGTTCTGCTTACCGGCATGAATGTGCTCCAGGTAGGCAATGGAGGGGTGGAAAATCACTTTACGGATCGGTAGGTGATCTCGCGAGCCCACCCCGGCGATCAGCGCGGTACCGTCAGTTGCGTTTCGCGGTCGGCGGTGGGTTCGCCGCCACCCACTCGGCCATCCGGTCCGCGGCGATCGCCTGATACATCGCCCATGCCTTCTCCCGGTCCGACACCACCACTGACTCGCCGTTGATCATGTCCGGACCAAGGTGCGGATTGGTCAGGAAAACGAGGTCGTCGCTGCGCAGATTGCGGAACTGCAGGGCCATGTCGATCAACGAGAAACCCTGATCGACCGTGACCGCATCGGTGACCGACTTGAGAAAGGCGTTCAGCTTGCTCGGATTGGTCAAGGTGCCGCTGCTCGCCGCCTTGTCCAGCAGCGCCTTCAGAAACTCCTGCTGGTGGCGCATGCGGGCGAAGTCACCGTCCGGGAACTGCTTGCGCTGGCGGACCCAGTCGAGCGCCTCCGCACCGTTCATGTGGTTGACGCCCTTCTGAAACTTCCGATACGGCTTGTGGATCGAGGTGATGTCCCGTTCCACGTAGAGCTCGACCCCGCCCAACGCGTCGGTGACCTCCTTGAAGCCGCCGAAGTCGACGGCGACGACATGGTCGATGTGGACGTCGGTGAAACACTCCACGGTCCGGACCGCCAGGGGCAGACCACCGAACGCGAACGAAGCGTTGATCTTCCGGCGCTTGCCGGTGTCGCAGCCCGCGCTCGCGCTCTCCGGCACCGGTACGTAGAGGTCGCGTGGGATGGACACCAGGTATGCCCGGTCATGGGTGGCCGGGATGTGCATCAGGATGATCGTGTCCGCCCGCCACTTGCCGCCCCGGTCCATCGGGGCGTCCGGGTCACGAGAGTCCGTCCCGACCAGCAGGATGTTCAGCGTGCCCTCGACCTGCTTCACCGGCCGCCCACCGGTGATCTCCGAGAACGGGTCGGTGCGCTTCAAATCGTCGTCGAGGCCTTTGGCATACAGCCAGATCCCGCCCGCGCCGAGCAGCGCCAGGATCAGCACCGCAACGCCAGCGACCAGGGCGATCCGTCCCCAGCGCGGACGGGGGCCGCGCTGCGGCGGTGCGGGTGGCGGCCACCCGGGATCATTCGGACCGCCTCCCCCATACGACGGCTGCGGACGTGGTGCAGGTCGGCCGGCTCGGGCACGGCCGGCGGCTCGAGCCGCCGGATCCATCCCGGGAACCGAAGCGCGGCCGGTGGAATGAGCCCAGGCGAAGGGCGCCTTCCCCGCAAACGTGGTGGCTGCCATACCGCAAGGGTACGGACGTGCTGCCACCGGACACGTTCATCGTCGCCTGAGCGGGTGCCGTTTGGCGTCAGCCCAACCGCTCGCGGAAGTAATCGATGGTGCGACGCAGGCCCTCCTCCGGGCCGATCGTGGGCTCGTAGCCGAGTCGCTGCCGCGCGAGCGTCAGATCGGGGCGGCGCATCTCTGGATCGTCCTGGGTCCTCGGCAGGTACGTCACGGTCGAGTTGCTGCCGGTCAACTTCACGATCAACTCAGCCAGATCCCGCATCGAGAGCTCGTGCTCCGTCCCGCAGTTCACCGGCCCGACCTCGGTCGAGTCCAGCAACAGCAGAATGCCGCGGACCAGGTCGTCCACGTAGCAGATGGAGCGGGTCTGGTTACCGGTGCCGTGCACGGTGAGCGGTTCGCCGCGGAGTGCCTGGGTGATGAAGGTCGGGATCGCCCGTCCGTCGTCGGGTCGCATTCGCGGGCCGTACGTGTTGAAGATCCGTACGATGCCCGCGTCCAGGCCCCGGTAGCGGTGGTAGGCCATGGTCGCCGCCTCGGAGAACCGCTTGGCCTCGTCGTAGACACTGCGAACGCCCACCGGGTTGACATTTCCCCAGTACGACTCCGGCTGCGGGTGTACCTTCGGGTCCCCGTACGCCTCCGACGTCGACGCCATGACGAAGCGGGCGCCATCGGCGACCGCTCGGTCGAGCAGGTGCAGTGTGGCGACCGAGCCGACCCGCAGGATCTCGATTGGCAACTGGGTGAAGTCCGTAGGGCTCGCCGGGGACGCCATGTGCAGGATGGCGTCGAAGCGCCCGGTGAGCGCCGGGTGGGCCGGCAAACCCTCGGACACGTCGCCCTCCACCAGCGTGAAACCCGGATGGTCGGTCAGGTGGGCGATGTTCTCCTTCGCTCCGGTGAGAAAGTTGTCCACCGTGGCCACCGTGCAGCCCCTGGCGATCAGCGCGTCGATCAGGTGCGACGCCACGAACCCGGCACCGCCGGTGACCAGGATCCGGTGACCTTCTCCGAAGCGCTGGGCTACCGTCATTCCGTCAGGTTACCCAGGCTCCGACCGGCATCGTGCGGGTGGTTCCCGTCGAAACCTCGCCGCCGTGGGTGAATCAGCGACGTGGGGTGATCGCGGCCAGCACCTCGGGCATCCGGCGGTCGAGCACGTCACCGGCGAGATAGCTGCCCAGGATGGCGGCGGCGGCACCGTAACCGACACCGACCGGTAGCGCCAACCACAGCCAGGCGTCTGCGAGCAGTGCCGTCGCCACGATGATCGGTACCGTGGCGGCACCCCCGCCGACCAGCGCCACCAGACTGAGCAGGCCCTTGGCCACGCCGGCACCCGTGTTCACCGCGAATGGGTTGGACGACTCCGGCAGCGGGTACGCGCCGAGCACGGACACGTACAGACTGGCCGCCAGTCCGCTGCCGTACGCGGCGAGCAGGCTGCCCGCCAGGGCCGGGATCCAGCCCGGCTTTCCCGACAGCAGCCCGACGAGCACCGCGACCCCGACCAGCAGCGGGACCAAATAGATCGATATCGCCGCCATTCGGGCGCGCAGCTCGGTCTTGCCGGGCACTGCGGCGATGATGTTGGCCGCGTAGGCACTGCCGTCGTAGCCGAACTGGTTGGCGGTGCTGATCGCGCCGAGCGTGCCGATGAAGACCACGGACAGGCTCGCGATGACAAGGCCGGAGTCGGATTCGCCGGCACCGGCGACTCCGCGCACACCGACCATCACCGGTAGGAAGACACTGATGGCCACGAACGTGACGAGCCCCGCCCGCTGCCGGGTCTCGCGCCACCAGTAGCGCGTGACGCGGGCGACCAACGCCCCATATCGGTTGCGCGGTAGCCAGAACAGGACCTGCGGGAAAAGTTGCTCAACGGGACCGCTGGCCGCTCCTCGCCGCCTTTTGGTGGCGCCCTCGGCGCTGCCCAGCATCGCGGACTCCAGGGACCGGGACCACCATAGGAGCAGCGCCGCGATGGCCGCGCCGGTGAGCAGTAACTTGACCAGCGCGGCTGCGAATCTGCCCGCCGTGATATCGAGGCCGACGGTGTACGGTGCCGCCAGCGGACTCCAACCGAGCACCTCCGCCACCCCGGTCAGCCGGTGCCAGTCCGCGCGCTCCAAGAGGTTGATCCCGGCGATCTGCAGCGGCCCGAGCAGCCCGGCGACCGCCGCGACCAGCACCGCCGCCAGGTCCCGGGATCGACGCGAGCGCAGCATGGTGGCCAGGGCGCTGGTGAGCGCCCGGCTGGCCGCGACACACAACAGCAGACCGGCGACGACGCCGACGGCCGCGCCCAGCGCCGCGAGCCAGCCGCCGAGGACCGCTGCGGACAGCACGAGACCCCCGGTGGCGAGCAGCGTCGCGGCGGCCGGCACCCCGATCAGCGCGGCCGAGAGCAGACCGGTGACCAGGGTGCGACGGGGCAACGGCAGCAGCGCGAAGCGCGCCGGGTCGAGGGTCTCGTCGACACCGAAGAACGCCAGCGGGACGACGAGCCATCCGAACACCAGCATCGCGCCGCCGAACGCCGCGGTGAGCAGCGCGATCTCCGGGTCGCGGGTGAACCCGCCGGCGGCGAACAGGAGGAAGCCCAAACCGGCGAGCCACAGGCCGGTGAGCGCGCCGAGCACGTACAGCACGACCCGCCACGTCTGGCCGCGGAAGCCGTTGGCCATCATCCGCAGCTTCAGGCGGATGAAATGGGCGGCGGTGACCGGTCGTACGTCCGCCGGCTCGGCCGGCGCGGTCACGCCGACAGCCATGCCAACTCCTCACCCGTCGCCCGTCGGCCGCCGACCACTTCGACGAAGACCTCCTCCAGCGGCCGTCCGCCACGTACCTCGTCGAGGGTGCCGGCGCGTTTGATCGTGCCTTCGGCGAGGATCGCCACGTGGCTGCACAGTCGTTCCACCACCTCCATCACGTGACTGGAGAAAACGACCGTGCCACCACCGGCGACGTATCGGCGCAGGATGTCGCGGATCAGGGCTGCGGAGACCGGGTCGACGGCCTCGAACGGCTCGTCGAGGACGAGCAGCCGCGGCCCGTGCAGAAGCGCACACGCCAGGCCGATCTTCTTCTTCATGCCGGCCGAGTAGTCCACCACCAGTGTGCCGCCCGCCTCCGCGAGGGCGAGGACGTCGAGCAGTTCGCGCGCGCGTTGGTCGACCACCTGCGGATCCATGCCCCGGAGCAGACCGTGATATGCGAGGAGTTCGGCACCGGTGAGCCGGTCGAACAA
>DASVCA010000137.1:0-38316 GCA_036381835.1 Micromonosporaceae bacterium
AACCGACCGGAGGCGGACAAGGCAAACCTACCCTAGTAGCTCGGGTAGGTCTACCCCACCTTCCCGGGTAATTGCGGTTGCTCTAGTAGGCGGTCATGATGGAGGTGCCGAACCGACTGGAGACGTACCTATGCCCAGAGCTGAGGCGCCCTTCCGGCGTATTGCGAACGATTTCACCGAGAAGATCAAGAGCGGTGAGCTGCCACCCGGCGCGAAGCTACCCAGCATCCGCGAGATCAGTGAAGCCTACGGAGTCAGCACCGGCACGGTCGATCGGGCGCTCTCCCTACTGCATGACCGAAACTTGGTTGTCGGCCACCCCGGCCGTGGCGTCTATGTCCGGGAGCCGGACCAGTCCGAGTAGCCCGCACCAGCCATCGGTGCCACTCCGAGATCGCGGCGGACATCGCCGCGCGCATCGAGGTTGGCGAGTACCAGCCAGGCGAGAAGCTGCCGTCATACAACCAGCTAGCCGAGAAGCCTTGCATGATGCGGCGTGGCGGGATGGTCGTGACCTAGACGCCGCAGGCAGACACGGTGACCTCCCCGGCTAAGGTCTCACTAGCGGCGCACGAGGTCCTTCCCCTTGCTGCTGGTCACTCAGCTTCATGCTCTCGCCGCCAAGCATTTATCGCTTCTTACCGCTGCCAAGTACGCCAGGAAAGAGTGGTTGGCTTCCCAGCCGTCGGGGAACCTGACCGGGACGTTCAGGTGCACCGGCTCGGTAGACGTGTGGGCGTCCAGCAGTTCGGCGATCCCGGAACGGGCCACCACGATGCAGGCGTGCCGGTGCCGGGATACCAGCACACACAGCCGCCCCGCCTCCAGGTGGAAGGCCGTCGCGTCCCGCCGCCCCGACAACGGATGGAGCACGATCGTCACGTCGTACTCCCGGCCCTGCAGCCGGTTCGCGGTGTCCACGGTGACCCCGGCGGCGGACGGTGGCAGCAGCGACCGGATCACCGCCACCTGGTCACGGTGCGCTGCTCCGATCGCGATCCGCTCCGCCGTCACTAGCGCGCCCTGCGGCGCACGCTCCGAAATCGCCACCGCGCCGCGTTCGATGATCCGCGCCGCCAGCTCCGCGCACGCCTGCGCCGCCTCCACGTCGGTACGGACCGTGTACCGGGCCGGAAGCTCGTACAACGCCCACCCGGTCCGCGCCGCCAGCTCCACCGCATCGTCCAACGGCCCGCCCAGCCCGGCCACCGTGAACTCGAGCCGCCGCTGCTCGGCGGTCGTACCCGCCTGGAACCCGGTGAACGGATAGAACGCCTCGGCCACCACCGGCGCTGCCGACGCGGGCAGCCGCCACGACACCGGCAACCGGTGCACCGGCAGGTCCGGGTTGTGCCGCAGCAGCACCGCCACCGCGCTCTGCATCGGATCCCACGTCAGCCCGGTCCAGCGCGAGGTCTCCACCGTCGAGAACGGATCCAGCTGCCCCGGATCGCCGACGAACAGCGCCCGCTCGAAGCGTCCGGCCACCCGTAACAGGGCGTCCGAGCGCATCTGGTACGCCTCGTCCACGATCGCCCACGGCCAAGAGCCCTCGGTCACCGTCGCCCACTTGGCCGCCGTACCGACGATCACAACCGGATCGTCCAGCTGCTCGACCTTCGCCGCCACCCGGACATTCGAATGCATCTCGACCCGCTGCGTCGGCACGTAGTCCTGGGCGGAGAGCCGCCCGATCCGTAGCTCAGGGACCTCGGGGGCCAGCCGATTCACCAGGTCGTCGACCTGCTCGTTGGTCTGCGCGATGATCATCAGCCGTTCGCCGTCCGACGCCAGCTCCCTAGCCGCGCGCACCACCAGCGTGGACTTGCCCGCGCCCGGCGGCGAATCCACCACCACCCCGCGATACCGCCCAGACCCAAGATCGGCCAGCACCGCCGCCACCGCGGCTTCCGCCTCCCCCGCCGCAGCGGAGACCGGGGTCAACAGTCGACTACCGCCCAGATCGACGCCCTTTCACAATCGAGACGCGCCGACCCTACTCCATCCCACCGATAGCCGGCCATCCCCCATCCGGACGGTCAACGACCGTTCACCCAAGGTCACTCGCCCACTCGCGGGCAGCCGGTCTGAGTGACGGCGGA
Source organism: Micromonosporaceae bacterium (assembly GCA_036381835.1). Taxonomy (GTDB): domain Bacteria; phylum Actinomycetota; class Actinomycetes; order Mycobacteriales; family Micromonosporaceae; genus DASULK01. The sequence goes on from DASVCA010000137.1 coordinate 2,103, forward strand.
CGCCTCGGACGGGCGTTACGAAGGACGGCGGGAAAGCGATATCCCTATCGGCCGCGACGGTGGACCAACGACCTTGCGCCACCTCAAGCGTTACTGCAGCGGTTCTGTACAGACTGTGTGCGAACGTCGGAGCACTGGGAGGACATAATCGTGGGGCGGATGCCTGCACCCCGGGTCACCGTCGTCGGCAGCGGCCCTGCCGGTACGCCCACCGCCATCGCCCTGTCCCGATCCGGAATCCCCACGACCGTGTACGAGGCGTACACCGAACCGGGCGGTACGACCGGTTCGTTTCTCACCCTGGGTATGAACGGCTTGCGGACACTGCGGGCACTCGGCTGCGACAGCGCCGTCCTCGCCCGCGGCTTCACCGTCTCCAGCCTGCACATATGGACCAGCCGAGGACAGCTGCTCGGCGTGGTGCCGGACCGCGGGGCGCGGGACACATTCACCGCCCTGGTCATCCTCAGATCCCACCTCATCGGCGCCCTGCGGGCGGAGGCGGAACGCGCGGGCGCGTCGATCCACACCGGCAAGTGGCTGGTCGGCGCGTCCCCGACCGCGGGAGGCGTGACCGGGCGGTTCGCCGACGGCAGCAGCGTCGAGAGCGACGTCCTGGTAGGCGCCGACGGCGCGGCCTCGCGGGTCCGCCGCATCATCGACGCGACCGCCTCCACCTGCGAGCAGGTCACCGGCTACGCGGTCGACGGTGTCGCGAGCATTCCGGATGTGTCACCCGGGGCGCTTCACATGGTACTGGCCGAACGTTCCTCCCTGATCTTCGCGGCAAGTCCGGCCGGCCAGGTCTGGTGGAGTGCCGTCGTGCCCGCCGACGACGCGGCAGCCCCCGACGGCCCGGATGAAGACGTGTGCCGGACCCGGCTGACCGAACTGTACGGTGATGGCGACACCGTCGCCGGGGCACTGGTGGCGGCGACGGAGACCCTCGGCCGGCCCGTACCGTTGTCCCCGCCGTACCAGGTGCCGCGCTGGCGGGACGGCAGGATGGTGATCATCGGTGACGCCGCGCATCCGATCGGCTGTGGCCTCGGCGCATCCCTGGCCATCGAGGACGGTGTGACGCTGGCCCGCTGCCTGCGTGACGCGGACGACGTTCAGGCTGCGCTGGCGGCGTACGAGGCGCTGCGGCGACCCCGCATCGAGCGCATCATCCGCGTGCTCGACCGGTACCGTGGGCTCCGGCCCGGGCCGTTGGGGCGGTGGATGGCCGAGAAGGTGGCCCCGGTCTTCCTGCGTCACTTCTGGGACCGTTCCACGTCCTGGCTGCTCGGGTACAATGTGGACTCCTAGTGCCGTAGCGCTCGTGGAGGCAGTAGCCGGCACCGACTTGGAAGGTTGCCGCGAACTATTCGCGTGTTTGGATGTGCGCATGTCTGCCGCCCGAGACGCCTACGTCGCCCGGCCGCGACCGAACCTGGGGCTTCGCCGACGCGGCATCCAGGTGAGACTGTTCGCCCTCGCTCTGCTGGCGTTCCTGGCGTACCCGGTGGTCGGCCTCGCGGACCGCAACCGGCTGCTCTACCTACCTCTCGCCCTGTTCGCCGCCGGATACGTCCGGGTGGTCTGGCGGAACACTCCCGACCTGCATCGGAACCGGGCGCCGGTGACGCTGGGGCTCACGCACATGGCCGGCGCGCTGCTGCTGCCGTCACTCGGCTTCGATTGGCTGTCCGGCCTGGCGTTCTTCAGCTCCGTGATGCTGTTGATCAACTTTTCGCTGCGGTGGTGGCCGACAATCATAACGGCCCACTCCGTCACGTTCGTCGGCGCAGCGGCGGCCACGGGAGCCACGCTGGAGGGGTTGACGACCATGTTCTTCCTGGTCGTGATCACCCACGCCGTCCAGGTGTCGATCTACCGGCAGTTGGAAATGTCGACGCAACTGCAGCAGGCCCGTGCCAACCTCACCCAACTCGCGCTCGCCGAGGAACGTCTGCGCATCGCCCGCGACCTGCACGACATCCTGGGACAACGGCTGTCGGCGGTGGCGCTGAAGGCGGAGCTCGCGGCCCGCCTCGTCACCCTCGACCAGGCTCGGGCCGCCATCGAGATGACTGAGGTCGGTGCAGTGGCCCGCGACGCGCTGGCCGAGGTCCGGGCCGCCGTCTCCGGCTACCGAAAGGTCTCCCTCGCCGTGGAGGCGCAGTCGGCAGAGGCGCTGCTGAAAGCGTCGGGCATCGTCGTCACCATCCAGGGCACGCTGCAGCAGCTCGAGGAGCCGTTCGAACAGTGCGCGGCCTCGCTGGTGCGGGAAGCCACCACGAACACGGTACGGCATTCCAACGCCCGTCACTGCCAGATCACCGTGACACACGACGACAAGGTCGTCACCGTGGAGATCCGCGACGACGGTGTGGGCGCCTCACTGCCCAGACCGCCGCGATACGGCACCGGCCTCACCGGCCTCGCCGAGCGGGTTGCCCTGGCCAACGGCGAACTCTTCATCGGCCCCTGCGACGGGTGGTTCGTGGTCCGCGCCCGGCTGTACCGGTCCTCGCCCCGCAGTACCTGACCGCGTCGGCGCGGCGCGCTGCCCCGGCGTGACAGCCGAACCGGCACCACACGTCGGAGAAGAGGTTCAACTCCCGCTCAAGCAACCGCAGCGATCCTCGATGCCATGACACACGGAGCAGGAGGCGTCCGTGCCGACGGCACGGTGACGCCGCGGGCCGGCGTGGCGAGCCACGGCGACATCCGGCTCGCCTACGAGCACATGGGACCGTCCGACGGCGAGCCGCTGCTGCTCGTCATGGGACTCGGCATGCAGATGATCATGTGGCACGACGAGTTCTGCGCCGCACTCGTCGAACGTGGGTTCGCGGTCGCCCGTTTCGACCACCGCGACGTCGGTGAGTCCACCCACCTGCACGAGGCCGGCCGTCCCACGATCCTCCGAATGATGCTGCGGCCCGGTGCGGCGGCATACCGGCTCGCCGACATGGCCGAGGATACGGCAGCCGTCCTCGACGCGTTGGGCTGGCCGAAAGCACACCTAGTCGGAATGGGCCTGGGGGGGATGATCGCGCAGGAGCTGGCGATCCGCCATCCCGGTCGGGTACTGACCCTCACCTCGATCGCGGCGACGGCGTCCCCGCGCATCGGACGGCTGTCCATGCGCCTCGCGACGAAGCTTCAGCGCCTGCAGAACCGCCCGGTCCACGACCCCGAGGCCGCCGGTCAGCTCATGGTCGACCTGTTCCGCCTGATCGGCTCGCCCGGCTACGACATGGACGAGGACTGGCTGCGGGAGATGGGCCGACGCGCCTACCGACGAGGCTACGACCAAGCCGGTCGGCTGCGGCACGAGGCCGCGGTGGTGGCGTCCCGCGACCGGCGGAAGGAGCTGGCCGGCCTCTCGATCCCGGCGCTCGTCGTCCACGGCGAGAGCGACCCGGTGTGGAACGTGGCCGGGGGCCGGGCGACGGCGGAGGCGATTCCCGGCGCCCGACTGGTCACCGTCCCCGGCATGGGCCACGGCGTGCTGCCGCGCGCGGTGTGGCCCCGCGTCATCGACGAGATCTGCCGGCTCACCGGACGCCGTCCGGGCTGAGCGACCCTCACCGATCCGGGGGGCCGCACCTCTGTGCGGCCCCCCGGTTGTGCTGCCCGACGAAGGTCACACGTCCAGCGCGAGGTCCTCCCGGGCCGCCGCGACCAGATCGTCCAGCGACAACGCGGCCGGATCCACCTCCTGGTCCCACTCCACGGGGGACGACTTCGACCGCTCGCCGCCACTCGCCGGCACGTTGCCAGCCCCCGCGGTGACCACCGGCGCATCGAGACCGAAGACGCGACCCTCCACGAAGGAAGTCATCGCCAGGACCGTCGGGTTATCCAGCGCGACCGTCGCCGGCAGGTCGGTGCCCAAAGCGTGCGACAGCCGCGCCCGCAGGTCGATCGCCATCACGGAGTCGACGCCGAGGTCGGCGAAACCGCGCGTCTCGTCGATGCTTCCGCGCTCGCCCAAAGCCTCGGCCACCAGCGCCGAGATCGCCGCGCGGAGCTGGTCGTGCCGCTCCGCCGCCGAGACGCCGTTCAGCCGCTCCCGCAACCACCCGGGCGCAGGCTGCCGGCCGCCGTCCGCCGCAGCACCCTCACCAGCACCGTCGACCGGGGCCGCGACGAGACCGGACACGAGGGCCGCGCGTGGGTGACCGGCCGCCGCCGCCGCGAACCGCGCCAGGTCGACCGCGACGGCGACCAGCCCCGCGGTGCCGGCCGCCATCGCCGCAAACAGCAGCGGACCAGCCTCGGCGTCGGTCAACGCACGAACACCCAGCCGGGCGGCTGCCGAACGCACCACCTCGGTGGCGGCGAGGCCTCCCTTGCCGTCCGGCTCCCACGGCCCCCAGCACACCGCGGTCGCGGGTACCCCTTCGGCACGCAACGCCATCGCCAGGCCGTTCAGGTAGCCGTTGGCCGCGGCGTAGTTCGCCTGGCCGACTGCACCGAGCACGCTCGACACCGACGAGAACAGCACGAACGCCTCGACGTCGTGTCCGCGTAGCGCCTCGGCGAGTGTCCGCGCACCGTGGGCCTTCCCGGACAGCACCGCGTCGAAGGCCTCCGGGGTGAGCGTGGCGAACGCGCCGTCGGCGGTCGTGCCGGCCAGGTGGAACACCGCGCGCAGCGGACCCTGCGCGGTCGCCGCCGCGACCGCGGCCGCGCAGGCGACCGGGTCCCGCACGTCACCGTGGACGACGGCGACCCGCACGCCGTCCGCGGTGAGCCGGTCGATGACCTCGGTGGCGTACGCGTCCGGCGCCGAACGCCCCATCAGGGTGATCGAACGGACCCCGCCGGCGGCCAGCAGGCGCGCCACACTAAGCCCCAACGCGCCCAACCCGCCGGTCACCAGCACCCCGTCCGGGCAGCGCCCCACGGCCGTCTGTGGGCGCACCGTCAGCCGGGCGACCTCGACACGGTCGCCGTCAACCCGCAGCCGGGTCTCCGGCACACCGGTCCGCAGCGTGTCGGTGAGGACGCGCACCAGGCTTGCCGCCGCCCGGCCACCACCGCCCGCCCACTGCACGCGCAGCAGCCGGCGACGCGGCTCCTCCGCCTCAACCGCGGCCAGCAGGCCCCACAGAGCCTCCCGGACGGGCGCCACGGGCGGGCCGTCGGGAGCGACCACCGCGTACGGCACGTGCGGCGGCGCCTCCCGCACCGAGTCCGCGAGTGCGAGGACCGCCTCACGAAGCTCCACATCGGCAGACAGCTCGCAGAACCGCAGGTCCAGTACCAGGTCGGCGGCGGCCGGGTCGGCGGCGGCCGTGTGCCCGGCCGCCCGGACGGCATCCGCGAACACGTCGGCCGCTCCGTCCGCCGGTGCCAGCAGCGCCACCCGGTACCCGTCGGCCCCCGCAGCCACCGGCGCGTCCGCCCCGCCGGGTACCCAGGTCAGCTCGTACAGGCCGGCGGACTGCTCACGCAGGCTGCGGACCAGCAGGTCGCGCGGCGCGTGCCGGACCCGGAAATCCTCGGCGGCGAGAACCGTCCGCCCGTCGTCGGTGAACATGTGCAGGTCGGCAGCGTGTACCCGCAGCCGGCCGCCGGGCAGCGGATCGGCCGAGCGCACACGCACATGACCCCACACCTCGGCACCGGGCGCGGGCCGGGCGACGAACCGCAGCACGCTCGCCGAGAACGGGATGGCCAGCGATGGCTCCTCCTCGGTCCGCTCCGCGTCGTCGACGAGGAAACCGGCGATGCTCTGGAAACACGAGTCGATCAGACCCGGGTACACCTCGTAGTCGCGCGGGTCGTCCGGCACAGTGGGCGGCGCGTAGCGGACCAGTGCCTCGTCACCGTCGAGCCACACGTCGGCGATCCACCGGAACGACGGCCCGAGGGTGTACCCCAAAGCCCGGAAGTACCCGTAGAAGTCGGCGCCGGTGATGTGCCGCCGCGCCCGCGCGATGAACGCCTCACGGTCCGGTACGGCCGGGTCCACCCCAGCGGCGTCGCGCCGCAGCCGCGCGCTCAGGTGCTCCTGCCACAGCCCGCGGTCCGGGTCGAGCAGGCTCTGCACAGCCAGCCGGTCACCCTGCCCGTCAACGGTGAGCTGCACGTCGTACCGCTCGTCGTCGCGGATGACCAGCGCGCGAGGACAGACCAGGTCGACCAGCGTGAGCGGCGAGCCGTCGGGGCCGAGCGCGGACAACATCGTGGACAGGTGCGACGCGGCCGGCGTCACCACCGTCCCGTACAGCCGGTGGTCGGTGAGATACGCCGGGAACCGGGCGCTGCGCGGGAACTCGAAAACCCGCCCCGACAGCGCCGGCGAGCGCAGCTCCCGACCCCAGTGCGGCACCGCCGGCCGGTCACCCGCCGACCGGTCACGGCGCGACCCATCCGGCACGCGGGCCCAGTAGCGGGTGTCGGCGAACGGGTACCTCGGGGCGCCGCTCTGGTCTGGGCGGCCGACGACGCGCGGCTGCACCGCCTCCCAGCGGATCCGCTGCCCCTGCTCGTACAGGTCATGGACAGCTTCCAGCAGGCTCCTGCGGTCGGCCACCCCGCGGCGCAGCGACGCCACCGCCCCGCCCGCGGGCACGGCGCCCGCCGCGGTGACCAGGCCGGTGAGGGTGCGGCCCGGACCGATCTCCAGGAACACGTCGACGTCGAGCGCCCGCAGCTGCTGTATCCCCTCGTGGAAACGCACCGGGTGGCGGACGTGCCGGCACCAGTAGTCGGCGTCGTACTCGTCCGCGCGGGCCAGCCGACCGCTGAGATTGGCCACGATCGGCAACTCGGCCGGGCGGAACGACAGCGGCGCCAGGGCCGCGCGGAAGTCGGCGAGCATGGGCTCCATCAGCCGGGAGTGGAAGGCATGCGAGACCACCAGCCGGTGGACGGTCACCCCCTCCGCCTTCCGGGCGGCGGCGAACTCGTCGACCTCCTCCGGAGGACCGGCGACCACGGTCGCCTTCGGGCCGTTCACGGCGGCGATGTCGAGGCCGGTGCCGGCCAACCAGGCCTCGACCCGCTCGGCTGGCGCGGCGACGGCCAGCATCGCACCGGGCCGCGTGCCCTGCATCAGCCGCGCCCGGTGGCTGATCAGGGTCAGCCCGTCGGCCAGGCTGAGCACCCCGGCGTGGATCGCGGCCGCGATCTCCCCGACGCTGTGCCCGATCACCGCGGACGCGGTCACCCCCCACGAAGCCCACAAGTCGGCCAGCGACAGCTCCAAAGCCACCAGGGCGGGCTGCGTGAAGGAGGTCTGGTTGAGCAGCTCGCGGTCCTCGCCGTACCAGATCACGTCCCGTAGGGACACGCCGAGCTGCGGCGCCAGCAGGCGGTCGCACTCGTCGAACGTCTCCCGGAACACCCGCTCCGACTCGTACAGGTCCCGCGCCATCCCGAAGTACTGGGCGCCCTGCCCGGCGAACAGGAACGCCACCCTGGGCGGACGGGTACGCCCGGCCCGGCGCGGCGGCTTGCTGAGCGCCTCGCGCAGCTCCGCCACGCTCGCGCCGAGCACCGCCCGGCGTACGGGCAGATGCGCCCGGCCGGCACCGGCCAGCCCGACGAGCGCCGGCAGATCGTCGTCCGCGCTGGTGGCGAGCCGGTCCTGCCAGGCCGCGGTCAACCGGGCCAGCCCTTCGTCGTCCGGCGCCGACAGCGGCAGCAGCCACGGCCCCTGGGCGGGGGTCGGCGGCTCGGGCTCGGGCTGTTGGACCGGCGCCTCAGCGACGACGACGTGTGCGTTGGTGCCGGAGAACCCGAAGCCGGACACGCCGGCGACGCGCGGGCGACCGCCGGCCGCCCGCCACGGCATCGTCGCGTCGACCACCCGCACGTTCATCTCGCTCCACGGGATCCGCGGGTTCAGCTCAGCGCAGTGCAGGTTCGCCGGCAGGATCCCGTGCCGCAGGGCGAGCACGGTCTTGATCACCCCGACCATCCCGGCCGCCGACTCGCAGTGGCCGACGTTGCTCTTCACCGAACCCACATGCAGCGGCTCGCCGGGCGGACGCCCAGCGCCGAGGACCTCCCAGGCGGCGCCCATCTCGACCGGGTCGCCGAGCGCCGTACCCGTGCCGTGCGCCTCCAGGTAGGAGACGTCGGCCGGGCTGACCCCGGCGTCGGCGAGCGCCGCGGCCAGCACCTCCCGCTGCGCCGTGCCGTTGGGTGCGGTGAGGCCGGAGGACGCGCCGTCGGAGTTGACCGCGCTGCCGAGCAGCACCGCGAGGACGCGGTCACCGTCGCGCCGCGCCGCCGACAGTGGCTTGAGGACCAGGACGGCGACCGCCTCGGAGCGGACGAACCCGTCCGCGGCCGCGGAGAACGTCTTGCACCGGCCGTCCGGCGACAGCATGTGCGCGCGGCTGACAGCGACCGACGCGGCCGGGTCGGCGATCACGTTCACTCCGCCGACCAGCGCCATCTCGCTCTCGCCGCTGCGCAGCGAACGCACGGCGAGGTGGATCGCCACCAGCGACGACGAGCAGGCCGTGTCCACCGCGAGCGCGGGCCCGTGCAGACCCAGCAGGTACGCGATGCGGCCGGCGGCCGCGTTGAGCGAGGTTCCGGTACCGAAGTACGCGTCGAGCCCGGCCAGCCCCCCGCGTTCCAGGATCCGGGCGTAGTCGGAGTTGGAGATGCCGACGAAGACCCCGGTACGGGAGCCGCGCAGGCTCGTGGCATCGATGCCGGCGTCCTCCAGCGCATGCCAGGCGCACTCCAGCAGCAGCCGGTGCTGCGGGTCGAGGCTGTCCGCCTCACGCGCCGGAATATCGAAGAACCCGGCGTCGAACCGGACGATGTCGCGGAGGAATCCACCCTGGTCGGTGGTGACGGTGCCGACGCTGACCGGGTCGGGGTCGTGCAGCGCGGCCGCGTCCCAGCGGTCCGGCGGTACCGGACCGACGCCGTCGCGTCCGTCGAGCAGCAGGCGCCACAGCTCCTCGACCGAGTCGGCGCCGGGGAAGCGGCCGGCCATGCCGACGATCGCGATCGGCTCCACCGGGTCCGCCACATTGGCGCGTGGCCGAGCCGTGCCGGACTCCGACGCGCCTGGACCGTGCGCAACGGGGACCGGGGGCGCCGCCACGGACCGCCCCGGGTCGACGGTCGCGGGGGTGGCGACGTCCACCGCGGGCAGGGCGGGCAGCCGGGCCGCCCCGGTGGAGGCGGTCACGGACGGCGTGTGCGGGTTCGTCACCGGCCCGCCGAGGCGGGTGAGCACGGCTGCGGCGAGGTCGGCGACCGTGGGGTGGTCGAACACGTCGGCGGACAGCAGCCGCACCCCCAACCGGGTGCCCAGCGCCTCGACGAGGTCGGCCACCATCATCGAGTCGAGTCCGAGGTCGAACAGTCCCTGGTCGTCGCGGATGGCGTCGCGGTCCGGGTAGCCGAGCACCCGGGCCACCTCCTGCGCCACCACCTCACGCGCCGCAGCCGGGCGGGCCTTCTCCGGCAGCCCCAGCAGCCGGTCGCGGTCCGGGGCCGCGCCGGCCGGATCGGTGCCCTCGCCCGGTCCGCCGTCCGCGTCGGCCGCGACGGCCGCGGAAGCGGTGACGTCCACCAGGGACCGGAACACCGCGCGTTCCCGCCGGGCCGACATGGTGGCGACGAAACGCGGCCACCGCACCGGGCAGCAGACGAGCACCGCCTCGGCGCCGGGCGCCCGGTCGGTGAGGGCCGCGCAACCGGTGGCCGCGCTGATCCCATCGACACCGCCCCGGGCGAGGTCGGCGAGGGCCGCCTCGTCGACCATGCCGTCGACCGCCCACGGCCCGTACGCGACGCTGGTTGCGGGCAGCCCATGGGCGACGCGGTGGCCGGCGATCAGATCCAGTCCGCCGTTGGCCGCCGCGTACCCGCCGTAACCCTGCGTGCCCCACAGTGCCGACACCGACGAGGTCAGGACGAAGAAGTCCAGCGGCCGGTCGCGTACCAGCAGGTGCAGCCACCAGGCGCCGGCGAACTTCGCGGCCAGCGCGGAAGTGAACCGTGCCTCGTCCATCTCGGACAGCGCGGCGCGGGCCAGGGTGCCGGCCGCGTGGACGACGCCGCGCAGCGGCGGCTCGTCCCCGGCGCTGTCGAGGACGGCGGCGAGCGCCGCGGCGTCGGCGCAGTCGGCGCTCTCGTACCGCACGTCCACGCCGTCGCCGCGCAGACGCGCGAGCAGTTCCACGGCGGCGGACGGAAGTTCGTGTTCGGCGCGGCGGCCCACCAGGAGCAGGTGGCGGGCACCCCGCGCGGCGAGGTCGGCGACGATCGCCCGCCCGATTGCGCCGAGACCGCCGGTGACCAGGTAACGCGCGTCCGAGCGGATCGTGAGGGTCGTCTCGTATCCGGCGGGGACGCGGCGCAGCCGGGCCGCGTACAGCCGCCCCTCACGCACGGCGAGCAGGTCCTCCCCGGGCAGGCCGTCGAGTCCGCGCAGCGCGGCCCGCAGGTCCGCCGGACCGACTTTGGTGGGCAGGTCGAGCACGCCGCCCCAGGTGGCGTACTCGAGCCCGAGCACCGGTGCCAGCCCGTGCAGCAGCCCGTGGACGGTCGCCGGGACCACGTCGGACGGGCCCACCCGGCGGGCACCCCGGGTCAGCAGAACCACCCGGTGACCGGGCGGCGCCGAGCGGACGGCGCTGGTCACGCTCGCGCACAGCGCCGCGCCGACGGTCAGCGCGTCACCGCTCAGGTCGGCGGGAAGCGCGTGGGCTGCCGGAGCCAGCACGAGGATCGCCCGCTCCCCCGCCGGACGCGACCGCCAGAACGCGGCCCACTCCTCGTCGCGGGTCGGCAGCCGCCCGGCCGCGCCGGCAGCCCCCGGTGCGGGCAGCAGAACCGGGTCTCTGCCGTCCGCCGCCTCGGCCAGACGGCGCAGCAGGTCGGGGTCGTCACCGGCCAGGACGAGCGTGGCGTCGCTGCTTGCGGCACCGGACAGCGGCTCCCAGCCGACCTCGTAGAGGGGCTGATCGGTGCCCGCTGCGGCGGGGGCCGTTACGGCGGCGTCCGCTGCGGCGGGGGCCGTCGGCTGCGGGACGTCCACGTCGGGGGCGAACCGCTGCCGCTGCCACGGGTAGTGCGGCAACTCGACGACCTGGCGCGGCAGGTCGAACGGCGACGGGTCGCCGTCGCCTTCGCCGACCGTCACCGCCGGGGACGGCGCCCCCACAGCGAGCGCCTCCAGCGCGGCGCGTGCGGCCACCGGGTCGGTGGCCGCCACCCGCGCGCGCCACCGGTGCCGCACCCGGCCCGCCGACGCGGTGTACGCGAAGGCGGCGTACCGCTCCGGCTCCAGGTCGGCAAGCCGCCGGGCGAACCGGGCCGCCAACTCCCGCAACTGCTCCGGAGTCCGGGCGGACAGCTCGAAGCCGGGCACGTCCACCTGCACCGGGGACGGTGCGCTGACCCCGGCCGACTCCGGCGTGCCGAGAATGACGTGCGCGTTGGTGCCGCTCATGCCGAACGAGCTGACCCCGGCATGCCGCCCGCTCGCCGGTGTCGTCCACGGCGCGAGCCGGGTGGGCAGCCGGATCGCCGTGCCGGAGAGGTCGATACGCGGGTTCAGGGTGGTGAAGTGAACCAGCGGCGGCACCGCGCCGTGCCGCAGCGACAGGATCGCCTTGACGACACCGGTCAACCCCGCGGCCGCCTCGAGGTGGCCCACATTCGTCTTCGCCGCGCCGACGTAGAGCGGGTCGTCGGGCCCCTTGGGCTCGCCGAGCGCGGTCACCACGGCCGCCATCTCGATCGGATCGCCGAGCGAGGTACCCGTCCCATGGGTCTCGATCAGTCCGATGTCGGCCGGTGTCAGCTCCGCGTCCGCCAAGGCGGCCCGGATCAGCGCCACCTGTGACAGCACGTTCGGCGCGGTGAACCCGGCCGAGCGTCCGTCCTGGTTCAACGCCGAACCCTTGACTACCGCGTACACGGTGTCGTTGTCGCGCACCGCGGCGTCCAGGCGCTTGAGCACGAGCACGACGCAGCCCTCACCGCGGGTGAAACCGTTGGCGCGGGCGTCGAAGGCCTTGCACAGGCCGTCCGGGGCGAGCGCGCCCATCTCGCGGCTCAGCAGCCGGGTGGAGCGGGGGGACAGGATCAGGTTGACCCCGGCCGCCAGGGCCACGTCGCATTCCCCCCGGCGGAGTGCCGTGGCGGCCTGGTGCAGTGCCACCAGCGACGACGAGCACGCCGTGTCGACGGCGACCGCCGGACCGGTCAGGCCCAACGCGTACGCCACCCGCCCGGCCGCGAAACAGTGCCCGTTGCCGGTCGCCCAGTACGCGTCGGCGGTGCGCGGCTCCCAGTCGCGATAGTCCTGGTGGGTGATACCGAGGTACAAGCCCGCCCGCTGTCCGGCGAGGCGGTCCGGCGGCAGGGCGGCCTGCTCCAGCGCCTCCACGCAGACCTCCAGCAGCAGCCGCTGCTGCGGGTCCATCGCCCGTGCCTCCCGGGGGCTGATGCCGAAGAAGGCCGCGTCGAAGGTCAGCGCCTCGTCGAGGAACCCCCCGCGGCGAGGCAGGGACTGCCACTGCTCGGTGAACGGCGCCATCCGGTTCGGCGGCATCGGCCGGACCAGGTCGCGCCCCTCCGCCAGGGCGGCCCAGTACGCGTCCGGGGTGTCGATACCGCCGGGCAGGCGCAGGCCGACGCCGACCACGGCGATCGGCGCGCGGCCGGCCTGCTCCGCCAGTTGGGCCTTCAGTTTCCTGATCGTGTCCAGGGCACGGGACAGCGGAGTCGCCGTGCCGCCTGGCGTGGCTGCGTTGGGTGTCGTCGTCACAGCAGCTCGCTTCCATCGGATGACTGGTCGGGTTGCCCGGCGACGGTCTCCGCACCCAGCCGTTCACACAGCGCGGAGGTCAGCGCGCCGCACGTGCCGTAGGTCCACAGCAGTGTCGGGGAGAGCCGGAGGTTGAACGCGGCTTCGAGCCGGTTGCGCAGTTCCAACCCCATGAGGGAGTCCAGACCCAGCGCCTTGAGCGGGGTGTCCCGCTCGATGCCCGCCGGCTCGATCCGCAACACCCGGCCGGCGACCTCACGCACCTTGCCCTCCACGAGCGCGGTACGGGCGTCGCCGACGGCCGCGCGCAGCTCCTGCAGGAACTGGCCGCCGTCACCGGGCCCGCCGCCCGACCCACCGCCGTGGCGCAGTTCCCGCCAGCTCGGCAGCGCCGCGGTGTCCGGGTACGCGTCGAACCAGCGCCGCAGGTCCAGCGGCACGTAGCCGACGACGGACGGCGCGCCGTCGGTGAGGAACCGGCTGAGAGCGGCCCACGCTTCGTCCACCCCGAAGCTGCCCATGCCGCGCTCGGCCAGCCGGTCCCCCCGCAGGTCGTCCTGGGCGGCCAGACCGACCTCGGCGAACGGCCCCCACTGCACCGACAGCGCCGGCCGGCCGCGGTGGCGGCGGGCCTGCGCCAGCGCGTCCAGGTATGCGTTGCCGGCGGCGTACGCCGCCTGCCCGGCGTTGCCGACCAGCGCCGCCGCCGAGGAGAACAGCACGAACAGGTCGAGCGGGTCGTCGTCGGTGAGCTCGTCGAGGTGCCGCGCGCCGTCCACCTTCGGCCCGACGACCCGTCCGATCTGCTCCGGCCGCAGGTTGGCGATCGTCGCGTCGTCGAGCAGACCGGCGGCGTGCACCACTCCGCGCACCGGTGGAAGACCGGCGCGGATGTCTGCCAGCGCCCCGGCCACCGCGTCACGGTCGGTCACGTCGACCTGGTAGACGCGTACCGGCGTGCCGGCCGCCCGCAGGGCGTCGATGCGGGCCTGGGCATCGGGCTTGGGGGCCGATCGGCCCAGCAGCGCCAGGGCCCCGCCGCCGCGGGCCGCGACGAACTCCGCCAGGGACAGGCCGAGGGCACCCAGGCCGCCGGTCACCACGTACGTGCCGTCGGAGCGGAACCGGCCGTCCTGCATCGGCTCCGGCGCCACCGAATCCACCGTGGCCGGATCGGTGAGGACGAACTTGCCGATGTGGTCGCCGCGCGCCATGGTGCGCATCGCCTCGGCGGCGTCCGCGAAGCGGTACGGCAGCACCGGCAGCCGCCCGAGTTCACCCGCCTCGACCAGCCGCCAGACCTCGGTGAACAGGCGCGCGAACCGTTCCGGCCGGCGAGCCATCAGGCCGGCCAGGTCCACCGCCGCGAGGCTGATGCCCTTGCGGAACGACTCCATCGTGATCGTGCGCCCGGCGTAGATGTCCTTCTTCCCGACCTCCACGAACCTGCCGTCCTCGGCCAGCACCTGCAGACCGAGCGTGATCGCGGCGCCGGTCAGCGAGTTGAGGACCACGTCGACGCCGCGTCCGCTGGTGGCCGCCACGACCTCGCGGGCCCAGGACAGGTCGCGCGAGTCGAAGACGTGCTTGATCCCCAGCTCGCGCAGGTAGGCGCGCTTCGCTTCGCTTCCGGCGGTGGCGATGACCTCGGCGCCGAGGTACCGCGCGACGTTGATCGCGGCGAGGCCCAGCCCGCCCGCCGCGGAGTGGATCAGCACGGTCTCGCCCGGCCCCAGCCTCGCCAACTCGGCCAGCCCGTACCAGGCGGTGGTCGTGACCAGCGGCAGCGCGGCGGCGTCGGCGTCCGACATGTCCGCCGGGACCGGGCGGACGTGGCTGGCGTCCACGGTGACGTGCGAGGACATGGTGCCGAACACGCACGCCGCCACGCGGTCCCCGATCCGCGGCCCGGGGGTGTCGGGGCCGACTGCGGTCACCCGGCCCACGCACTCGCCACCCAGCAGGGTCGCGCCGACCGGGTCCGGATAGGTACCCATCGCCTTCATCACATCGATGAAGTTGAGGGCGGTCGCCGTGACCTCGATCTCCACCTCGCCGGGGCCGGGTAGACGCCGCCGCAGCGGGCGGAACTCGAGACCGTCCCAGCGGCCCGGTCGCGCCGGCACCAGCCGGAACGGCTGGGCGGGACCCCGCCAGCGCGGCTGCTCCTCCTCGTCCTCCTCGAGCACGCCACCGGCCACGAGCCGGGCGGCGAACCGCTGGTCGCCGCGCAGCACCACCTGGTCATCCGGTTCACCGGCGGCCACCTCGACGCCGAGCTGGACCAGCCCGTCGCCGGCCGCCACGTCGACCACGGTGGGGGTGAGTTCGGGATGCTCGCGTCGCAGCACCCGGGTGAAACCCCAGAAGAGCGCGGCGCCCGGGTCGGGCCGCTCCCCGGGCAGTACCGCCTGGGCGCAGGTGGTCACCACGACGATCCGCGGCGGGGAGGCCAGCGTCAGGCAGGCCCGGACCTGGTCGGCGAGTTCGCCGAGGGCGCGTCGCTGTGCCGCCAGGCCGTCGGCCGCGGTGGGTGCCAGGAACAGCACATCGGTGAGATCCGGTACGGCGCGCAGCCGGTCGCCGTCGGCGACACCCGGTACGCCGGCGGCGACGAGTACCCCACCGGTGGTGGCTTCGACCGCGCGGGCCACCGCGGCGACGTCTCCGCTTCCGCAGACGACGACGCGCCGGGTGGCCGGGGTGGCGGCGTCGACGTCCCGCCGCGGGGCGGGCCGGAACCGCAGCCGGTACAGCCGGCCGGCGTCAGGGTCGACGTCGCCGGCGGTGTCCAGTTCCCGCAGGGCGAGTCCGACCATGCCGAGCACCGGTCGGCGCTCGGCGTCGAACAGCGTGACGTCCACCCGCCCGTCGGCGCGACGGGTCGCCGCGGACCAGCCCGCGGTGAGCGGCTCCGCGAGGTCGTCGTAGACCTCCACCCGCTCCACGCCCACCGGCACCACCGTCGTGTCGCCGGGCAGCACCGCGAGGCTCACCTGAAGCGCCGCGTCCCACAGCGCCGGGTGCACGGTGTTCGGGGTGACGCCGGCGCGGCAGCGCGCCGGTAGCTCCACCTCGCCGAGGGCCCGCTCGTCGGCCACGCGCAGGCTCAGCACGCCCCGGAACGCCGGCCCGTACCGCAGTCCCCGCTGGTCGCACGCGGCGTAGAAGTCGTCGGCCGAGGTGGCGGACCCGTCGAGCAGGTCGACCGGGAAGGGTGGTGGCGGCGCGGTGACGGCGGGTCGCTGCGCGCGGGCGGTGGCGTGTGTGGTCCAGCCGGAGCCGTCCGGCGCGAGCGACAGCAGACTCACCGAGCCGCCCTCGCTGACGTCGTCACGCCACAGCAGGTCGACGGTGGCGGCGTCCCCGGCGAGCGTCAGGTCGCTGCGGAACTCGACGTCGGACAGCAGGCTCGGGTTGCGGCCGGTACGCGCCCGGCCGGTGGCGAGGATGAGGGCGAGCATCGCCGCGCCGGGCACCACCACGGCGTCGTGCACGCGGTGGTCGTCGAGCCACGGGTGCGTGTCGATCCCCAGTTCCACCCCGGCCTGCCACAGGTCCTGCTCGGTGGCCGACGGGGTCAGCGTCACCTCCAGCCCGATGCGCGGCGGGCGTCGGCGCGCCTTGTCCGGCCAGAACCGCGACCGCTGCCACGGGTACCCGGGCACGGGTGCGTTGGCCCCGGTCGGTGGGCCGAACGGCGCCAGCCCGGCGACGTAGCCACGTGCGAACGCGGCGGTGAGGTCCGCCGGCGTGCCCTGGTCGCGCCGCAGCGTGGACAGGATCCGGGGGGCCGGGTTGCGTGCTTCGGCGAGCTGCTCCAACGCCGTGACCAGCACCGGGTGCGGGCTGACCTCGACGACGTGGGTGACTCCGCGGTCGAACAGCAGGTTCATGGTGTCCTGGAACAGGACCGGCCGACGCAGGTTGTCCGCCCAGTAGGCGGCGTCCAGCTCCGGGCCCTCCAGCGGCGCCACCCGTACCGTCGACACCAGCTCGACGTTCCCCTTCACCGGGCGTACCCCGGCGAGGGCGCGCACCAGGTCGGGGGTCAGCGCGTCCATCTGCGAGCAGTGCGAGGCGTAGTCCACGTCGACCAGCCGGCAGAAGACGTCATCGGCCTCCAGCAGTTCCTTGAGCGCCAGTACCGCCTCGGTGTCGCCGGACAGGACACAGGAGGTCGGGCCGTTGTTCACGGCGAGCGACACCAGTTCCTCGAAGCCCTCCAGGGCCTGACGGGCCTGCTCCGGGGTGAGCGAGACGGCGAGCATGCGACCCTTGCCGGACGCCCGCAGCGCCAGCTCGCTGCGCTTGGCCACCACCATGGCCGCGTCCTCGTAGGACAGCATCCCGGCGACCGTGGCGGCGGACACCTCGCCCTGGCTGTGCCCCACCACGACGTCCGGGTGCACGCCGGCCTCCCGCCACAGCTCGGCGAGCCCGACCGAGACGGCCCACAGTGTGGGCTGCACGACGTCGACCCGCGACAGCCAGTCCGCACCCGCGGCGCCGGACACCACCTCGACGAGGTCCCAGTCGACGTGTGGCCGCAGCGCCCGCGCGCACCGCCGCACGACCTCGGCGAAGGTGGGGTGTTCGGCGTAGAGCCGCGCCCCCATGCCGGCCCATTGCGAGCCCTGGCCGGGGAAGACGAACGCGGTCCGGCCGACCGGTTCGGCCCGGCCGGCGAACACGCCGTCGACGTCGGCGTCGGGGTCGGCGCGGTAGGCGTCGAGCCGGGCCAGCGCGGTGTCCCGGTCGGGGGCGAGCACGGCGACCCGGTGCGGGAAGTGGTCCCGGCGGTGCGCCAGGGTCTCGGCGACCTCCGCCGTCCCCGGATGCGACCCGTCGCCCCCGGTCTGCGCCGCGCCGGCCAGCAGGTCACGGATGTCGCCCACCCGCTGGCGCAGCGCGTCCGGGGAGTGGGCCGACACCGGCAGCAGGGCGGGAAGCCGGTTCGGGTGTCCTTCCTCCCGGGCGGCCCTGGCGGGCGGGGTCGCCAGTACCACGTGGGCGTTCGTGCCACCCCAGCCGAACGAGTTCACCCCGGCGTACACGGGTTCCCCGCTGGGCAGGGCGAGCGGTTCGCGCACCACCCGCAGGTTTAGCGCGTCGAAGTCGATCGCCGGGTTGAGCTCTGCCGAGTGCAGGCTCGGCGGGACCATCCGGTGCTGGAGGGCGAGTATCACCTTGACGAGCCCGGCGAGCCCGGCGGCGGCCTCCGTGTGACCGATGTTCGTCTTCACCGAGCCGATCGCGAGCGGGTCGGCGGACCGGTCCTGCGCCCGCCCGAGCACCCGGCCGATCGCCCCGGCCTCGATCGGGTCGCCCCGGCCGGTGCCGGTCCCGTGCGCCTCGATGTAGCGCAGCCGCTCCAGCGGCAGGCCCAGACCTTGGTACGCGCGGCGCAGCAGGTCCTCCTGGCCCTCCGGGTTGGGCGTGACGAGGCTCTCCCCGCCGCCGTCGTTGTTGACGACCGTACGCAGGATCACCGCCCGGATCGGGTCGCCGTCGGCGAGCGCGCGGTCCAGTCGCTTGAGGTAGAGCCCGGCCACGCACTCGGCGCGCACGAACCCGTTGGCGGACGCGGCGAACGCCTTGCACCGACCGTCGGGGGACAGCCCGCCGAAGTGGGTGAGGCCGATCGACACGTCCGGGGCGAGGATCAGGTTCACCCCGCCCACCAGCGCGCCGTCGATGTCCCCGGCTACCAGCGCCGAGGCGGCGAGGTGCAGCGCCACCAGGGACGAGGAGCAGCCGGTCTCGACCACGAGGGAAGGCCCGGTCAGCTTCAGGAAGTACGACACGCGGGCGGCGATCACGTCGAGTGCGTTGCCGACCGCGCTGTGTGGGGTGGCGCCCGCGCCGCGGTCCTTGCGGAGGATCTCGTAGTCGTGCCAGGAGGCGCCGACGTAGACACCGGTACGGGTACCGCGCAGCGCGGCGGCGGGTTTCCCGGCGTCCTCCAGCGCACGCCACGCGATCTCCAGCATCAGCCGCTGCTGCGGGTCGACATCCTCGGCTTCGCGGGGCGAGATGCCGAAGAAGCCCGGATCGAACAGGTCGACGTCGTCGAGGAAGCCGCCGACGTCCTGTATGTGCTTCTCCGGGTCGAGCTGCGCGCCCGCGTCCCAGCGGTCGGCCGGGACCGGTCGGATGGCGTCGCCGCGTTCGTTCAGCAGCCGCCAGAACGCCTCGATGTCCGGTGCCTGCGGGAAGCGTCCGGCCATGCCCACCACTGCGATGGACGAGGTCGGGTCGACGATAGCGTCGTCTTCGTACATGGTTGGACCCCCTCGGGTTGCCGGGGTGGAAGGGGACAGCGGACCTACGCCGCGCTGGCGACACCGGAGTGGACGGCGTCCGCGCCCGGGGCGAGATCGGCCGGGTCGACCGTGTGCGGCGCGGTGAGGACCTTGCCGAAGATCCGGTACTTGAGCGGCAGGGCGTTGAGCGTGCGGTAGCGGGCCCGCCGCAGCAGTACCCCCGACCAGTTCCGCTGAGCCAGTGCGGCTTCCTGGATGCGCTGGAACTTCGTGACGAAGGACTTGTGCCGACGGCGTTGTTCGACGAAGTCCGCCAGGGCCGCGGCCGGCACGACGCGGTGGCCCTCGGCGAGGACGCGGGCGACGACCGGGGCGAGACAGACCGCGTCCTGGATCGCCACGTTCACCCCCTGGCCGAGGATGGGCGTACAGGTGTGCGAGGCGTCGCCGATGAGCACCAGCCCGTCACGGGTCCACACCGGCACCTCGGCGGTGAAGATGTCCAGGAAGGCGGTGTCATCCCAGGAACGAAGGTGCTCGGCCACGACCGGGGCGAGACGCGGGTAGAGCCGCATGATGCCGTCGCGGAACGCCTCGAAGCCGGCTTTGCGCAACTCCCCCATGCCGCGCTTGGGCAGGTTGTTCCCCACCCGGATGAAGTTCGGGAACGTCGGCAGCACCACGAGGTGCCGGTCGTGGTCGACGATCAGCTCCGCCTGCAGGCCCCAGTCCGCCGGGCGGGGCAACCTGAACTGCAGGAAGTCCCGGGCCATGGGTTGCACGTCCGCGGTGAGCCCGGCGACGCGCCGTACCTTGGAGAAACGCCCGTCCGCGCCGACCAGCAGCCGCGAGCGGACCTCGACGGTGGAGCCGTCCCGGCGGCGCAGCGTGGCACCGAGCACCGTGTCGCCGTCGCGGACGAGGTCGGTGAACGCGGTGCCGAACTCGTGGTGGAAGGTGGGGTGGTTGGCGGCCGCGTCGAGGAAGATCTGGATGAGTCCCGGCTGCGGCATGTCGATGGGGACCTCACCGACCGGAAAGCGACGGTAGTCCACTTGGAAGACCCGCCGGCCCTCCATGTACATGGTCACGCCCTCGGTGCGCAGGTAGCCGTGCGCGTCCAGGGCCGGCCCGAAACCCAGTTGGCGCAGCGTGACCACGCTCGGCGCGGCGATGGTCTCGCCACGGAACTCCCGTTCGAGACTGGTCTGCTTCTCGACCACCAGCACGTCCACGCCGCGCCGGGCGAGCAGGAAGCCGAGCAGGGCGCCGGCGGGTCCCCCGCCGACGATGAGGACGTCGGTCTCGATCCGCTCCGCCGCGCTCATCGCACCGCCTCCTCGGACCGGGTGACCGACGCCACGACCCGGGCGAGGTCACCGAGGGTGGTCGCGTCGGCGAACCGCTCGTAGTCCAGCGACACGCCGAGGTGACGTTCGAGGTAGACCAGTACGCGCAGGGCGTTGACGGAGTCCCAGCCGTGGATGCTGTTCAGAACGGTGGCGGCGCTCAGCTCGTCGGCGTCGACGTCGAGCAGGTCGGCGACCACCTCCGCGATCAACCGGTCAGGCGACATGGAAGACCTCCAGGGAGTGGGTTATCTCGATCCAGGCGGGCAGATCGGTGAACTGACCGAGGTCGTGGCGGAAGTGGGTGTCGTCGTCCGGGCCGATCGGACGGAACCCGCACCGCCGGTAGAAGTCGGCGAACCGCTGGTTGCGCTCGGTACGTCGGAAGGTGCCCAGGACCGACGGGGCGCCGGCGGCGCGGGCGCTGCGCAGAACCAGGCCGACGATCGCGTCCTCCACGTTGCGACCGAAGACCCGGCAGCTCAACACGAAGTTGTCGATCGACCAGGCGCCGTCGGGCTGCCGGGTCAGCGCCAACGCGGCGATCAGGCCGTTGTCGCCGAACCGGTCGCTGAGCCTCGCGGCGTAGAAGTGTGTGCGCCCGTCGGCGGTGAGCGCCGCGACGTCGTCGGCGCTGTAGCGGATCCCGGTGAGGTTGAACTGGTTCGTCTTGCCGAACAGCTGCACGATGCGGGCCGCGTTCAGCGGGGTGTACGGTTCGACCGTCAGCCGGGAGCCGAGCGCCACCAGGTGCTCGGTGAGGTCGGTGGCGGTACGGGCGAGCGCCTCCCGCGCCGCCCGCGCCCGGTACTGGTTCGTGCGGTCGCGGTCCTCGTCGGTGAGCGTGAGGACGGTGAAGTCGCCGCGGGTGGCCAGGTGGGTGGTGTAGCGGGCCGGGTCGGCCGGCAACTCGACGGTGGTGACCTCGGGTGCGAGCCGGCGCATCAGCTCACGCTCGACCGGGTTGTCGTCGACGAACACCATCGAGTCGAGGCCGATGTTGAGTTCCTCGGCCATCGCGCGCAGGTTGTCGGGCTTGGGGTCCCAGTTGATCCGGGTCGCGGCGAACGCGTCGGCGCGCAGCAGCATCTCGGGGTGTTCCTCGATCGCGGCGGTGGCGACGGCCTGGTCGTTCTTGGAGCTCAACGTGAGCAGGACACCCTGCTTGGCGAGGTCGCGGCCGAACGCCTGCAGTTCGGCGTGCGCCGATCCGGGGTAGGTTCCGCCCAGCCGCAGGCCGCCGGTGCCGACGTCGCCGACGGTCCCGCCCCACAGCGTGTCGTCGAGGTCCAGTACCAGGCACTTGCCGGACCGGCCGAGGTCGGCGGCCGCGACGCGGGCCAGCTCCTCGGCGTAGGCGAGCAGGTACTCCGGTGCGTAGGCGTGCGCGGCGACGTGGCGCATCCGGTCGTCGGCGAACGTCACCCCGGCCAGGTGGCTGAGTCCGTCGGCCGACAGCACCACCGTCGACGCTGACGCCAGCTCGGAGATCGCGGCGTTCATCCGCGCCCACGCGGCTTCGACCCGGGCCCGGCCGGCGTAGCTGATCACGCTGTAGCGGCGCAGCGGGCTGAGCGGGACGGTGGTGAGCACCACCAGTCCACCGAGCACGTCACGGGCGGCCGACACCCACGCCGCCAGCTCTGCCGGGAAGGCGGCGCACCGGGCGGCGACCTGGTCGGGGTCGACCGGGTCGGCGACGCCGGCGAAGACGGCGGAGTCGTCGAGCAGGCAGGCGACCAGGCGCGGGCGCAGGTCGGCCAGGTCCGGCGCGCCCGCGGCGATCTCCAGTCGCCACTGGTTGAACCCGGCGAGCCGGATCTCCGGCAGCAGCCGCCGCCGTACGGCTGCCGCGGTCAGCAGCGCGGGTACGGGGTCCAGGGTGGAGCTGCCGAGCAGCGCGACGCGTGTGCCGACGAACCCGTCGCGCAGCCGGTCGGCGTATCTGCGCAGCAGGTTGCCGGCGGCCTCGACGTCGACGACGTCGGTGAGTCCGTCGAGCAGTCGGCGCACGGCGGCGGAGACGTCACCGTCGCTTCCGCGCAGCAGGGCCCGCAGCTCGCCGAGCGTGGAGCGGGGCGGGTGGGCAGGGGGCCGCGTCGGCGCGGCGTGGTCAACGGACATCGCCGTCGCTCCCCGGCTGGTGCCGCAGGGCCATGCCGGCCAGGACCCACTTGGACGACTCGATCGTGGTCACGAGCATGCGCCCGCCCACTCCGACGCCGGAGGCGATGCGACGCATGGCGCGGTTGAGCTGGATGAACGGCAGCGCGTTGCCGCTGTTGCCCGTGTCCGCCACGCAGGAGACCGCCTGGTCGGGCCGCACCCCCAGGTATTCGCGGATCTTCTCGGTCATCAGACCGTTGAGCTGCGGTGTGAGCACATGCTCGACGTCGGCGAGCGGCCAGCCGGTCAGCGCGACGAGTTCGTCCAGCACCGCCCGGGCGGCCTCCGGTACGTGCCGCTCGATGGCCTTGTAGTCCTCTTCGGCCATCGGCTCGCGGGTCGTGCCGCCGCGTCCGTCGGGGACGCTCGGCGCGCCGTCGGCGCCGTACCAGCGCACCACCTGCGCCGGTGGTCTGCCTTTGCCGACGGTCCGGATGAAGATGTGGTCGACCACCAGGCCGGGACCGTGCGGGTCGGCGTCCACGACGGCGGCGCCGCCGCCATCGCCGAACAGCGCAAAGTTGACCATCTCGGCTGGCCGTGCGGTCATCACCGCCTCCGCCGACGGCCACAGGTTCCGGCAGGTGTCGGCGCCGATGACCAGACCGCGCCGCGCGCCGCCGGCGAGCAGTGCCCGCGCGGTGTACAGGCCCTGCAGGGCGCCGGCGCAACCCGAGGTGAGTTGGAAGGTCGGCAGATCGTTGAGGCCGAGCCGGTCGGCCACCAGGTTCACCGTGGCGGGCATCAGGTGGTCGGGCGAGGCGGTCGTGAGGATGAGGAAGTCGAGGCTGGCCGGGTCGACCCCGGCGCTCGCCAACGCCTGCTCGGCTGCCGCGGTGGCCAGGTCTCCGGTGTTCCTGGGTACGCCGGGAGGGCTGTCGGGGCGGCAGAAGTACCTGGTCCGGTTGCCGGTGACCTTCTCCAGCCACCGCGCGTGCAGGCAGAACCGGTCGGCCATGTCGGCGTTGGTGACCGGTTCGCCCGGAAGCACCTCGCTGAGAGATAGCAGTCTCAAGGGTCAGTCCTTACCTGTGCGGGGCCGCCGACGTGGACCGGTCAGCCGTGGCGGCTCAGTTCGTGGAAGAAGCCCGGCACGACGTACGGCCGGCCCCCGGCGACGACGGTGTCGTAGACGTGCTTCGCCAGGACGAGGTCGAGCACGCCCAGGCCGAAGGGCGAGAAGACGACCGGCTGGTCGGCCGGCGCGGTGAGCCGGCCGACCAGCACGTCGTAGAGGGTGCCGGCGACGAAGCCGCGGTGCCCGGTCCGCTGCTCGGTCAGGTGCAGCGAGGTGTTGGCCTTCATGCAGTGCTCGACGTCGTCGACCACGTTCCAGGCGGACAGGATCATGTCCGGCGACAGGTCCCGCAGTGAGATGTGCAGGACCAGCGGGTTGTGGGCCAGCAGCGCCGGGTCGTGCAGGTACGGCTCACCGGCGACGGTGGCGAACACCACGAGGTCGCTGGCGCGGATCAGCTCCGCCGCGGTGTCGTGCACCCGTACCGGGGACCGCTGGACCTCCCGCAGGTGCGCGGCGAGGCCAGCGGCCGACTCGGCGGCGATGTCGTGTACTCCGATCTCGTCGAACTCCAGTCCGTTGCCGGCGAGGTAGGTGTGGATGTAGCGGGCGATGAGGCCGGCGCCGACGATGCCGAGCCGGCGCACGGGCCGGGCACGGCTGGCGCTGAGGCGCAGCGCGGCGAGGCTGGCGGAGGCCGCCGTGCGCGCCGCGCTGACGATGGACGCCTCCATGCAGGCGATGGGGTAGCCGGTCGTGACGTCGTTGAGGATCAGCACGGCCGAGGCCCGGGGGATGCCGGCGGCGACGTTCTCCGGGAAACTGGAGATCCACTTGATGCCGTGCACCGCGACCTTGCCGCCGACCGAGGCGGGCAGCGCGATGATGCGCGACGTCGGCCGATCGGGGAAGCGCAGGAAGTACGAGTCCGGATTGACCGTCTCGCCTTCACCGTGCAACCGGTAGGCGGTGTCGATCAGCTCGGTGACCACGCGCTCCTGGCCGTGGACGACGTCGTGTACCTGGGCGCCCGAGATGACGACGAATGGCGGTGTCTGAGACATGGTGGTCGACAACTCCGTCCGCTGTAGGGTCCGGTCCGGCGTTCTCCGGGGTTCTCACTCGGCGGCGCGTCCGCTCACCGGGCAGCCGTGGTGGCCATCGCCCGGCGCAGCGACGCCGGTCGCATGTCGGTCCAGTGCTGGTCGACGTAGGCGACGCACTCGTCCTCGGGCCCTTCGAAGCCCGCGGGCCGCCAACCGCCGGGCACCGGCCGACCGGCTGGGAACAGGGCGTACTGCTCCTCGGTGTTGATCAGTACGGCCCATCGTTCGACGCCGCTCACGCCGGGACCTCCGCGGCGAGGTGCGCCTCGAGTCGCTCGTTGACGGCGGCGGTGAACGCGGTGAACGTCCGGTGCGTGAACAGCAACTGGGTCGGTACCTTCATGCCGAGCGCCGAGCGCAGCCGGCTGGCGACCTGCATGGCGCTCAGGGAGTGGCCGCCGATCTCGAAGAAGTCGTCGTCGGCGGCGACGGTGTCCACCTTCAGCACTTCGCACCACACGGTGCGGACGGTCTCGGTCGCGTCAGCCTTCATCGTCTTCTCCTGTTCCTCTCGCGGACCTGACAGGTCCTGGCCGGACTCCAGCCGGTTGATCAGCGCGCCGCGGTCGGCCTTGCCACCGACGGTCAGCGGAATCGAATCGACAACTGTGTATTCAGTGGGTCGCATCCAGGTCGGCAACTGGCTCGCGGTGTGCTCGCGGACACCGTCGAGCCCGGCGCCGGGCCGCAGCCGTACGACGGCGTGCAGCCAGCCGCCGCCGTCGCCGTCCGGGCGGTACAGCACCACGGCGCGTGTCACGTCCGGGTGATCGGCGATGACGGCCTCGATCTCGCCGAGCTCCACCCGGTGACCGCGGATCTTGATCTGGTCGTCGGTACGGCCGAGGTAGGTCAGCGTGCCGTCCGCGCGCAGCACGACGCGGTCGCCGGTGCGGTACATCCGCGCCCCGTCACCCGACAGCGGATCGGGCACGAACTTCGTCGCGGTGAGGCCGGGACGGCCCGTGTACCCACGGGCCAGGTACGGGCCGGCGACGCACAGCTCCCCCGGCGTACCGACCGGCACCGGTTCGAGGTTCTCGTCCACCACGCGCACCTCGACCCCGGCGAGCGGGCGGCCGATGTGGGGGGTGTCGCCAGGCCTGATCGGCGTACCGGACACGTTGACCGTGGCCTCGGTCGGCCCGTACAGATTCATCGCCGAAAGCACGCCGTCGGCGATGAGCTCCTGCAGCGTCTGCCACAACGGCGCCGGGATCGCCTCACCGGCGATGAACAGGCGCAGGTGTGTGCCACGACGCGCGACACCCGCCAGGTCGTCGATGAGCATCTGGGCGTGGGAGGGCGTCATGTCGGCCTCGGTGAGCCCGTGCTCCACCATGAACTCGGCGAACTCCTCGGCGTCACGGCGCATGTCGTCGGTCAGCACGCCGACGGTGTCGCCGCGGAAGACGCGCACCCACTCCTGCACCGACGCGTCGAAGGCGACCGACGCGTTCCAGGCCAGGCGGGCTCCCGGCGGCCCGAAGAAGCCGCCCTGCTCCATCCCGTTGAGGAAGCTGACCAGCGAGCGGTGCGAGATCTCCACGCCCTTGGGTCGACCCGTCGAACCCGACGTGAAGATGATGTAGGCGAGGTTGTCGGGGTGCAGGGATACCGGTGTCGCGCGGGACAGCGCCGCCCAGTCGACGCGGTCCAACACCACCGGCGCCGCCCCGCCCGTGCTCGGCACGGACTCCACCAGGTCGGCGGTGGTGATGGTGGTGACCAGCCCGGCGTCACGGGCGATGCGGGCCAGCCGCTGCGCGGGCTGTTCCGGGTCGAACGGCACGTAGACCGCCCCGGCCTTGAGGATGCCGAGGATGGCGACGAGCAGGTTCACCGAACGCGGAAGCAGGACACCCACCCGGCGCTCCGGGCCGGCGCCGCGCTCGGCGAGCAGGCCGGCCAGCCGGTCGCTGAGGTCGTCGAGCTCCGCGTACGTGAGTCGGCCGTCAACGGCGACCACGGCCTCGCGGTCCGGATGCTCCTGCACCACCCGGCGGAACGCGGCGATGGCCGATCCGTGCCATTCCGGCAGGGCGCGACGGTCCGGGACCACGCCGTCCGTCGGTGCCACCGCGACGGCCGCGACCTCGGCCGTGGTCGGTTCGATCGTGTGGGTCATGGCCGCTCGAACTCCTCCCGCTGCGCGGCGACCTTGTCCAGCAGCGCCTGCGTGTCCTGCAGCGGTCCGGCCTCGGTCTGCAGCGCGACCTTCCACTGGCCGTGGTCGCGCACCCAGCAGGTCACGTGGACGAACGTGATCGATCCCTGCTCCGCCGAGTCGAAGCGGGCGACCTCGAGGATCTGGCCGCTCACACAGTTCTGCACGACCGTCTTGATCGGGGTGATCCGCAACGTCCAGGTCGGCTCGTCGAAGTACTCCCGCAGGATCCGCCCCCACGCGTCCCGGTTCATCCCGACGGTGCCGTCGGCGCCGAGCCCGGTGGCGTTCTCGTTGACGAAGTACGAGATGAAGCGCTCGTAGTCGCGCTCGGCGAACGCCCGGTCGAAGTCCTGTCCGGCGGCGATGAGTTCCTCCACGCACCGGGGACACCCGGCGTAGCCGGCGTGTCCGGCGATGAAGGCGATGTCGGGTACCGCTTCACCCTCGATGCGCGCGGAGTCCAGGTCGACGACTGCCAGTTTCTCCCGCATCAGCTCATTCCCTGCCTGTCCGTTGGTCGGTCCCCGTCTCCGGGGTGTGGGTCATCAGCAGCAGGACCCCGTCGGGGTCCATGGGGTCGGGGATGGTGCCGCAACGGCGGAATCCCTCGGATTCGTAGAGCGCCTGGGCGCGTGCGTTGTCCGGCTTGACGTCGAGCCAGACCTCCCTGGCACCGTGACGTGCGTAGGCGCGCGCGACCGCGGCCCGGAACAACCGGCGCCCGGTGCCCCGGCCGCGGTGGCGGTGCGACACGACGATCCGGCGCAGTTCGACCGAGCCCCCACCGTCGCGCAGCCCGGCGAGCACCACGAACCCCACGACCGTGCCGTCGGCGGCCTCGGCGACGATCTGCTCCTGGTCGTCGTCGGCCAGCGCCCGCTCGTGGTAGTCCCGGCCGGTCACGCCGATGTACCGGGTGGTGTCCGGGCCGGTCTCGATCTCGACCATGGCGGCGAGGTCGGCTCCGGTGGCGGTGCGGAACCGCAGATCGGCGTCGGTCATCGTGTCGCCCATGGCGTCCACCCCGGTCACGCGACCGCTGGGGCGTTGGACGCCTCAGCCATCGCGATAGCGATCTTGCGCGGTCCGGTGTACGGCTCCCGGCCGTGCGCGGTCAGCATGTTGTCGATGACCAGCAGGTCGTCCTGCTGCCAGTCGAACCGGACCTTGGCCGATTCGTACGCCTGCTTGAGGTGCTCGACGACGTCGTCCGGGATCCGCCCACCGTCGCCGTAATAGGTGTGGCTCGGCAGGTTCTCCTCGCCGTACATCTCGAGCATCTGCTCGCGGTAGATCTCCGGCAGCGAGTTGATGTGGAAGAAGGTCGCGTGGTTGAACCAGACCATCTCCCCGGTGACCGGGTGGCGGTGCATCGCCTCGCGGACCGCGCGGGTACGCAGCCCGTCTGCGCCGACCCACTCCACGGCGATGTCCTGGCTGGCGCAGTACCGCTCGACCTCCGCGCGGTCCTCGGTGTCGTAGTAGTACTGCCAGCTACCGCCCATGTCGCCGAGGAAGGTCTTGACGTACATCCACTTGCGCCGGACGAACTCCTCGACCACCGCCGGGTCGATGTTGCGGTAGACCTGCCGCACGTCGGCCAGTGGCGTCGCGCCGAGCGTCTCGGGCGGGGTGACACAGTAGAAGTAGACCTTCTGCGGCCAGTGCGTCTGGTACGAGCACTCGTTGTGCAGGAAGATCGACTCGGTCGGCGGGTAGTCGGTCGAGGTGAAGACGTTGCCGGAGATGCTGCTGCGCGGCGAGGACCGCTCGGTGTAGTCGAGCAGTTCACCCGAGAGCGCTCGGACGACGTCGTGCAGGCCCTCGACACCGCCCACGTCGAACCCGCGGAACAGCACCGCGCCGGCCTCGGTGATGAGTTGCCGGATCTCGGCGCGGTTCTCCTTGACGGTGGCCACGATGGACCCGTCGCCGTCAGGCACGATCAGCGCGGGCAGGGTCTGACCGGGAAGCTGGGACACCCGCATGCGTTTCTCCTCTCGAAAGACACCGAAGCCGGTTCGCCGTAGGCCGGATCACCGCCGGCCGGCCACCGCGATCCCGGACTCCTTCCACAGATGTGCGACCTCGCCGAAGTTCCGCTGGACCCACTCGTCGGAGTAGATCGTGTTGAGGTACCGCTCGCCGCGGTCCGGGAAGATCAGCACGACGTTGGATCCCGCGGGAATCTGCTCCCGCATCCGTTCCAGCGCCGACACCACAGCGCCGGAGGAACCGCCGGCGAGGATCGCCTCGCGGGCCACCAGCCGACGGCATCCGACGACACAGTCGAGATCCGAGACGTGGACCACCGAGTACGACCCGCTCGGATCGAGCAGCGGGGGCCGGGCCGAGGCCCCGTGACCGGGGATCAGGCGCCGGCGGCTCTCGTCCCCGAAGATGGCACTGCCCACGGCATCGACGGCGACGACCCTGGTCGGCAACCGGTGCTCGCGCACGTACTGCAGGACGCCGGTGAGCGTGCCGCACGTGCTGGTGGCGCAGAAGATGAAGTCCAGCCGGCCCGGCAACGCCTCGACGACCTCCCGCATGGTCTGGTGGTGCGCCTGCGGGTTGAGCGGGTTGGCGTACTGGTTGGGCCAGTACGAGTTCGGTATCTGCGAGAGCAGCTCGCGCACCCGCGCGATCCGTCTCGGCAGGAACTCGCCGGTCTGCGGATCCGGCTCGGTGATCACCTCGATCTCGGCCTGGTACGCGCGCAGGATGGCGAGGTTCTGCCCGGTGGTCTTCGCGTCCACCACGCAGATAAAGCGCAGGCCGTAATACCGGCAGAGCTGGGCGATGCCGATCGCCAAATTGCCCGAACTCGACTCGACGACCACCGAACGGTGCGGAACCAGCTCGCCCGACCTGATTTTGTGCAGCAACATGTTGCGGGCCGTACGGTCCTTGATACTGCCGCCGGGATTCGCCATCTCCAATTTCGCGAACACCCGTGCCGGAATATCACGCAGCAGGCCGTTCAGTTCGACCAAAGGGGTGTCGCCGATGCACCCCAGAATTCCGTGTGCGGTGCCCTCTGTCATACCACCGCTCCCTGTCCGTGCGGTTTTCCGGCCCGACCGCCGGGATCGACGGCACCGAGTGTGCGGGCGACTCCTTGAGCGATCCTTGACGTCACCTTGACGCGGCCGCTACCGGACCGAGTCGCGGTGATCACGAAAAATGACGCCACAAGGCCGGCTCAAGCGGACGCGAATACGGTTGCGCCGACTCGTGCCCCGGTCAGACATCGAGGAGCGACGTGGAAGCAGCGGAACTGCGCAGGCTGGTGGAGGATCAACTACGGCTCTCCCGCCGCCTGCGGGCACGGATCCGGGAACTCGAAGAGGAGCGCCGGGCGCCACTCGCCATCGTCGGCATGGCGCTGCGGTTTCCCGGCGGGTCGACCACGCCCGAGGAGTACTGGGAGTTCCTGCTGGGCGACGGCACCGGAATCGGCGACATCCCCGTCGATCGTCCCGGCCTGCGTTCGGTGTACCACCCCGAGGTCGGCCGACGCGGCTCGTCGTACGTCGACCGCGCCGGTTTCCTGTCCGACGTGGCGAGCTTCGACGCCGACTTCTTCGGCATCTCGCACCGTGAGGCCGAGGCGCTGGACCCGCAGCAACGTCTGCTGCTGGAGACGACCTGGGAGGCGCTGGAGCGGGCCGGCATCTCGGTACGCCGCGCCGATCGTCTCGACGCCGGCGTGTTCGTCGGCATCATGTCCTCCGAGTACGGCGAGCGGCTCGCCGCGGGCGACCCCCAGCAGCTCGACCCCTACTACGGCACCGGAGGCGGCCTCTGCTTCGCCGCCGGCCGGATCAGCTACATCCTCGGCCTGCGCGGGCCCGCGTTCAGCGTCGACACCGCGTGCTCGTCGTCGCTGGTCGCGCTGCACCAGGCGGTCCGGAGCCTGCGGGCGCGGGAGTGCCGCTACGCCATCGTGGGTGCCGCCAACCTGATCTTCTCCCCGCACCTGATGGTTTCGTTGTGCCAGAGCCGGGCCCTGGCGCCGGACGGCAGGTCGAAACCGTTCACCGCTGCGGCGGACGGCTACGGGCGCGGCGAGGGCGTCGCCACCGTCGTGCTGATGCGTCTGGCGGATGCGATCGCCGAGCGGCGTCCGGTGCTCGCCGTCGTCCGCGGCAGCGCGGTGAACCACGACGGCGCCTCCTCGGGGCTCACCGTGCCCAGCGGCCCGGCGCAGGTGGAGGTGATCCAGGCGGCCCTGCGCGACGCCGGCGTCGACCCGGCGGAGGTGTCCTACGTGGAGGCACACGGTACGGGCACGTCCCTGGGCGACCCGATCGAGGCGGGGGCGCTGGAGACGGTCTTCGGCCCGGCCCGCGCGGCGACGACCGACCGCCTGCTCGTCGGCAGCGTGAAGGGCCGTGTGGGCCACCTGGAGGCGGCAGCCGGGCTGGCCGGGCTCATCAAGCTCGTGCTCATGCTGCGCCACGAGCGGATCGTCGCCGACGTACCGGACGCCGAGGGCCCGCTGAACCCGGCGATCCCGTGGTCGGAGTGGCGTCTGGAGGTCCCCCGGCGCTCACGGTCGTGGACCGGTCCCGGCCGCATCGCGGGCATCAGCGCCTTCGGCCTCAGCGGTACCAACGCCCACGTGGTCGTCCAGTCGGCCGACGCGCTCACGGCGGAGCCCGCCGGGGCGGCCGCAGCACCGGACCGGGGCCGGCGGGACGAACTGCTGGTGCTGTCCGCCCGCTCCGCGCCGGCGCTTCGTGCACTGGCCGCCTCGGTGGCGACCCACCTGTTGCGGGTCGGCCCGGACGACCTCGCCTCGGTGTGCCACACGCTGCGGGCGGGGCGGACTCCGATGCCGTACCGGCTGGCGGTAACCGCCGACGACCCCGCGGAGATGGCGCGTCTGCTCAGCCTCGCCGCGGGAACCACGCCGAGCGCGGCGCCCGGCGGTGCGCCTCGGTCCGCGGTCCTCATCACGGCCGCCGATCCGACCGACGCCCTCGCGGCCCGCGTGGCCGACCTCGCCGCGGACCTGCCGCTGCTCGCCGACCGGGACGCCGACGTGGCGGACCCGGCCGGCGCGGTCGACCGCCTCGTACGCGCGTTCGGGGCGCTCGGCCTGCCAGTCACGGTCCGATCCGGGCTGGTGCCGGACGGCTACGTGGCGGCCGTGGAGTACGACGGCCGGCGGGTCGGGCTGCTTCCCACCGGCGCGGGTCGGGTGACGGCGGTGTTCCTCGCGGCGCTGGGCGAGTTGTTCCAGGCCGGCGCGGACCTGCGCTTCGATGCTCTCGCCACGCCCGACGCCCGGTTCGTGCCGGACCTTCCGACGTACCCCTTCCAACGCCGCCGCTACTGGATCCCCGAGGTGAAGGCGCGACGCACCGAGCCGGCCACGGACCCGGAGGCGCCGCGCGACCCGCAGGACGGCGCCGCCGTGAACCAGGACGCCATCGCGGAGATCCTGCGGGCGGAACTGGCCGCCGTGCTGAAGGCCGACGGGGATCTGGACCTCCGGTGCACCTTCGCCGAGGTGGGCGGTGACTCGTTCACGGCCATGCTCTTCGTGCAGAGCGTCGAGGACCGTTTCCAGGCCGAGGACCTGGTCACCGACTTCGCCGCCGACCAGCCGCTGGGCGACCTGCTGGCCGCCCTCGCCAAGGAGATCACCGAGCGGACGGGGGCGCGGTCGTGAGGAACTTCGTGCGCCCCCGCCCGCTCAGCGATCCGAGCCTGCGGTTCATCGGCTTCCACCACGCCGGCGGATCCGCCGCCGGATACCACGGCCTCGCCACCCGCCTGCCCTCCACCTGGGACGTGCTGCTGTTGGACCTGCCGGGACGCGGGCGGCGGCACGCCGAACCGCTGGCGCGCGACATGGCGGCCGTGGTTGACGTCGCGACCCGCGACGTGATGGAGTGGACCAACGTACCGTGCGTGCTCTTCGGGCACAGCATGGGCGCCATCGTGGCCGTGGAGGTCGCCCACCGCCTCACCGGCATCGGGGCGCCACCACTGTGGGTGGGACTGTCGGGACGCCCGGATCCCGACATGGTGCCGCGACGGCGCACGCTGTCCACGCTGGACGACGACGAACTCCTCGCCACGCTGCTGAATCTGGGCGGTACGCCGCAGCGGATCGACGAGATCCCCGAACTCAGGTCGCTCTTCCTGCGGGTCGTACGCGCGGACCTGGAGGCGGTGGACTCCTACCGGCCGGCGCGGCCGAGGCAGCCGCTGCCCTGTCCGGTCACGGTGTTCGGTGGACTCGCCGACCCGTGGGCGCCGCCGGCGAGCCTGGACGGCTGGGCGGTGGAGACTCGTGCGCCGCTGCGGCGCTGCCTCTTCGGCGGTGGGCACTTCTATTTCATGGAATCAGGCTTCGCCGAATTGGCCCGGGCGATCCGCGGCGAGGTGGGTGCCGTTCTCGCCGACATGGCGGTGGCCGGTCCGTTGGATTCCGTCCTCGCCGGTACGGTGGCGGCCGACCGCACGGGGCACCCGTGACATTTTCACGCCCAACGATGTGATGCGCTCACTGGCACCTGCGGGCCGGACGGAACAGACTCATGACACAACCGAATCGCGCGACGGCGCGAGTACCGGGGAGCACGTCATGAGAGTAGATATTCTGGGTCCATTGTCGGCTGAGGTGGCGGGTACGTCGATCGTGCCCAGTGCGGCGAAACCTTGTCAAATCTTGGCATTGCTCGCGCTGAGCAACGAAAACCTGGTGACCAATTCCGCACTGTTCGACGAACTGTGGGAGAACGATCCGCCGCGCAGCGCGACGACCACGCTGCACACCTACATCCATCAGCTGCGCCGCAAGATCGACCGTGCCCTCGCCGGACGCGGCAGCGCACTGACCTCCCGCGACATCCTCGTCACCGAGCGCGGGGGCTACTCCCTGCGACTGCACGGCGGAACCACCGATGTCCGGCAGTTCCAGCTGCTCGCCCAGAAAGGCACCGCCGCGTTCGAGTGCGGCGATTTCCGCACCGCCGCGGCCCTGCTGCGTGACGCGCTCGCGCTGTGGCGCGGACCGGTCCTGTCGGACATCCACGCCGGGCAGCGACTCACGCTCCACGCGCTCTCGCTCGAGGACGCGCGGCTCGCCGCGCTCGACCGGCGCATCGAGGCCGACCTGCGCCTGGGCCGCCACCAGGAGATCGTGGGCGAACTACGCGCCCTGTGCCACCAGAATCCGATCAACGAGAACTTCGCCGCCCACTACATGGTCGCGTTGTACCACTCCGGCCGGGTGGCCATGGCGCTGCAGGAGTTCCAGCGGCTGCGCAGCACGCTGGTCACCGAACTCGGGGTGGAGCCCGCACCCCGGTTGCGCCGGTTGCAGCGGGTGATCCTCTCCGGCGGACAGCCGCTGGACGACCGGGTACTGGCGAAGACGGCGTGACCGGCTCGCCCGCGGGGCCCGCCGCTCCGGCGGGCCCCGCGCCCGGCCTGTCGTCACCGATCGCCCCTGCGTATGTCCATCGACCTCGATAAACTAGGCAGATCGTCCGACCTGTTGCTGGAGGTACTGACGGAGGCTGATGCAATATGCGCCGTGGTACCGGTCACCGGTGTCCGTCGACGTCCTGGACAGAAAGCCAAGGAGACGTCTTCCCGTCCGACGTGGACGGCAGGGGCGAGCGGCGTTTGAGGATCCTGCTCGCCGAGGACGTCCACATGGTTCGTGGCGCACTCGTGGCGCTCCTGGAACTCCAGCCTGACTTCGAGGTCGTCGCCCAGTGCGAGCGCGGCGACACGATCCTCGCAGCCGCCACCGCACACCGGCCCGACGTCGCCATCATCGACGTCGACCTGCCCGGCCTGGACGGGATCTCGGCAGCGAAGCTGCTGCACGAGGCGCTTCCCGACTGCCGCATCCTCATCCTCACCGGGATGGATCAGCCGAGTCTGCTCCGGCGCAGCCTCGCGGCCGAGGCCATGGGAGTGATGTTGAAGTACGCCCCTCCGACGAGCCTGGCCGACGCGGTCCGGGAGGTGGCGGCCGGGCAACGCGTCATCGATCCGCAGATCGCGCTGGCCGCACTCAGCGAGAAGGCGACCAGCCCGCTGTCGCCGCGCGAGACGGAGATCCTGACGCTGACCGCGCACGGATTCTCCGCGTCCGAGATCGCCGCCCAGCTGCACCTGTCCACCGGCACGGTACGCAACCACCTGACCTCGATCACGTCCAAGCTGAACGCCCGCACCAGGGTGGACGCCGTGCGGATCGCCAAGAACGCGGGGTGGATCCCGTAGATCCGCCCCGCGTTCGCATCCACGACTGTCAGACGAACTCGAGGACCGCAGCGGTCCACATGAATCCGATGCCGGCGCCCATGGTGATCAGTTTGTCGCCGGGCCGTACCCGGCCGGTGTGCAGCAGGTGGTGGATCCCGGCGAACTGGTCGCTGTTGCCCATGTGGCCCAGATCGAGGCCCCACTCGTACGTGGTCTTCGCCGGGTCGAGGTTGAGCGCCTTGTAGAACCCCCACTCGGCGATCGGCTTGATCACATTGGCGTGCACGAACCACTGGGCGTCCTCGATCGAGGTCTCCGCCTCCGCGAGGACCCGGCTCAGCACGTCGTTCACCCGCTCGCCGACGAGCGCCAACGCGTCGTCGTACGCATCCTCGTACCGCATCAGCCACTGGTCTTTGCGGGTGGTGAGGTCGACCGGCTTGCCGGTGTCGAACGGCGCCCAGGTCCAGGGGCCGTTGCCCCGGTAGAGCGGCTCCAGGCTCGGCTCGGTGACACTGGCGGTGGCGAGCAGTCGCGCGAAGCCACCCTCGGTGGACAGCACGGCGGCGCTACCGGCGTCGCCGAAGATGGTCTGGTCGTCGCTCTTCCACCGGTCGATGTACGGCAGCCGGAAGGCGTCGCCCGCGGTGATCAGCGCCGCCTTGGCGTGTGGCCGGGCGGTCAGGTGGGATGCCGCCAGTTCGAGTGCGGCCAGCGCGCCGTTGCAGCCCTGGCGCAGCTCCAACGTGATCGACGAGCCGGTACCGACGGCCTCCTGCTGCACGTAGTGGGCCGGGCTCCACAGTTCGCGACCCTGGTGCGAGACGTATCCGTGCAGCACCAAGTCGATGTCACGCCGGTCGATCCCGGAGTGCTCCACCGCCTCGCGGCCGGCGGCCGCGGCCATCACCACGCCCGGTTCGTCGTCGCTGGCGACGCGGACCGCGCGTACGCCGTTCGTCTCAGCCGCCGCGGCGTCGTACACACCGTCGGCGACGGCCTGTTCCGCGGTGTACACCTGCTCCGGTAGGTACAGCCCGATACCGGCGAGGTAGATGTTGTCCCAACGCAAAGGGGCCTCCTCGGAGTCGTCCTGGGTAGAGCAAACCCGGTGCCGCTCGAATGGCTCTTGAGCGGCACG
>DASVCA010000138.1:0-42541 GCA_036381835.1 Micromonosporaceae bacterium
CGATCGTCGCGCCCGAGCCCTCGGAGCGGACGAACGACGCCATCAACTCCAACTCGGCCGCGGCCGCCTGCGGGTTGGCCTCGGGTACGTGCTTCTTGAGAATCTCACCCGCCTCCTGCGGGTTGTCGATCGCGTACTGCAGGCCCTTGAGCAGCGCCTCGGTGAACCGCTTCACCATGTCCGGCTTCTCCGAGGCGAGCTTCTTCGAGGTGATCAGCACGTTGCCGTACAGATCGGTCATCACGTCGCTGTACGGCAGCAGCACCGCCTTCTTGCCCTTGGCGATCGTCTCCAGGGTCGGCTTGCCGACCACGAACTGGCCGATCGCATCCACCGAGCCGGAGGCAAGCATGCCCATCAGCGCCTGCGGTTCGCCGTTGACCCACTCCACCTTGTCGGCGTCCACACCGGCCAGCTGGGCGTAGGTCGGGAACAGGTTGCGGACCACGGATGCGGGGGTGTCCGCGATCCGCTTGCCTTCCAGGTCCTTCGGAGTGGTGATGTTGCTGCCTTCCAGGGTCAGGATGGCAGCCATGGTGCGCTGCTGGATCGCGGCGACCGCGACGAAGTCCTGCGCCTGACCCGTGCCCATCTGCAGCAGGCCGCCGGTCATGTCGATCGGGCCGAACTGCGCCTTGTCGGCGAGGACCTGCGCGATGACGTCGTTGGTGCCCTTGCCGGGCTGGATCTCGACGTCGAACCCGGCCTCCTTGAAGAAGCCCTTCTCCTTCGCAACCCAGGCGTACGAGTCACGCCCGAAGTTGCCGAACGAGGTGAGGTAGGTCACCTTCTCCAGCTTCTCGCCGCTGGCACCGGTGTCGTTTCCGTCGTCCGAACTGCACGCGGCAGTGAGCACGAGCGCCGAGGCGACGAACGCCGCGGCGATCGAACGGGACAGCCTTCTCATGAACAGTCGTCCTTCCAAACGGAGGGGTCGTTGGAACGGGGACGGCAGCGGGTCGAGGGACTCCCCGTGCCGTGATCCATGGGTTCGTTTGTCGGACACAGCGTACGAGAAACGCCCCTTTCTGGCCGTACCGGTATCACGGATCGGAAGGGAGGTAACACCCGGGCGCCCCCGGGTGATGCCTCGACCGCCCAATGCGGATAACCTGACCCGGATCTCCGATCCGCTCAGATCGGAGGATGCGACCGGGCGATGCCCGGACCGAAAGGGAGGCGGCAGATGATCAGCCTTGCCGGCGTTTCCCGCACCTTCGCCGGCCGTACCGGACGGGTGGAAGCGCTGCGCGGCATCGATCTGGAGGTGGCAGAAGGCGAGTTCGTGGCGATCGTGGGCCGTTCGGGCTGCGGGAAATCCACCCTGCTACGGCTGATCGCCGGACTGCTGCCGGCCACCGAGGGGAAGGTCACCGTCGCGGGCGAACCGGTGACCAAGCCGCGACGCGACATCGCCATGCTCTTCCAGCGGCCCGCGCTGCTGCCCTGGCGCACCGTTCTCGACAACGTGCTGCTCCCGGTGGAGATCTTCGGCTGGCGCAAGGCCAAGCACCGGGCGCGGGCGATGGAGTTGTTGGAGATGGTCGGCCTCGGCGGCTTCGAGAAGCGCCTACCGCACGAGCTGTCCGGCGGGATGCAGCAGCGGGTCTCGCTCTGCCGGTCGCTGATCGCCGAGCCGCGGGTGATGCTGATGGACGAGCCGTTCTCCGCCCTGGACGCGCTCACCCGGGAAGAGCTCTCGGTCGAGCTGCAGCGCATCCACATGGACAACGCGGCGACCATCGTCTTCGTCACCCACTCCATCGACGAAGCGGTGCTGCTCGCCGACCGGGTGGTGGTGCTCAGCCCGCGTCCCGGCCGGATCCGCCGGATCGTGACGGTCGACATTCCGCGCCCCCGCACCCTCGGGCACAACGCCCACCTGGAGGAGGTCGCCCGGTGCAGCGCGGAACTGCATGAGCTGCTGATGGAACGACAGCCGCCGGTGGCGGTTGGAAGCGAAGGACGATGACCGTGCAGGTGTGTGTGTTCGTCGAGCCGCATCGGGGCGCGACCTACGACGACCAGTTGCGCTTCGCCCGGTCGGTCGAGGAGTGCGGGTTCGACGGCTTCTTCCGGGCCGACCACTACCAGGCGATGGGCGAGGATCCGGGGCTGCCGGGGCCGACCGACGCCTGGCTGACGTTGGCCGGGCTCGCCCGGGAGACCAGCAGGATCCGGATCGGCACGCTGGTCACCTCCGCCACCTTCCGGCTGCCCGGCCCGCTCGCGGTGATGGTCGCCCAGGTGGACCAGATGAGCGGCGGCCGCGTCGAACTGGGCATCGGCGCGGGTTGGTACGAGCGGGAGCACCTCTCCTACGGCATTCCGTTCCCCCGGGTCGGGGAACGCTTCGACCGGCTCGCCGAGCAGCTGGCGGTGCTGACCGGGCTGTGGACCACGCCCGTCGGGGAACGCTTCACCTTCCACGGCGACCACTACCGACTGATCGACGCGCCCGCCCTGCCCAAGCCGGTCCAGCGGCCCCACCCGCCGATCATCGTCGGGGGCAAGGGCGCCAAGCGGACCCCGGAACTCGCGGCTCGCTACGCCGACGAGTTCAACATGCCGTTCCGGACGGTGGCGGAGACCGCGGAGGCGTACGAGCGGGTGCTCGAGGCCTGCGACCGGTTCGGTCGCGCGGCCACCGGCAAACAGCCGCCCGTACTCTCCGCCGGCATCGTCGTGGCGGTCGGACGTACCGACGCGGAGGCCGCCCGCCGCGCGGCGCCCCTGCATGAGAAGAGCGCGTTGCCGCCCGAGGATCCGCTGATCGGGTCTCCCGCCCAGCTCGTCGACCGGATCGGCGAGTTCGCGGCGGTCGGTGCCACCCGCGTGCACCTGCGGCTGATCGAGATGTCCGATCTGGACCACCTGGAACTCATCGCCGGCGAGGTGCTTCCGCAGCTGCGCTAACGGCTGGCGCTGCCCGGCTCGACCGGCTCGGTCAGCGGCAGGTAGATCCTGCCGCCCGATGCCGCGAACTCCGCGGACTTCTCCCGCATGCCCCGTTCGGCGTACTCCTTCAGGTCGTGCGTGATCCGCATCGAGCAGAACTTGGGACCGCACATCGAACAGAAGTGGGCCATCTTCGCGGGCTGGGCGGGAAGGGTCTGGTCGTGGTAGGACCGGGCCGTGTCCGGGTCCAGGGCGAGATTGAACTGGTCCTCCCAGCGAAACTCGAAGCGCGCTTTGGACAGCGCGTCATCCCAGGCCTGCGCGCCCGGATGCCCCTTGGCCAGGTCCGCCGCGTGCGCTGCGATCTTGTACGCGATGACCCCGGCCTTCACGTCGTCCCGGTCCGGTAGCCCCAGGTGCTCTTTGGGGGTGACGTAGCAGAGCATGGCGGTGCCGTACATGGCGATCATGGCGGCGCCGATGGCGGAGGTGATGTGGTCGTAGGCCGGTGCGATGTCGGTGGTCAGCGGACCGAGGGTGTAGAAGGGCGCCTCGTGGCAGAGCTCCTGCTGCAGATCGACGTTCTCCTTGATCTTGTGCATCGGGACGTGACCGGGCCCCTCGATCATCACCTGAACGTCGTGGTCCCAGGCCACCCTGGTCAGCTCGCCCAGCGTGCGCAGCTCCGCGAACTGCGCCTCGTCGTTGGCGTCCGCGATCGACCCCGGCCGCAGCCCGTCCCCCAGGGAGAACGTGACGTCGTAGCGGGCGAAGATCTCACACAACTCGGCGAAGTTGGTGTAGATGAAGTTCTCCCGGTGATGGGCGAGACACCAGGCGGCCATGATCGAGCCGCCGCGGGAGACGATGCCGGTCACCCGGTCGACGGCCAACGGCACGTACTCCAGGCGCACGCCGGCGTGCACCGTCATGTAGTCCACGCCCTGCTCGGCCTGTTCGATGACGGTGTCCCGGAAGACCTCCCACGACAGCTTCGCGGGGTCGCCGCCGACCTTCTCCAACGCCTCGTAGATCGGCACGGTACCGATCGGCACCGGCGAATTGCGGATGATCGCCTCCCGGGTCTGCCGGATCCGCTTGCCGGTCGACAGGTCCATGACCGTGTCGGCACCCCAGCGGGTCGCCCACGTGAGCTTCTCGACCTCCTCCGCGATCGAGGAGGTGACCGCGGACGTACCGATGTTCGCGTTGACCTTGACCAGGAACCGCTTGCCGATGATCATCGGCTCGGACTCCGGATGGTTCACATTGGCCGGCAGCACCGCCCGGCCGGCCGCGATCTCCTCCCGGACCACCGCCACCGGCAGCCCTTCACGGATGGCGACGAACTCCATCTCCGGTGTCACCACGCCGGCTCGGGCGTAGGCCAGCTGCGTCGGCCGGCGGCCCGCCCTCCCCGCCAGCGGGGTACCCGCACCGCGTACCGGGGCCACGTCCTCCCGTTCCGCGATCCACCGTCCCCGCAGCGGGGGCAGCCCGACCTCCGGGTCCGAACCCGGACCCGAGGTGTCGTAGCGCCGTAACGGGGCGTTGTCCCCGGAGAGCTCCACCTCCATGAACGGCACCCGGATATCCGGCCGGGAACCCTCCACATAGACCTTGCGACGAGCGTTCACGAACGAGCCTCCCTCTCCTCCGAGTCGGACCATCCGAAGTGGTCCAGCGGGCCGCGACCGCCGCCCAACCGCCACCGGCTGCCACCGGCGAGCCCGCGGGCGACGTACTCCTTGGCGAACCGCACGGCCGTCTGCACCGGATCGCCGAACGCGAGCCGGACCGCCACGGCCGCCGAGAACGAACAACCGGTGCCGTGGGTGTGCCGGGTCGGCACCCGTGGCCCGCGCAGATGGATCGCCGAATCCTCGATCCACAACACATCGATCGCCTCGGCGCTGTCGGGCAGGTCGCCACC
Organism: Micromonosporaceae bacterium; assembly: GCA_036381835.1. GTDB lineage: Bacteria > Actinomycetota > Actinomycetes > Mycobacteriales > Micromonosporaceae > DASULK01. Next base: position 4,832 of record DASVCA010000138.1, read on the forward strand.
GGTGACCACCACGGCCCGCGCGCCGCTCGCGGCGAGCTGCCGGGCCGCCCGCGCCATCTCCTCCGGGGTGTCGATCCGCCGACCGACGAGTTCTCCGGCCTCCGCGCAGTTCGGGGTCGCGACCGCCGCGTACGGCAGCAGCCGCTCGACCGCGGCGACGACACCCAGCCGGTGGCCGCTGGTGGCGACCAGCACGGGATCCACCACCAGATTGGGCAGCCGGCCGTCGCGCGCGGCGGCCGCCACCGCGTCGGCGATCTCCGGACTGCCGAGCATGCCCGTCTTGACGGCCCGCACCGTGAAGTCCGACAGGACCGACGTCAGCTGCGCGGTCACCGCTGCCGGGGGCAGCGGGAAGACCGCGTCGACGCCCCGGGTGTTCTGGGCGGTGACCGCGGTGATGACCGAGGTGCCGTACGTCCCAAGCGCCGCGAACACCTTCAGGTCGGCCTGTATGCCGGCACCGGCACCGGAGTCGGAGCCGGCGATGGTGAGCAGCGCCGGCGGGGTCATCGCGAACCCCCCGCGAAGGATGTGGCCAGCCCGGCGACGACAGCCGCGGGGTCACCGGCGCGCATGACGGCCCCCATCACCGCGACCCCGGCCGCCCCCGCCCGGCGGCAGATGGCCGCCTGATCGGGTGTCTCCACCCCGCCGAGGGCGAGCACCGGTCTGTCGGTGCGGGCCGTCAGCCGGTTCAGCCCGGCGAGCCCCAGCGCCGGGCCGTAGCCGGGTTTGGAACGGCTCGGAAAGATCGGTGACACGGTCACGTAGTCCTCCGTGGACAGACGGTCGAGTTCGGTTTCGTCGTGACAGGATCGGCCGACCAGCGCCACCGGCGGGGTCGGGAGCGGATCGACGGCCGACAGGTGCACGGCGTCTGCGCCCAACGGGTCCGGGCCCGCGACGATGAGCCGACCCTGGTACGGGGCGAGGACGGCGCGCAGGACGTCGGCGAGCGCCTCGCGTTCGGCGCGGGGCAGATCCTTCTCCCGAAGCACGACCCAGCGCGCTCCCCCGTCGACCGCCGCGCGAATCACGTCCGGCAGTGGTCGCCGGGCCTGTCTCCGGTCGGTCAGCACCACCACCCCGTTCGGGTAGCTCACAGTTCGGGCCGCCCCTCGTCCGGGGTGGACGGCAGGCCGTGGAACCGCCGCGGAATGCGTCCCGCCTGCGCCGCGAGCCAACCGGCTTGCACCGCGTGCCGCATCGCCGCGGCCATCCGCGCCGGATCGGCCGCCCGGGTCACCGCGCTGGCGAGCAGTACGGCGTCGCAGCCGAGTTCCATGGCGAGCGCGGCGTCCGACGCGGTGCCGATGCCGGCGTCGAGGATGACCGGCACGGCCACGCTCTGGCGGATCAGCCGGATGTGGTGGGGGTTGGTGATGCCCAGTCCGGATCCGATCGGCGCGCCGGCCGGCATCACCGCGGCACAGCCGACGTCGGCCAGGCGGCGGGCCAGCACCGGGTCGTCCGTCGTGTACGGCAGGACGGTGAAGCCGTCGTCCACCAGCCGTTCGGCGGCCCGCAACAGTTCGACCCCGTCGGGCAGGAGGGTCCGGTCGTCGCCGATCACCTCCAGCTTGATCCAGGAGGTGTCGAACGCCTCGCGGGCGAGGTGGGCGACCTTCACCGCCTCGGTGGCGGTGTAGCAACCGGCGGTGTTCGGCAGCACCCGAACCCCGCATCGGTCCAGCAGGTCGAGCAGCCCACCCCGCATGGTCGGCGCGGTGTCCACACGGCGCAGCGCCACCGTGACGAGTTCGGTGCCGGAGGCTCGGATCGCCTGCTCCAGCGAGTGCAGATTGGCCGCTCCGCCGGTGCCGAGGATCAGCCGGGATTCGAAGGTCACCTCGCCGATGACGAACGGCGCGGGGCTGACCGGCGCAGGACCGCCCAGGTCGGCGTCCGTCGGCAGGTGCGTGCTCGCCACCTCTCTCACCCGCCCTGGGCTGCGGTCAGTACCTCGACGCGGTCGCCGTCGCGTAGCCGGGTCGCCGGCCAGTCGGCCCGGGGCACCACCTCCCCGTTGACGGCCACCGCGAGCCCGCGCTCGTGGCTCGTCAGCGTGGCGACCAGTTCGGCGAGGGTCGTCTCCGCAGGCAGCGTGCGACTGTCCCCGTTGACCAGCAGCTCCATGGGCTCACTCCCGACCGATCGATTCCGCGCGGTGCGCGGCTGGCTGTTCCTTGCGGTGACCTGCGCGGTCACCCGTCGCGGGTCCGGCTGGCGCGGCTGCGGTGAACCGGCTCGGGCCGAACGGGGCGAGCGCGGGGTCGGCTTCGCCGTCGGCCACCAGCGCCTCGATGAGGTCCGCGGTGACCGGGGTCAGCACGATCCCGTGCCGGTAGTGGCCGGTCGCCACGATCACCTCGGGGCGGTCGGGCAGCCGCCCGAGTACCGGCATGTTGTCCGGCGTGCCGGGCCGCGCCCCGGCCCGCGTCTCCACGAGGTCGTACTCGGCTAGCTCCGGGACGAGGTCCACCGCCGCCCGCAGCAGGTCCAGCACCGCCCCCGCGGTGGGGGTCACGTCGCCGCGTTCCTCCACGGTCGCCCCGACCACCACTTCCCCGTCGGCGCGCGGTACCAGGTAGACGCTGCGACCGTCGGCGTATCCCCGGATGACGTGGCGGAATCCGGGTGGGCCGTGGCCGGGCGCGCGGAGCCGGAGAACCTGCCCTTTCACCGGCCGGATCGGCAGGTCGGTCAAGGTGGCCGCACCGGTTCCCGCCGCCACCACCACCGTTCCCGCGGGGTCGAGCTCGGCGAACGTGGTGACCTGCTGTGGGATGAGGACCGCGCCGGCCCGCTCGGCCGCCGTACGCAGCGCGACGACGAGGCGGCGGGGGTCGACCTGATGGTCGGTCGGCAGGTACGCGCCGCCGCGCAGCCGGGGGGAGAGCAGTGGTTCGCGGTCACGGAGCTGCGCCGGGCGCATCGGTGTGACCGGCAGACCGAGCCCCTGCTGGTACGTCCACAGTCGCCGCGCCTGCGCCAGGTCGTCGGCGGTCTGCGCGACGACCAGGGTGCCGTCGTCTCGGTATCCGATGTCGAGCCCGGACTCGTCGGTCAGCTGTGCGGCGAACCCCGGCCAGTGCCGGGCCGACTCGACCAGCAGCGCGGTCAGTGCGTGCTCACCGAAGTACGATTCGGCGACCGGGGCGAGCATGCCGGCTGCGACGTCCACCGCACCGGAGCCGGGCCTCGGGTCGTACACCCGCACCCGCATGCCCCGCCGGGCGCATCGCCAGGCGATGGCCAGCCCGATCGGTCCACCGCCGATGACTGCGACGTCGGTGTGTCGCAGCAGGGCCGGCCCGCGCCGGTCCGGACCGGCGGTGTTCAACATCCGAGCGCTCCGAGCAGCTCGAGCGTGGCTCGGCCGGGGTCGTCGGCACCGGCGACGGCACCCACCACGGCCACCCCGTGCGCCCCGGCGGCGAGCAGCTCGGGCACCCGCGCCGCGGTCACCCCGCCGATGGCGATGACGGGTACGTCCACCGCACGGGCCACCTCTGCCACGCCCTCCGGACCGATCGGTTTCGGCAGGCCGTCCTTGGTGGCGGTGGGGTAGCAGGGGCCGACGCCGAGGTACCCGGCACCGGCGGCGACCGCCGCCCGCCCGGCTGCCGCGGTCCGCGCCGTCGCCCCGAGCGTCGCCGCCGGACCGAGTATTCGCCGGGCGGCGGCGACCGGCAGGTCGTCCGCGCCGACGTGCCCACCGGCGGCACCGACGGCGAGGGCGATGTGCAACCGGTCGTTGATCAGGCAGGCGGCCTCGACGGCGGCGCATTCGTCGACTATCCGGGCCGCCAGCTCGTACGCCGCGCGGTCGGTGACGGCGTCCTCCACCCGCACTTGGACGACGAGTTGTGATGCGGCTTCGGCGGCGTGGGCCGCCGACAGCGCGGCGGACACCACGGCGAGCGGATCGCGGCCCGGTCGGGTGTCGGTGATGAGATGCAGTCGCCCTAGTCGCGACATCGCAACGCTCCTCCCTGCGCCGGCATTACCCGGATCAGGTTCGACGGTCGGGGGCTGCCAGCCCCCCTCTCAGCCCGGTGCACCGGGCTCCCGTGAGTTACTTCCGCTGCTGAGACTACGGTCTCGACGCCGTCAGGTAAAGCCAGGGCAGCGAACATCATCGATGGCACGGGTCTGATCGCGTGCATGTTGCGACGGCATCGCCGACGCGGGCGGCGGGCGAATCGGGCGGCATCCCCAGCCATACCGACGGAGCGTCGACATGATATCAACGGATTGTTGAAAAACTGAGCATTGGAGAACGCCCCATGCTGACCGCCCTGGGCAAGGTCGTCGCCCGCTCCCGCAGCTGGGCTCTGCTCGTCGTCGCACTATGGATCGTGCTCGCCGGGGTACTGCCCCGGCTCACCCCCACCGTGGCCGAGGTGACCGAGCCGGGCAGCGCCAACGCACCGGTCGCCGGGGCGGAATCCGCCGCCGCACAAGACCTGCTGCGGGAGAAATTCCCGGATCAGCAGGGCATACCGGCGCTGATCGTGCTGCACAACCCGGACGGCCTCGAAGCCGCCGATGAAGCGGAGGTGACACGGATCAGCCAGACGTTGACCGGGCCGGAGGCGCCCACCGGGGTCGACCGGGTGATCTCCACCGCCACAGTGCCGCACCTACGCGACAGCCTCGTCTCCCCCGACGGCACCACCACCATCATCCTGGTGCCGATCCAGGGGCTGAACAGCACCGACGAACGATTCACCGAGACCATCCGAACGATCCGCGAGATCGCCGGTACGGGCGACGACCAGCGCGAGATCCGGGTCACCGGCCCCGCCGGAGTCGCCGCGGACGCCACCGAGATCTTCGTCAACGCCGACCTGGTGCTGTTGGCGATGACCATCGCACTGGTCCTCGTCCTGCTGCTGCTCATCTACCGATCGCCGGTGCTCGCGCTCATCCCGCTCGTCGGCGTCGGGATCGCCATGCAACTGACGAACGCGGTAGGCGCCGCCCTGGCCGAGGCGGACATCATCCGGATCGACGCGCAGACCGCCTCGATCATGACCGTGCTGCTCTTCGGCGCCGGCACCGACTACGCCCTGTTCATCCTGATGCGGTTCCGGGAGGAGCTGGCCGAGACCGACGACCGGTACGCGGCGATGCGACGCGCGCTCGCCAAGGTCGGTGGTGCCGTCTTCTCCAGCGGCGCCACCGTCGTCCTCGCGCTGCTGACCCTGCTGCTCGCCACCGTTGCGACCACCCGCGAGTTCGGCCCGTTCCTCGCCCTGGGCGTGGTCATGATCCTGCTGGTCGCGCTCACCTTCATCCCCGCGGCGGTGGTGCTGCTCGGTCGGGCGGCCTTCTGGCCGATGCGGCAGGTGGTCCGCAACCCCGGAGAGCGGTCACCGTGGGGACGGGTGGCCCGCCTCGTCCTCCGTCGGCCCGTCACCGTCGCGGCGGCGAGTGTCGCCGTCCTGGGCGGGCTCGCCCTGGGCGTCCTCGGTTACACGCCGAACGCCAACCTGCTCAGCGACTTCCGGGCCGAAAGCGATTCGATGCGCGGCCAGCAACTGCTCACCGCGGCCTTCCCCGCCGGCCAACTCGCCCCGACCACCGTGCTCGTCCGCAGCGACGCCCCCGCCGAGGACGCGGCCGCGGTCAGCGCCGGTCTTCAAAACGTGGACGGGATCACCCGCATCGGGCAACCGATCCGCTCCGCCGACGGAACGGTCGCCCGCCTGGAGGTCGTCTACGGGGACGACCCGTACAGTCCCGCCGCACTGGAGCGGACCGAACTGGTCCGGGATATCGCCCTTCGCGCCGTGCCGGACGGCGACGTCCTGGTCGGCGGGGAAAGCGCGAACGCGCTCGACAACCGCGACCACAACCAGCGGGACCTGATCGTCGTGGGGACCGCGATGGGTGTGCTGATCTTCCTGGTGCTCGTGGCCCTGCTGCGCGCGCTGATCGCCCCGATCGTGCTGCTGGCCACCACCGCGCTGTCGCTGCTGTCCGCGCTCGGTGCGACCATCCTGACCTGGGTGGTCCTCGGCGGGCAGGACGGCACCAACTATCGGGTGCTGCTCTATTCCCTGATCTTCCTGGTGGCACTCGGCGTCGACTACAACATCCTGCTGGCGAGCCGGATCCGGGAGGAGACCGCCGATCGCGGCCATCGGGAGGGGATCCGTGCGGCGCTCACCCGCACCGGTGGGGTGATCACCTCGGCCGGGTTGATCCTCGCGGGCACCTTCGCCGTGCTGACCACACAGCCGCTCAACTCGCTGCTGCAGTTCGGCTTCGCCATGGCGGTCGGCATCCTGCTGGACACCTTCGTCATCCGGGGTGCCCTGGTTCCGGCGCTGTTCCGGCTGATCGGCCCACGCGTCTGGTATCCGGGGCTGCTCAGTCGAACGACAAAGCTCGATTGAATCCACGGCTAGCATAGCGGCATGCCGAAGATCAGCGCGGCGACCGTCGCAGAGCACCACGCCCGACAGCGGAGTGCCCTGCTCGGCGCCGCGCGCGAGCTTCTCCTGACCGGCGGCTGGCCGGCGATGACGTTCGCCGCCATCGCCGAACGCACCGGACTGGCCCGACCCACCGTCTACTCGTACTTCCGCACCCGGGAAGACGTCGTGGTCGCGCTGTGCGAAGAGGCGCTGCCCCAGGTAGCAGCCACCATCGAGCGAGCCGTCGCGCGGGCCCAGAACCCGCGCGACCGGCTCGCCGCGTTCGTCCGTGCCCAACTCACCGCGGCTCGGGACGAGCGGTACCGCCTCACCCACGCGCTCGCCAACGCACCGCTATCCGCCGGGACCCGCCGACGCATCACGGAACTGCACCACACGCTGGTGCCCAGCGCCGTGTCGATCCTCGCCGACCTCGGCCACCCGCATCCCGCGCTCGCCGCCCGACTCGTCCAGGGCTTGATCAACTCTGCGGTGCTCGCGCTGGACGCCGGGGAGGCGCCGACCAGGACCGTGCGGGTCACGATCGACGCCGTGCTGCACGGCTTCGCGCCCGACACCGCGCCCGCCGGCTAGCGGATGGCGTCGAGTTCGGCCAGCTCCTCGGCCGTAGGCTGCCAGCACCCGGCGGCGGCGTTCGCCCGCACCTGCTCCGGACCGGTCGCCCCAGCGATCACCGAGGCCACGGCCGGCTGAGCGGCGAGCCCGCCGATGGCCACCTCAAGGAGGCTCAGACCCCGCTGCTCGGCGTACTTCTCGATCGCCTCGATGGTGTCCCACGGCGCGGCTGCCAGACGCTGCGCGTACCGTCCACCCGCGGACAGCCGGCTGCCCGCCGGCGGCGTGACACCACGGCGGTACTTCCCGGTCAGCAGGCCGTTAGCGAGCGGAAAGTACGGCAACAGCCCGAGCCCGAACCGCCGGCAGGCCGGCACCACCTCGGCCTCGGCGTCCCGCTGCAGCAGGTTGTAGTGGTTCTGGGCGCTGACGAACCGGGCCAGGCCACGGGAGCGAGCGGTCCAATCGGCGTCGGCGATCTGCCAGCCGGCGAAGTTGGAGTTGCCGAGGTAGCGCACCTTGCCGGCCCGAACCAGATCGTCGAGCGCAGCCAGGGTCTCCTCGACCGGGGTACCCGGATCCGGCTCGTGCATCTGATAGAGGTCGATGTAGTCGGTGCCGAGCCGGCGCAACGACGCCTCGACCGCGCGCAGGATGTAACGACGAGCGCCCCGGGCGCCGTGATCGGGTCCGTTCATCCCGTCCATGCTCATGCCGAACTTGGTGGCGATGACCACGTCGTCGCGCCGCCCACGCAGCGCCGCGCCCAGAAACTCCTCCGAAGTGCCGTGTGGATCCCCGTAGATGTCGGCGGTGTCGAAGAAGTTGATGCCGACGTCCAGGGCCGCATCGACCACGGCCCGAGTGGCGTCGAGGTCGATCTTGCGACCGAAGTTGTTGCAGCCGATGCCCACGACGGAGACCACGAGCCCCGAGTCGCCCAACCGGCGATAGCGCATCTCACTCACGCCGACCACCCTATTCGCCGTGGCAGTCAGTCGACGTCCCAGACCGGCTCGGGGACCTCCATGACCTCACCGTCCCCGCGGAAGAGAACGAACCGGTCGAAGGATCGGGCGAACCATCGGTCATGGGTCACCGCGATCACCGTCCCCGCGAAACCCCGCAGCCCCTCCTCCAAGGCTTCCGCGGAGGCCAGGTCCAGGTTGTCGGTCGGCTCGTCGAGCAGGAGCAGCGTCGCCCCGGAAAGCTCCAGCAGCAGCACCAGGAACCGGGCCTGCTGCCCACCGGACAACGTGCCGAAGCTCTGGTCACCCTGCGCGGCCAACTCGTAACGGTTGAGCGCCCGCATCGCCGCGTGTCGGTCCATGCCGGCCCGGTGCTCGTCGCCCCGCCAGAGGATCTCCACCAGCGTCTGATCCAGCAGCTCCGGCCGGTCGTGGGTTTGCGAGAAGTGGCCGGGTCGTACCCGGGCCCCCAACCGGGCCACGCCGTCGTGCGCCACCGGAGCCAGGGACGCACTGCCGGTCACCGGCCCGTTCGCCGGGTCCGGATCGGTACCGCCGCGGGCGAGCAGGCGCAGGAAATGCGACTTCCCGGTGCCGTTCGCGCCGAGCACGGCGACCCGGTCGCCGTACCAGATCTCCAGGTCGAACGGGTAGGTCAGCCCGTCCAGCTCCAACTGCTCGCAGACGACGGCGCGTTTACCGGTACGCCCACCGGCCAGCCGCATCCGGATGTCCTGGTCCCGTGGCGGCAACGGCGGCGGGCCGGCCTCCTCGAACTTGCGCAGCCGGGTCTGGGCCGCCTGGTAGCGGGAGGCCATCCCATCGTTGTAGGCGGCCTTCTGCTTGTACATGAGCATCAGTTCGCGCAGTTTCTGATGCTCCTCGTCCCAGCGGCGGCGCCGCTCTTCCAGCTGGTCGTGCCGGGCCACCCGGGCCTCGTGCCAGGTGGCGAAGCTGCCCACGTGCACCCAGGCGCTGCCACCTTCGACGGCGACCACCCGGTCGGCGGTCTGTGCCAGCAGCTCCCGGTCGTGCGAGACGTAGAGCACCGACTTCGCCGACTCGCGCAGCCGGCCCTCCAGCCACCGTTTACCGGGTACGTCGAGGAAGTTGTCCGGCTCGTCCAGCAGCAGCACCTCGTCGCCGCCGCGCAACAGCAGTTCCAGCGCGAACCGCTTCTGCTGCCCGCCGGACAGGGTCCGCACGGGACGGTCCCGGGTCGCCTCCCACGGCTGGTCGAGCACGATCGTGGAGACGGTGTCGAAGAGCACCTCGGCGTCGTACCCGCCGGCCTCGCCCCAGGCGGCCAACGCGTCCGCGTACGCCAGTTGGGCCTTGGCCGCTGCGGTGCTGAACTTGCCACGCGCCTCGGCGGCGTGCAGCGCCGCCTCCGCGGCGGCCAGCCGCTGCGCCGCCGTACGCAGCTGCGGGGCGGCCAGTGACAGCGCCAGCTGCCCGAGGGTGGTCTCGTCGCCGATCATCCCGATGAACTGCCGCATGACGCCGAGCCCGCCGGAACGGACGATGGTGCCGGTGACGACCGGCAGATCCCCCGCGATCATCCGCAGCAGGGTGGTCTTGCCGGCACCGTTCGGGCCGACCAGCGCCACCTTCGCCCCCTCACCGACCCGGAACGACACGTCGGCGAAGAGCTGCCGGCCGTCGGGCAGCGTATGCACCACCCCGGCGACGTCTACGTAACCCACGGACGCATCCTGCCCGAGCCGGCCAGCCAACCGACAGCGAGTTTTCCCGGTCTACCCCCGGGTGACGCGCAGCACCCGGTAGCCCTTCTGGCTGGCGTGCCGGGCCACCTGCCAACCCTCGTCCTCCAGCCAGCGGTGCAGCGAATCGCCTCCCAGGTTCCGGGCGACCACCAACCAGGCCACTCCGTCTGGGGCCAGTCGCGGCAACCAGCGGCGCAACATGGCGTGCAGTTCGGACTTGCCGACCCGGATCGGCGGGTTGGACCAGATCTGCGCGAACGTCACGTCGGCGGGCACTTCGTCGGGCGCGAGCACATGAATACGCCCACCCGCGCCGATCCGGACGGCATTGTCCGCGGCTAGTCGGCGGGCCAGCGCGTTGACGTCGATCGCATAGACGGCAGCCGCCGGTGCCACCGTCGCGAGCACACAGGCGATCGGCCCGTAACCGCAACCGAGGTCCAGCAGCGGGCCGGTGGTGTCCGGCCCGGGCAGGTCCGCCTTACGCAACAGCACGGCGGTACCCGGGTCGAGCCGCTCGGCCGAGAAGACCCCGCCCGCTGTCGTCAACGTGAAGTCCCGCCCGGCGACGGAGAACTCGATCTCGCGCCGGGCACCGGAACCTCCGGGCTCCGGCGTGAAGTAATGTTCACCGGCCATACCCGTACCTCTCGGTCGCACTACACCCGCAGCCGGCGGGTCATCTGGGCCCGACGGGCGAAATCGGCCGGATCCTCCGGATAGCCCACCTCGACCAGGGTAAGACCGTGTGGCGGCGCGACCGTCACCGCGCTCGAACGCTCCCGAAGCGCGAGCAGCCCCGCGGGCCAGTCGACGTCACGTCGGCCGTCACCGACGGCGAGCAGCGCACCCACCAGGCTGCGCACCATCGCCTGGCAGAACGCGTCCGCCTGTACGGTCGCGACCAGCAGGTGTCCCGCCCGCCGCCAGTCGAGTCTGCTGATCTCCCGCACCGTCGTGCCGTGCTCCTTGCGTCGGCAGTACGCGGCGAAATCGTGTTCCCCGACCAGGCCGGCGGAGGCGGTGTTCATGGCGGCCACATCCAGCGGGCGCGGCCAGGCCAGCACCTCGTGGCGCCGTAACGGGTCCGCACCGTAGGGCGCGTCTGTGACCCGGTACTCATAGCGGCGAAACGTCGCGGAGAACCGGGCGTCGAAATCTGCGGGAACCTCCGCGATCGCGCGAACCCGTACGTCGTAGGGCAGCGTCCCGTTCAGCCGACGCAGCAACGACGCCTCCGTCGACTCCCTGCGCAGGCTGTTCTTGGCGAGCAGATCCTGCCAGACCGCCGTGGCCACATCGACGTGGCAGACCTGCCCGGTGGCGTGCACGCCCGCGTCGGTGCGGCCCGCCACGGTCAGCCCGATCGCCCCGGTCGGCCCGAAGAGACGGTGCAGCGCCTCGGTGACCACGCCGGCGACGGTGCGCCGGGCGGGCTGGGCCGCCCAGCCGGAGAAGCCGGTGCCGTCGTAGGAGATGTCCAGCCGTACCCGGGTGCGTTCCTCCGCCACTGCCGACTCCCACCGCCTCGGCAGTTCGGGCCCGGCACCGCAGGTGCCGGGCCCGAACCATGCTCCCGATCGGACTACTTCTGCTCGGCCTCAGCGCCCTGGTCCGCCTCGGCCGCCGCCGCACCGGCGGACGGCTGCTCCTCGGGGGCCAGCGCCTCGACCTTGTCCTGCTGCTTCGCCTTCCGCGCGGCCTCCTTGGCGACCCGCTCCGAGCCGGTCGTCACGAGCTCCTCGACCAGCTCGATGATCGCCATGGGGGCGGCGTCGCCCTTACGCGGGCCGGCCTTCACGATCCGGGTGTAGCCGCCGTTACGGTTGGCGTACCGCGGTGCGATGTGGTCGAAGAGGGTGTAGACCACGTCCTTGTCCCGCAGAACACTCAGCACCCGCCGCCGCGACGCCAGGTCGCCGCGCTTGGCCTTGGTGATCAGCTGCTCGGCAAGGGGACGCAACCGCTTGGCCTTCGCCTCGGTCGTGCGGATCTTCCCGTGCTGGAACAGCGAGCTGGCCAGGTTGGCCAGGATCAGCCGCTCGTGCGCCGGGCTGCCGCCGAGGCGGGGTCCCTTGGTGGGCGTGGGCATGGTTCGTGCTCCTCAGTAGTGGCGGCAGCGAGTCTAAAGCTGCTCGGTCTCGCGGTAGTCGTCGGTGTCGTAGTCCACCTCGCTGAAGGCGTCCACGACCTGAGCCGGGTCGAAGTGGGGAGCCGAGTCCTTCAGCCCCAGGCCCATCCCGGCGAGCTTCATCTTGACCTCATCGATCGACTTCTGACCGAAGTTGCGGATGTCGAGGAGGTCGGCCTCGGTACGGGAGATCAGTTCACCGACGGTGTTTATCCCCTCCCGCTTGAGGCAGTTGTAGGAACGTACGGTGAGGTCCAGTTCCTCGATCGGCAGGGCCAGGTCGGCGGCGAGCTGAGCGTCCTGCGGAGACGGGCCGATGTCGATGCCCTCTGCGGTCTCGTCCAGCTCGCGGGCCAGCCCGAAGAGTTCCACCAACGTGGAGCCGGCCGAGGCGAGCGCGGTGCGCGGCGCCATCGACGGCTTGGTCTCCACGTCGATGATCAACCGGTCGAAGTCGGTGCGCTGCTCGACACGGGTGGCCTCGACACGGTAGGTGACCTTGAGCACCGGCGAGTAGATGGAGTCGACCGGAATGCGGCCGATCTCGGCACCGGCCTGCTTGTTCTGCGCCGCGCTGACGTAGCCCCGGCCCCGCTCGACGGTCAACTCCATGTCGAGTCGGGCCTTGCTGTTCAGGGTGGCGATCTTCAGGTCGGGGTTGTGCACCTGCACCCCGGCCGGAGGCTGGATGTCCCCGGCGGTGACGTCACCCGGGCCCTGCTTGCGCAGGTACATGCTGACCGGCTCGTCGTGCTCAGAGCTGACGCACAGCTCCTTGATGTTCATCACGAGCTCCACCACGTCCTCCTTGACGCCGGGGACCGTGGTGAACTCATGCAGCACCCCGTCGATCTTGATCGACGTGACCGCCGCGCCCGGAATGGACGACAGCAGCGTGCGCCGCAGCGAGTTTCCGAGCGTGTAGCCGAAACCCGGCTCAAGCGGCTCGATGATGAACCGCGACCGCGTCTCGCTGATCGACTCTTCGGTGAGAGTCGGCCGCTGTGAGATGAGCACTTGCCTCTCCTCTAGGTCGGGGCGCCCGCCATATGACGCCCGCCTGATGTGATGCTGAGCCCGTCGCCCAGCAGGGCCCTGGCCCGGACCCCGATCCGGGCCCGCCGACGACGTGCGTCAGCGTCAGCGGTTGTGCGACACGCGACACCGTCGGCGAGCCCGTGACGGATATCAAACTACTTCGAGTAGAGCTCGACGATGAGCTGTTCCTGGACCTGCGTGTCGATGACCTGCCGGCTGGGCAGCGAGTGCACCAGGATCTTCAGCTGGCTGGGGATCGCCTCCAGCCATGCCGGCACGGTCTTCGAACCCGCCTCGGCCTGCGCCACCACGAACGGCGCGAGCTCCCGAGACTTCTCCCGAACCTCGATGATGTCGTGTTCCTTCACCCGGTACGACGGGATGTCGACCTTCTTCCCGTTGACCGTGAAGTGGCCGTGCCTGACCAGCTGGCGGGCCATGTCGCGGGACTTGGCGTAACCGGCCCGGTAGACCACGTTGTCCAGCCGCGACTCGAGGATCTGCAGGAGGACCTCACCGGTCTTGCCCTGCTTGCGGTTCGCCTCCTCGTAGTAGCTGCGGAACTGCTTCTCCAACACGCCGTAGATGCGGCGGGCCTTCTGCTTCTCCCGCAGCTGGAGCAGGTACTCGGTCTCCTTGGTACGGGCACGACCGTGCTGCCCGGGCGGGAACGGCCGAGACTCGATCGGGCACTTCGGCCCATCGCACTTGCTGCCCTTGAGGAACAGCTTCATCCGCTCACGGCGGCAACGGCGGCAGTCAGCACCGGTGTAACGAGCCATCTCTTATTTACCTCTCAGACCCGGCGACGCTTCGGCGGACGGCATCCGTTGTGCGGCTGCGGCGTGACATCGGAGATCTGACCGACCTCCAGGCCGACCGCCTGCAGCGAACGGATCGCGGCCTCCCGGCCGGAGCCCGGTCCCTTGACAAACACATCGACCTTGCGCATGCCGTGTTCCATGGCCTGCCGGGCGGCGGCTTCGGCGGCGAGCTGCGCAGCGAACGGAGTCGACTTGCGCGAGCCCTTGTAGCCCACCTGGCCGGCCGACGACCAGGAGATGACCGCGCCGTTCTGGTCGGTGATGGAGACGATGGTGTTGTTGAAGGTGCTCTTGATGTGCGCCTGCCCGTGGGCGACGTTCTTGCGTTCCTTGCGCCGGACCTTCTTGACGGCGGCCCCGGCACGAGCCTTCGGTGGCATAAGTCTGTGCGCTCCTAGTTACTTACTTCTTACCGGGCTTCTTCTTACCGGCGACCGTCCGCTTCGGACCCTTGCGGGTACGGGCGTTGGTACGGGTGCGCTGGCCGCGGACGGGCAGCCCGCGGCGGTGCCGGATGCCCTGGTAGCACCCGATCTCGACCTTGCGGCGGATGTCCGCGGCGACCTCGCGGCGCAGGTCGCCCTCGACCTTGTAGTTGGCCTCGATGTGGTTACGAAGTGCGAGCAGCTCGTCTTCGGTGAGGTCCTTGACGCGCTTGTCCGGGGAGATGCCGGTCGCGGCGAGCGTCTCCTGCGCCCTGGTCCGACCGATCCCGAAGATGTACGTGAGCGCGATCTCCAACCGCTTGTCGCGGGGGAGATCGACGCCTACCAGACGTGCCATAGGTGGGCGTACTCCTCGTGGTGTGCTAGCGGAGGTCTGGACCCGACCCACCCCGACCGGCCGCCGGCCCGGCGCGGTCTGCGCCGCGCCGCTGCCTGAAGCAGCCGTTGCCCGGTCGGGCCCCGGCCTCCGAACCGGGGGTTAGCCACGAGGACGGCGCGCGATGCGCTTCTCGGCTCATGGCTGGGACGAGCCTTTGGTTGTGTGGGGATCTGACGCCCGGGTTCAGCCTTGGCGCTGCTTGTGGCGCGGGTCGGACTTGCAGATGACCATGACCCGCCCGTGCCGCCGGATGACCCGGCAGGCGTTGCAGATCCGCTTAACGCTCGGCTTGACCTTCACGGTTTGCCTAACTTTCCATCTGTGTCCGGCCGTGCGAGACACGACCGGACGTCGGGGACGGACACGGGACGCCCCGGCCGCCGTCAGGAACACTCATGAGAAGGCCCCAGGCTGATCGCGGCGACCGCTGTCGCAGCGGCACCGGCGAATCACCGGGCGCGCGTCTCACTTGTAGCGGTAGACGATGCGTCCGCGGGTCAGGTCGTATGGCGATAGTTCGACCACGACCCGGTCCTCCGGCAGGATACGGATGTAGTGCTGCCGCATCTTGCCGCTGATGTGAGCCAACACCTTGTGGCCGTTGGCGAGTTCGACCCGGAACATGGCGTTCGGGAGTGGCTCGATTACCCGGCCCTCGATCTCGATGGCCCCGTCTTTCTTCGGCATGTCCTCCGCTGTCCTGACGTCGGTTTCTCCGGACGGCTCACAACGTCACTGCGAGTGGCTGACCACCCGCACCAGCCGCGGCTCCGACTACCACCCGAAGCGCGAGGTAGGCATGCCGGAGTGGACGCTGTGCGCCGAACAGCCAGTCTACGCGGCAACCGACGCGAATACCAAACCGACCCGGGAGAATACGCTGATCAGGGCTCATCGGCACGATGGCCGACACGAGAATCGCCGATGCCGCTCAGGCCGAGGAGTTCACCGGCTGGCGGGAGGTCACCAGGTCGCCGAGCCGCTCTCGACCGCCGTCCGGCGCGGTCAACACCCAGACCCCGTCGTCGAGCAGCGCCATCGTGTGCTCCACGTGCGCCGCGATCGACCCGTCCCGGGTCACCACGGTCCAGCCGTCGGCGAGTTCCACCGTACGCGGCGACCCCATCGTGATCATCGGCTCGATGGCCAGCGCCATGCCCGGAACCAGGCGTGGGCCACGGCCGGGACGGCCGTAGTTGAGGATGTGCGGATCCTGGTGCATCTCGGTGCCGATACCGTGCCCGCCGTACCCCTCGACGATCCCGTACCGCCCACCGGAGCGAATCGTTCGCTCCACCGCGGATGAGATGTCGGTGAGCCGGCCACGACCTGCGGCCGCACCGCGCGCCGCCGCCTCGATGCCCGCCCACATCGCGTCCTCGGCGACCGCAGCCATGCGCAGCAGCTCGGGTCGGGTTTCGCCCACCCCGACCGTGATCGCCGCATCGCCGTGCCAACCGTCGAGGATCGCGCCGCAGTCGATCGAGATCAGGTCGCCTTCCTGAAGGACCTGACGCGCCGACGGAATGGCGTGCACCACCTGCTCGTTGACCGACGAGCAGATCGTCGCCGGATACCCGTGGTACCCCTTGAACGACGGCACCGCCCCGGCCTCGCGGATGACCGCCTCGGCCACCGCATCCAGGTCAGCGGTGGTGACGCCCGGCGCGACCGCCGCCCGGACCGCGGCCAACGCTGCGGCAACCACCAAACCGGCGGCCCGCATCTTCTCAATCTGATCCGGGGTCTTCAGCTGGATGGCCAGCTGCTGACGGCGCATAGCCAAACGCTGCCTTTCACTCGCGACTGCGACGATGGGCGCCTGCGGCGCGACGTGGGGCACGGCGAGCAACGCCGTGATCCAACCCTATCCCCCGTACGACCGCAGGGCGTCTATCGCCCGGACGGTGACCTCCTCGACCGGCCCGGTGGCGTCGATCCCCACGAGCTTGCCCTGGGCACCGTAGTAGTCGACGAGCGGCGCGGTCTTCTCGGCGTACTCGGTCAGCCGCCTTGCGATCGTCTCCGGCCTGTCGTCATCGCGTTGGAACAACTCCGACCCGCACCGATCGCACACGCCTTCCCGGGACGGCGGGTCGAACTCCACGTGCCATACCTTGCCGCAACCTCGGCAGGTGCGCCGGCCGGAGAGCCGCCGGATCACCTCGTCGTCGTCCACGACCAGTTCCAGCACCACGTCGAGGGCGGTGCCGAGGTCGGCCAGCAACTTGTCCAGCGCGGCGGCCTGGGGAACGGTACGGGGGAAACCGTCGAGCAGAAAACCTTCGGCGGTGTCCGGCTCGGCCAGTCGCTCGCGCACCATGTTGATGGTCACCTCGTCGGGCACGAGCATACCCGCGTCCATGTACCGCTTTGCCTCTACACCGAGCGGTGTTCCCTGCGAGACGTTCGCCCGAAAGATATCCCCAGTCGAGATCTTCGGCACCGACAGGTGTGCCGCGATGTACTCCGCCTGAGTGCCTTTGCCCGCTCCCGGGGGACCAACCAGAACCAGTCTCATCTACCGAAGGAACCCTTCATAGTTCCGCTGCATGAGCTGGCTCTCGATCTGCTTGACGGTCTCCAGCCCGACGCCGACAAGGATAAGCACTGCTACCCCACCGAACGGGAAGTTTTGATATTGCTCACTGTTCAGCCAGATGAAGAAGAAGTTCGGCAGGATGGAGATCAGACCGAGGTACAGCGCGCCCGGCAGGGTGATCCGGCTGAGGATGAAGTCGAGGTACTCGGCCGTCGGCCGGCCCGGTCGGATCCCTGGCACGAACCCACCGTACTTCTTCATGTTGTCCGCGACGTCGGTGGGGTTGAACGTGATCGAGACGTAGAAGTAGGTGAAGAACAGGATCAGCAGGAAGTAACTGAGGATGTAGATGGGGGCAGTCGGGTCGACCAGGTTGTTCTGCACCCAGATCTGCACCTCGCCCGGGTCCGTCTGATCGAAGAACTGCAGGATGAGCTGCGGGAGGTAGAGCAGCGACGACGCGAAGATTACCGGGATCACACCGGCCTGGTTGACCTTCAACGGGATGTACGTGGAGGTACCGCCGTACATCCGCCGGCCGATCATCCGCTTGGCGTACTGCACCGGGATGCGGCGCTGTGCCTGCTCGACGAAGAGCACCAAGGTGATGATCACCATGACCAAGGCGAGCACCAGGGCGAACATCCCCCAGCCGTTGGTGTTCTTGATCGCCCAACCCTCGCTGGGCAGCCGAGCCGCGATCGAGGTGAAGATGAGCACCGACATGCCGTTGCCCACGCCGCGGTCGGTGATCAGCTCACCCAGCCACATCACCACCCCGGTCCCGGCGGTCATCGTGATGACCAGCGTGATCAGGGTGAGCCACATCGGCAGCCCGGTGTCGGTCGGGATGACCTGGAACTGCGGGTCGTTCTGCGGGCAGGCACCCGCGAACAGCTGACCGGACCGGGCCAGCGCCACGAACGCCGAAGCCTGCAGCATACCCAGACCCAGGGTCAGGTAACGGGTGTACTGTGTGATCTTCGCCTGGCCGCTCTGACCTTCCTTCTTCAACTGCTCCAACCGAGGGATCACCACGGTGAGCAGCTGCAGGATGATCGACGCGGTGATGTAGGGCATGATGCCCAGGGCGAACACCGACAACGACAGCAGCGCTCCGCCCGAGAAGAGGTTGAGCAGCGTGAACACACCGCTCGTGCCCTGCTCCAGGACGTTGATGCAGTTCTGCACGTTGCCGTAGGAGACACCCGGGCTGGGCAGCGTCGCGCCCAGTCGGTAGACGGCGATCATGCCGACCGTGAAGATCAGCTTCTTGCGCAGATCAGGCGTGCGGAACGCACTGAAAAAGGCGGAGAGCAAGTTTCTTCCTCCTGCGCAAGGCGGGCCGCAGTGGTCAGCGGCGGGTCGGGTGGCTGGCCGGGCATCCACCCGGCCAGCACGGTCGGACTCTAACAGCCCGAAGCCGATCCTGGGCAGGTGTGCCCTGACACATACATTGGATCCGATATTAGCGATCGAAGGCGGGTGCAGTAAGCCGTGGCGCCCGACAAGCTGACGACAACCGGTCGGGCGCCACGGCTCCTGGTCTTACAACTGGGTGACCGACCCTCCGGCGGCGGAGATCTTCTCCTTCGCCGAGGCGCTGAACGCATGGGCGGAGATCTGCAGGGAGACCCCGTTCAGATCACCCGAACCCAGCACCTTCACCGGCTGGCCCTTGCGAACCGCGCCGGCCGCGACAAGCTCCTCCGGGCCGACCTGGCCACCGTTCGGGAAGAGCGCGGCCAGCCGGTCCAGGTTGACCACCTGGTACTCGACCTTGAAGGGGTTCTTGAAGCCCTTCATCTTCGGCAGCCGCATGTGAATGGGCATCTGCCCACCCTCGAAGGTGGCCGGCACGTTCTTGCGGGCCTTGGTGCCCTTGGTGCCCCGACCGGCGGTCTTGCCCTTAGAGCCCTCACCGCGACCCACCCGGGTCTTCGCGGTCTTGGCACCCGGGGCCGGACGAAGGTGGTGGACCTTGATCATTATTCGACCTCCTCGACCTTCACGAGGTGGCTCACGGTGAAGATCATGCCCCGAATCTCGGGACGGTCCTCCTTGACCACCACGTCGTTGATCCGCTTCAGGCCGAGCGACCGCAGGCTCGCCCGCTGATTCTGCTTAGCCCCGATCGCAGAGCGGACCTGGGTGACCTTGAGTCGTGCCATCAGGAAGCCACCCCCGCCCGGGCCGCCAGCATCGCCGCCGGCGCCACGTCCTCCACCGGCAGACCGCGACGCGCCGCCACGGCCTCCGGCGACTCAAGCTTCTTCAGTGCCGCGACGGTGGCGTGCACGATGTTGATCGCGTTGGACGATCCCAGGCTCTTGGAGAGCACGTCGCTGACGCCCGCGCACTCCAACACGGCCCGGACCGGACCGCCCGCGATCACGCCCGTACCGGCGCTGGCGGGCTTGAGCAGTACGACACCCGCCGCCTCCTCGCCCTGCACCGGGTGCGGGATGGTCGTGCCGATCCGGGGCACCTTGAAGAAGTGCTTCTTGGCTTCTTCGACGCCCTTGGCGATCGCCGCGGGCACCTCCTTGGCCTTGCCGTAGCCGACGCCGACGGTGCCGTCGCCGTCGCCCACGACCACGAGGGCGGTGAAGCTGAATCGACGACCGCCCTTCACGACCTTGGCGACACGATTGATCGCGACGACCCGCTCGAGATGCGGGGTCTTCTCGGCGGGCGCGCTTCCCCGGCCGCCCTCACGGCGGTTGTCGCGGCGACCACCCTCGTTGCCACCGGACCCGCCGCCACGGCGCTGTTGACCTGGCATCAGCAGCCTTCCTTTTCTCTCGTGACGGGGTTTGTTAGTTGCGCTCGTCTGATCCGCATCAGACGCCCGCTAGAACTCGAGCCCGGCTTCGCGGGCGGCGTTCGCCAGGGCAGCGATCCGTCCGGCGTACCGGTTGCCGCCGCGGTCGAACACGACCTTGGAGATCCCGGCAGCCTTGGCCCGCTCGGCAACCAGCGTACCGACCTTCGCGGCCAGCTCGCTCTTGCTGCCCTCGGTGCCACGGATCGACGCGTCCAGGGTCGAGGCGGAGACGAGGGTGTGCCCCTTCGTGTCGTCGACCAACTGGGCGGTGATGTGCCGCAGCGACCGGGTGACGACCAGACGGGGACGCTCGGGCGTGCCGCTGACCTTCTTGCGGACCCGGAAGTGCCGACGCGCCCGAGAGACGGCACGCTCGGCGGCCGTGCCGCGGCGGCGCTTGAGCAGCGTGGCGGTCACTTCTTACCTGCCTTTCCAGCCTTACGGCGGATGACCTCGCCCTGATACCTGATGCCCTTGCCCTTGTAGGGCTCCGGGGGACGGATCTTCCGGATCTTGGCAGCGATCTCACCGACCAACTGCTTGTCGATCCCGGACACGTGGAACAGCGTCGGCTTCTCCACGGTGAAGGTGATCCCCGCCGGCGCCTCGACGAGCACCGGGTGCGAGAACCCGAGCGCGAACTCGAGGTCGTTGCCCTTCGCGGTGACCCGGTACCCGGTTCCGGAGATCTCCAACGACTTACGGTAGCCCTCGGTCACTCCGATGATCATGTTGGCGACCAGCGTGCGGCTCAGGCCGTGCAACTGCCGAGACCGACGCTCGTCGTTAGCCCGCTCGATACGCAGTTCACCATCGACCCGGCTCGCGGTGATCGACTCGGCGAGGGTGTGCGAAAGCTCCCCCTTGGGGCCCTTCACCTTGACGGTCCGGCCCTCGACGCTCACCTCGACACCCGCCGGCACCGGGATCGGCCTACGTCCAATACGCGACATGTCTAAAGCCTCCCGTTACCAGACGAAGGCGAGGACTTCCCCGCCGACGCTCCGCTTACGAGCCTGCCGGTCGGTGAGCAGCCCCTGGGACGTGGAGATGATCGCCACACCGAGCCCCCCGAGCACCCGCGGCAGCTCGTTGGCCTTCGCGTACACCCGCAGGCCCGGCTTGGAGACGCGCTTGACGCCGGCCAGGCTCCGCTCCCGGTTCTGGCCGTACTTCAGCTCGATCACCAGCTGCTTGCCGACGCTGCCCGGCTCGGGCTCCACCACCGACCAGTCGGCGATGTAGCCCTCGGACTTGAGCACCTCGGCGATGTTGGCCTTGATCTTCGAGTAGGGCATCGTCACCCGGTCGTGGTACGCCTGGTTGGCGTTGCGCAGACGTGTGAGCATGTCTGCGATCGGATCGGTCATCGTCATGGATCTTGTCAGCCTTTCTCGCCGGGGTTCCCGTCCGCGAGCCGTGCTCCGAGACCCGGGGCCCGATGCCGGTCATCCGACATCGTTGCCTGGACCCACCGGGGCGCGGCCCACGGACGGGCCTACGGCGAAGAGAGTCGTTACCAGGAAGCCTTGGACACGCCGGGTAGCTCACCGCGGTGGGCCATCTCCCGGATACACACCCGGCAGAGGCCGAACTTGCGGTAGACCGCCCGCGGCCGCCCGCACCGCTGGCATCGGGTGTACGCACGAACCGAGAACTTCGGCTTCTCGGCCGCCTTGATGATCAGGGCCTTCTTCGCCAACTCAGTCCTCCTTGAACGGGAAGCCCAGGAGCTTCAGCAGCGCCCGGCCCTCATCATCGGTCTCGGCGGTCGTGACCACGGTGATGTCCATGCCCCGCGTCCGATCGATCCGGTCCTGGTCGATCTCGTGGAACACCGACTGCTCGGTCAGACCGAACGTGTAGTTGCCGTGCCCGTCGAGCTTGCGCCCGTCCAGACCGCGGAAGTCCCGGATCCGGGGCAGCGCGATCGACAGCAGCCGGTCGAGAAACTCCCACATCCGGTCGCCGCGCAGCGTGACCTTCGCGCCGATGGGCATGCCGGCGCGAAGCTTGAACTGCGCGATGGACTTCCGCGCCCGACGGATCTGCGGCTTCTGACCGGTGATGGTGGCCAGATCGCGGACCGCGCCCTCGATCAGCTTGGCGTCCCGGGCGGCGTCGCCGACGCCCATGTTGACGACGACCTTGACCAGTCGGGGCACCTGCATGGGGTTGCCGTAGTTGAACTGCTCCTGCAGCTTCCCCACGATCTCGTTCCGGTACCGCTCCTTGAGCCGCGGTGTGATCTTGGTCTCGGTAGCCGTCGTCATCACAGGTCCTTACCGGTGGTACGGGCGATGCGGACCTTCTGGCCATTCTCGTCGAACCGGTACCCGACCCGGGTCGGGTTGCCGTCGGAGTCCACGACCATCACGTTCGAGACGTGGATCGGAGCCTCCTGGGTGACGATGCCACCGGTCTGCGCACCGCGCTGGGTGGTGCTGATACGGGTGTGCTTCTTGACCCGGTTGACGCCCTCGACCAGGACCTTGTTCTCCCGCGGGTAGGCCGCGATGACCTTGCCCCGGGCACCCTTGTCCTTACCGGCGATGACGACGACCGTGTCGCCCTTCTTCACCTTCACGGTCTACAGCACCTCCGGCGCCAGAGAAATGATCTTCATGAACCGCTTGTCCCGCAGCTCACGACCGACGGGACCGAAGATGCGGGTACCGCGCGGATCGCCCCCGTCCTTGATGATGACCGCGGCGTTCTCGTCGAAGCGGATGTACGAGCCGTCCGGCCGCCGCTTCTCCTTCGCGGTCCGGACGACCACCGCCTTGACGACGTCGCCCTTCTTCACACCGGCCCCCGGGATGGCGTCCTTGACGGTGGCCACGATGACATCGCCGATGCTCGCGTAGCGCCGACCGGAACCGCCGAGCACCCGGATGCACAGGATTTCCCGGGCACCCGTGTTGTCGGCGACGCGCAGTCGCGACTCCTGCTGAATCACGTCTATCTCCTATGTCTGCCAGTCCTCCGACCGCGGCCGGAGCTTGGAAGAACCTGGTCCGCGCCACGCGCGGGCTGACTTCCGCCCCGACGGGCCGGTGCCCGCCGCAGGGCCAGTCGTTACTTGGCCTTCTCGAGGATCTCCACGACCCGCCACCGCTTCGTGGCGGACAGCGGCCGGGTCTCCATCAGCAGCACCCGGTCGCCGATGCCACAGGCGTTCTGCTCGTCGTGCGCCTTCAGCTTGCTGGTCCGGCGCATGACCTTGCCGTAGAGCGGGTGCTTGACCCGGTCCTCGACCATGACCACGACGGTCTTGTCCATCTTGTCGCTGACCACGACGCCCTCGCGCACCTTGCGCTGCCCGCGGGCCTGGGTCTTGTTCTCGCTCATGATGCAGTCACCTCAGTCGGCGCAGCCGATAGCCCCAGCTCGCGCTCACGCATGATCGTGTAGATCCGAGCGATCTCCCGACGGACGACCTGGAGCCGGCGGTTGTTGTCCAGCTGACCGGTCGCGGCCTGCACGCGGAGGTTGAACAGCTCCGCCTTGGCCTCCCGCAGCTTCGTGACCAGCTCCTCGTCGGAGAGCTCACGCAGCTCGGCGGCCTTAACGCCCGCTGCCATCAGGCTTCACCCACTTCGCGCGTCACGATGCGGCACTTCATCGGGAGCTTGTGGATCGCGCGGCGCATCGCCTCACGCGCGACCTGCTCGTTCGGGAAGGACATCTCGAAGAGAACCCGTCCCGGCTTGATGTTGGCGACCCACCACTCGGGCGAACCCTTACCGGAACCCATCCGGGTCTCGGCCGGCTTCTTGGTGAGAGCCTGGTCCGGGAAAACGTTGATCCAGACCTTGCCGCCACGCTTGATGTGGCGGGTCATGGCGATACGTGCCGACTCGATCTGCCGGTTCGTCACGTACGCCGGCTCCAGCGCCTGAATGCCGTAGTCGCCGAATACCACCCGGTTCCCACCCTTGGACCGACCGCTGCGGTCCGGGTGGTGCGGCTTACGGAAGCCCTTGGGAGGCTTACGTGGCATCAGCATCTGTCAGCCCTCCTGCGCTGCGCTCGGTGCGGCCGGCTCGGCCGCGGTGGCCGACTCGGCCCCGGTGTTCGGGGTGGACTCCGCCGCGGCACTCGCCAACTCGGCGGCAGCCGCACGGCCCGCCTCGGTGCCGCCGGCGGTCGTACCGGCCGATCCGGACCGCGCACGACGCGGCCGCTCCGACCGGTCCCCACGGCGAGGCCGCCCCGGGGCGGCCTCGGCCGGGGCCTCCCGGCCGGGTACGGCATCGCCCTTGTAGATCCAGACCTTCACGCCGATCCGTCCGAAGGTGGTCCGGGCCTCGAAGAAGCCGTACTCGATGTTGGCACGCAACGAGTGCAGCGGCACGCGACCTTCACGGTAGAACTCGGTACGGCTCATCTCCGCGCCGCCGAGTCGTCCGGAGACCTGCACCCGGATACCGCGCACCAGCGGGTTCCTCATCGCCGACTGCATCGCCTTGCGCATCGCCCGCCGGAAGCTCACCCGGCTGGAGAGCTGCTCGGCGACACCCTGCGCGACCAACTGCGCGTCGGACTCCGGGTTCTTCACCTCAATGATGTTCAGCTGGACCTGCTTGCTGGTCAGCTTCTCCAGCTCGCCCCGGATTCGCTCCGCCTCAGCACCCTTGCGGCCGATGACGATACCCGGACGTGCGGTGTGGATGTCGACCCGCACCTTGTCCCGGGTCCGTTCGATGTCGACCTTCGAGATTCCGGCGCGCTCCAGGCCCTTGGCCATCATGCGCCGGATCTTGACGTCCTCCGCCACGTAAGCGGCGTAGAGGTCGTCCGCGTACCAGCGGGACTTCCAGTCGGACGAGATGCCGAGCCGGAACCCGTGCGGGTGAACCTTCTGACCCATTACTCGGCACCCTCCGTGCTCTGCTGCTCGGTTGCCGCGGCGGCCGGCCGGCTTTCCGCCCTCGCCGTCTGCTTCGCCGCCGCCCGCTTGGTGGCCTTCTTCTTTGCCGCCGCCGGCGCGACCGCCTCGACGGCGATGGTGATGTGACAGGTGCGCTTGCGAATCCGGTACGCCCGGCCCTGCGCCCGCGGCCGGAACCGCTTCAGGGTCGGTCCCTCGTCGACGTACGCCTCGCTGACGAGCAGCGCGTCGGGGTCCAGCCGCTCGTTGTTTTCGGCGTTGGCCATCGCGCTGGCAAGCACCTTGTACACCTGCTCACTCGCAGCTTGCGGCGCGAACTGCAGCACCGTGAGCGCTTCCTTCGCGGGCAGACCGCGGACGAGGTTGACCACCCGACGCGCCTTGCTCGGCGAGATGCGCACATACCGCGCAACCGCCCGCGCGCCCGGAAGCACCGGAGCGTCGCCCTTTCCTGGCATCGCTGTAACCCCTTGATCCTCTATCCGTGACACGACCTTGTTCGGCCGGGTTCATTTGCCAGTCGCGGCCCGCTGAACGGGACGGACCGTCGGCCGACTACCGGCGCCGGCTCTTGCGGTCTTCCTTCTCGTGACCCTTGAACGTGCGGGTGAGGGCGAACTCGCCGAGCTTGTGCCCGACCATCGCCTCGGTGATGAACACCGGGACGTGCTTGCGCCCGTCGTGCACGGCGATCGTGTGCCCGAGCATCTCCGGGATGATCGTCGAGCGACGCGACCAGGTCTTGATGACGTTCTTCGAGCCCTTCTCGTTCTGCGCCACGACCTTCTTCAGCAGGTGGTCGTCAACGAACGGGCCCTTCTTCAGGCTGCGAGGCATCTGTCAGTTCTCCTGTTACCCGCGCTTGCGGTTGGCGTAGCGACGGCGGACGATCAGGCGGTCGCTCGGCTTGCCCTTACGCCGGGTACGACCCTCGGGCTTACCGTTCGGATTGACCGGGTGGCGACCACCGGAGGTCTTGCCCTCACCGCCGCCGTGCGGGTGGTCGACCGGGTTCATCGCGACGCCACGGACAGAGGGGCGCTTGCCCTTCCACCGCATCCGGCCGGCCTTACCCCAGTTGATGTTCGACTGGTCGGCGTTACCGATCTCGCCGACCGTGGCGCGGCAACGTACGTCCACCCGCCGGATCTCGCCCGAGGGCATCCGCAGCGAGGCGTAGGAACCCTCCCGGCCCAGCAGCTGGATACCGACACCGGCCGAGCGGGCCAGCTTGGCACCGCCGCCCGGGCGCAGCTCCACCGCGTGGATGGTGGTACCCACCGGGATGTTGCGCAGCGGCAGGTTGTTGCCAGGCTTGATGTCCGCGGACGGGCCCGACTCGACGATGTCGCCCTGCTTGAGGTCCTTCGGCGCGATGATGTACCGCTTCTCGCCGTCGAAGTAGTGCAGCAGCGCGATCCGGGCGGTCCGGTTCGGGTCGTACTCGATGTGCGCGACCTTCGCCGGCACGCCGTCCTTGTCGACCCGCTTGAAGTCGATCAGCCGGTACTGCCGCTTGTGCCCGCCGCCCTGGTGCCGAGCGGTGACCCGGCCCTGGGCGTTACGGCCGCCCTTCTTGGGCAGCGGTGCGAGCAGAGACTTCTCCGGCGTGGAGCGGGTGATCTCGACGAAGTCGGCGACGCTGGCGCCGCGGCGACCCGGGCTCGTCGGCTTGTACTTGCGGATAGGCATTCTCTACACCCCTCAGCTGACCGGGCCGCCGAAGGCCTCGATGCGGTCGCCCTCAGCCAGCTTCACCATCGCTCGCTTGGTGTCCTTGCGCTTGCCGTACCCGAAACGGGTCCGCTTGCGCTTACCGACACGGTTGAGCGTGTTCACCTCGAGGACGCGGACGTTGAAGATCTGCTGGATGGCAATCTTGATCTGCGTCTTGTTGGCGTCCGGATGCACCAGGAACGTGTACCAGTTGTGGTTCAGTTCGCTGTAGCTCTTCTCCGAGATCACCGGCGCGATGATGATGTCGCGCGGGTCAGCGATCGTCGTCACTTCTCGGCCTCCTCGCTGGTAGCCGCCGCAGCCGCCGAGGCCGCCACCGGCAGGCCGAGGAATTCGTCCAGAGCCTCCCGGGTGAACACCACGTCGTCAGCGACCAACACGTCGTACGTGTTGAGCTGACCGGCTACGAGCAGGTGAACCGACTGCTGCTCGCCGCTGCGCAGGTTCCGCAGCGAGAGCCAGTTGAGTTCGTCCTCGTTGCCGAGCACCACGAGGACCCGCTTGCGATCGGTCAGTCGACGCAGCGTGGCGAGCGCGGCCTTGGTGGACGGCTTGTCCCCCGCGACGAACGACTCGACCACGTGCACTCGACCGGCCCGCGCCCGGTCGGACAGCGCGCCACGCAGCGCAGCGGCCTTCATCTTCTTCGGCGTGCGCTGGCTGTAGTCGCGCGGCACCGGGCCGTGCACCACACCACCGCCGGTGAACTGGGGTGCGCGCAGCGAGCCCTGCCGGGCCCGGCCGGTGCCCTTCTGCCGGTACGGCTTCTTGCCGCCACCGGAGACCTCACCGCGGGTCTTGGTTTTGTGGGTGCCCTGCCGCGCGGCAGCGAGCTGGGCAACCACGACCTGGTGCATCAGCGGGATGTTCGCCTGCACGTCGAAGACGTTCGCGGGGAGCTCGACCGTGCCGGTCTTAGCACCCTCAGCGTTCAGCACGTCGACGGTCGTCACTTGGCACCGCCCTTCTTCACCGGCACCTTCGCCGCGGTCCGGATCAGGACCAACCCGCCCTTGGGACCCGGAATGGCGCCCTTGACCAGCAGCAGGTTGTTCTCGACGTCAACTGCCTGCACAGTCAGGTTCTGCACGGTGTACCGCACGGCACCCATCCGACCGGCCATGCGCAGGCCCTTGAACACCCGTCCCGGAGTGGAGCAGCCGCCGATGGAACCGGGCGAGCGGTGCTTGCGCTCGACGCCGTGGCTGGCCCGCAGACCGCCGAAGCCGTGCCGCTTCATCACACCGGCGAAGCCCTTACCCTTGGTCTTGCCGGTCACATCGATCAGCGCGCCCGGGGTGAACGCCTCGACGGTCACCTCCTGGCCCACCTGGTAGTCGTTCGCGTCGCTGGTGCGCAACTCGACGAGATGCCGCCGCGGCGCGGCGCCGGCCTTCGCGAAGTGTCCGGCGATCGGCTTGTTGACCTTACGCGGATCGATTGCACCGTACGCCAACTGGACCGCCGAGTAGCCGTCCTTGTCGGGGGTGCGGACCTGGGTCACGACGCACGGGCCGGCCTGCACCACGGTCACCGGGACAACCCGGTTGTTGTCCCAGACCTGGGTCATGCCGAGCTTGGCGCCCAGGATGCCCTTCACTTGCCTGTCCATTAGTCCGGTCCCTACAGCTTGATCTCGATGTCGACGCCAGCCGGCAGATCGAGGCGCATGAGCGAGTCGACCGTCTTCGGGGTCGGATCGATGATGTCGATCAGACGCTTGTGCGTGCGCATCTCGAAGTGCTCGCGCGAGTCCTTGTACTTGTGCGGCGAACGGATCACGCAGAAACGGTTGATCTCCGTGGGCAGCGGCACCGGGCCCGCGACCTGCGCCCCGGTGCGCGTCACCGTCTCGACGATCTTCTTCGCCGAGGAGTCGACGACCTCGTGGTCGTAGGCCTTGAGCCGGATGCGGATCTTCTGTCCCGCCATGGTGGCTTCTGTTCCTTCTCTCGATGCCGCTGTGTCGCGGGGGCTTGTCCCGGCTTTCGCCGACCCCCGCGGTCGGGCGTGTCGCGCCCTCGGGTCAGGCTCCGCCGCAGGTTTCGACTCCGTCATCCTGCTCGCGGATCAACCCTGCCTACGGGGGTCATGCGCCGGCCTTCCGACAGACCGACGCCGCGCGAGGGTGGTCGGCGACCGTGGGCCGCCAACCACCCCTGCGCGAACGCAACCTAGCTAGTATGCCGTACCGCGCTACGGCATGCTAATCGGGGTTACCTACTCACTTAATGATCTTGGTGACGCGACCGGCGCCGACCGTCCGGCCACCCTCCCGGATCGCGAAGCGAAGGTTCTCCTCCATCGCGATCGGCTGGATGAGCTTGACGGTCATCGTGGTGTTGTCACCCGGCATGACCATCTCGGTGCCCTCGGGCAGGGTCACGACGCCGGTGACGTCCGTGGTCCGGAAGTAGAACTGCGGACGGTAGTTCTGGAAGAACGGCGTGTGCCGGCCACCCTCCTCCTTGGAGAGCACGTACACGGTCGCCTCGAACTCGGTGTGCGGCGTGGTCGTGCCGGGCTTGATAACGACCATGCCCCGCTCGACTTCCTCACGCTTCACACCACGCAGCAGCAGACCGACGTTCTCACCCGCACGGGCCTCGTCGAGGACCTTACGGAACATCTCGATCGCGGTGACCGTGGTCTTGAGCGACTTCTCCTTGATGCCGACGATCTCGACTTCCTCGTTCGGCTTGAGCACGCCCCGCTCGACCCGACCGGTCACCACGGTGCCGCGACCGGTGATCGTGAAGACGTCCTCGATCGGCATCAGGAACGGCTTGTCGACCTCACGCACCGGGTCCGGGATCGCGGTGTCGACGGCGTCCATCAGCTGCATGAGCCGCTCGGTCCACTCCGGGTCGCCCTCGAGCGCTTTGAGCGCCGAGACCCGCACGACCGGGACGTCGTCGCCGGGGAACTCGTAGTTGTTCAGCAGCTCCCGGACCTCGAGCTCGACCAGCTCGAGCAGCTCCTCGTCCTCGACCATGTCGGCCTTGTTCAGCGCGACCACGATGTACGGCACGCCGACCTGACGGGCCAGCAGCACGTGCTCCTTGGTCTGCGGCATCGGACCGTCGGTCGCCGCCACCACCAGGATCGCGCCGTCCATCTGGGCGGCACCGGTGATCATGTTCTTGATGTAGTCGGCGTGACCCGGGCAGTCGACGTGCGCGTAGTGCCGCCGCTCGGTCTGGTACTCGACGTGCGAGATCGAGATGGTGATACCGCGGGCCTTCTCCTCGGGTGCCTTGTCGATCTGGTCGAACGGCGTGTACGGGTTCAGGTCCGGCATCTTGTCGTGCAGGACCTTGGTGATGGCCGCCGTCAGCGTCGTCTTACCGTGGTCGATGTGACCAATGGTGCCGATGTTGACGTGCGGCTTAGTCCGCTCGAACTTCGCCTTCGCCACTGGTGTCCTCCTGTGGACTTCTTGGTTCGTACGCCCGGTGCGCCGGTCGGCGCTTAGGACTCTGTCGACAGCCTCTCCGGCCTTGCGGCCGGAGTACTTATGGGTCCTTGCAGCGGTAGAGCCTGCAGGCCCGGTCTCATGCAGCCCACCGCGGAGACCGCGGATGTGCTCCGATCCGGTGCGCGCCCGGCCGGCGCGCACCGGGATCACGCACCCGTCGCCTTCGCGATGATCTCCTTTGCCACGTTCTGCGGAACCTCGGCGTAGGAGTCGAACTGCATGCTGTAGCTAGCCCGGCCCTGCGTCTTCGACCGCAGGTCGCCGACGTAGCCGAACATCTCCGACAGCGGCACCAGGGCGCGGACGACGCGGGCTCCGCCGCGCTCCTCCATCGCCTGGATGATGCCACGACGGGAGTTAAGGTCGCCGATGACGTCACCCATGTTCTCCTCAGGAGTGGTGACCTCAACGGCCATCATCGGCTCGAGGAGTACTGGATCGGCCCGCCGCGCGGCCTCCTTCAGCGCCATCGAGCCAGCGATCTTGAACGCCATCTCAGACGAGTCGACCTCGTGGTACTGACCGTCTACCAGCGTCAACTTGATCCCGACCAGCGGGTAACCGGCCAGGACGCCGTACTGCATCGCATCCTGCGCACCGGCGTCCACCGACGGGATGAACTCCTTCGGAACGCGCCCACCGGTGACCGCGTTGGCGAACTCGTACGTCGGCGAGTCGGGGCCGAGCGGCAGCGGTTCGACGTTGATAACGACTCGCGCGTACTGCCCGGAACCACCGGTCTGCTTCTTGTGGGTGTATTCGATCCGCTCGACCGCCTTGCGGATCGTCTCCCGGTAGGCCACCTGCGGCTTGCCGATGTTCGCCTCGACGTTGAACTCGCGCCGCATCCGGTCGACCAGGATGTCCAGGTGCAGCTCACCCATCCCGGAGATGACCGTCTGCCCGGTCTCCTCGTCCAGCTTGACGCGGAACGTCGGGTCCTCCTCGGCCAGACGCTGAATCGCGGTGCTCAGCTTCTCCTGGTCCGACTTGGTCTTCGGCTCGATGGCCACCTCGATCACCGGCTCCGGGAAGGTCATCGCCTCGAGGATCACCGGGTTCGACGGGTCGCAGAGGGTGTCACCGGTCGTGGTCTGCTTCAGCCCCTGCACGGCGATGATGTCGCCTGCCTGCGCGCTGGATCGCTCCTCGCGCTTGTTGGCGTGCATCTGGTAGATCTTGCCGATGCGTTCCTTGCGGTCCTTCGTCGAATTCATCACCTGGGCACCGGACTCGACCGTGCCGGAGTAGATCCGGACGTAGGTCAGCTTGCCCAGGTGCCGGTCGGTCTGAATCTTGAAGGCCAGCGCGGCGAACGGCTCCGACGTTGACGGCTTCCGGCTGAGCGGGGTCTCGCCGTCGAGTGCCGTGCCGTCAATCGCCGGGATGTCCAGCGGCGACGGCAGGTAGTCGACGACGGCGTCGAGCATGGGCTGAATGCCCTTGTTCTTGAAAGCGGAGCCGCACAGCACGGGGTTCAGCTTGTTGGCGATCGTCGCCCGACGGATGCCGGCCTTGATCTCCTCCACGGAGAGCTCCTCGCCCTCGAGGTACTTCTCCATGATCGCGTCGTCGGCCTCGGCCAGCGTCTCGACGAGCTTCTCGCGCCATTCGGCGACGGCGTCGGCGAGATCGGCCGGGATCTCCTCGACCGTGTAGTCCTCGCCCTTCTTGGTCTCGCCCCGCCAAGTGAGCGCTCGCATCCCGATGAGGTCGACGACGCCGATGAAGTCGGCCTCTGCACCGATCGGCAGTTGAAGCACCAGCGGGTTGGCGTTCAGCCGGTCCTTCATCATCTCGACGCAGCGGAAGAAGTCGGCACCGGTGCGGTCGAGCTTGTTGACGAAGCACATCCGCGGCACGCGGTACTTCTCCGCCTGCCGCCACACCTGCTCGGTCTGCGGCTCCACGCCGGCCACGCCGTCGTATACCGCGACCGCGCCGTCGAGCACACGCAGCGAACGCTCGACCTCGACCGTGAAGTCGACGTGGCCGGGCGTGTCGATGATCTGGATGGTGTGGCCCTTCCACGCGCACTTCGTGGCGGCGGAGGTGATGGTGATGCCCCGCTCCTGTTCCTGCTCCATCCAGTCCATCACGGCGGCGCCCTCGTGGACCTCGCCGATCTTGTACGTGATACCGGTGTAGAACAGGATCCGCTCGGTGGTGGTGGTCTTACCGGCATCGATGTGTGCCATGATGCCGATGTTGCGGAGCTTTGCGAGCGCTTCTGCGGCGGCCACGGTAATCCCTAACTCTTCGTCGTGCCGGACGGCTTACCAGCGATAGTGCGCGAAGGCCTTGTTCGACTCGGCCATCTTGTGCGTGTCTTCGCGCCGCTTGACGGCGGCACCCAGGCCGTTGCTCGCGTCGAGCAGCTCGTTCATCAGGCGCTCGACCATCGTCTTCTCCCGGCGGACCCGGGCGTACTGGACCAGCCAACGCAGGCCGAGCGTGGTGGCGCGGGCCGGCCGCACCTCGACCGGCACCTGGTAGGTGGCACCACCGACGCGGC
Organism: Micromonosporaceae bacterium; assembly: GCA_036381835.1. Taxonomy (GTDB): domain Bacteria; phylum Actinomycetota; class Actinomycetes; order Mycobacteriales; family Micromonosporaceae; genus DASULK01. The sequence goes on from DASVCA010000138.1 coordinate 37,345, forward strand.
GGCTACGCACCTCAAGGGTCGGCTTCACGTTGTCCATCGCCCGCTTCAGCGTGACCACCGGGTCGGTGCCGGTCTTCTCCCGGCAACCCTCCAGCGCGCCGTAGACGATGCGCTCGGCGAGCTGCCGCTTGCCGCGCAGCAGGACTTTGTTGATCAGCTGCGTGACCAGCGGCGAGTTGTACACCGGGTCCGCGACGACGGGGCGGCGCGGAGCGGGGCCCTTACGCGGCATGTCAGCTCTTCTCCTTCTTCGCGCCGTAACGGCTACGGGCCTGCTTGCGGTTGCGGACGCCCTGCGTGTCCAGCGAACCACGAATGATCTTGTAGCGGACGCCGGGGAGGTCCTTCACCCGGCCGCCACGGACGAGCACGATCGAGTGCTCCTGCAGGTTGTGCCCCACGCCCGGGATGTAGGCCGTCACCTCGATCTGGCTGCTGAGCTTCACGCGAGCGACCTTGCGCAGCGCCGAGTTCGGCTTCTTCGGCGTGGTGGTGTAGACACGTGTGCACACGCCGCGGCGCTGCGGGCTGCCCTTCAGAGCGGGCGTCTTCGTTTTGGTCGTCTTCGCCTGGCGGCCCTTACGGACCAGCTGCTGGATCGTGGGCACCGGGTTTCTCCGCTCCCTGTCTGCCGTTATGGGCCGCCGGTCCACGGCGGCGCCGTCTGCCTCAGTCGCCCTCGCGGGTGACTCTCAACTACCACTCCGACCAGGGCCACCCGCGCGGGCTCCGGCACCCGCGGTCGGGCGTGTCGCCCAGTTCACGGTCCCGGCACGCGCTTGCGACGCGTACCTATTGGTCTGGCCATGCGGCTCGACATCCGGCTACCCGGCGCGGACGCACGCACGACTCACCCAGGTGTGCCTGGGCACGAGGGGAAAGAGTACCCACCGTAGAGGCACAGGTCAAAACGGAGCCTGGAAGCATCGCCGCTTCCTGTCATTCGGACCGTTTCGCCGCTGCTCCGCCTACGGCAAGCGACTCCAGCAGACCATTCTACCGGCTGGCGACGGCTGCGCTGCCGCACCCCCGGATTGCCCCGCGCTACACGAGGTGCAGCAGAAGAACGACGAGGAAAGCCAGAAAGGTGATGGCAAGACCGGCCGCACCGCAGCTGATCCCCGCGATGACCAGTCCACGACCGGTGAACCGGACCGCGGGGGGTGGGGACGGACGGCGAATCTGCCGGTGTCCGGCGAGGCCCAGCGCGACAGCGGCCGACCCGAGCAACGTGCCGAGGATGGCGAACGCACCCGCCACCCAGGCACCCCACCCACCGGCCACGCCGGCCAGACCGAAGCAGGCGACTGCCAAGGAGACGAGCACCGACCCGACTCCAGCCACCAGCGAGCCGACCGCCGGGCCCGACACCACCGGAGGCACGTCGAGGTGCACCAGGCCGAACGGAGTACCGGGCACATGCTCGACTCGTCGGGGCGAATGCCAGGCGTCGGGTGGCGGCGGCACCGCGGGCGGTGGCGACGCCGATGCCGGCTGCCCCTGTTGTGTCACAGACCCTCCCCACTCATCGCCACCGTACCTGCCCGATCTCGGTACGCACCGGACCGCCCCGCGTCAGGCTACCGCCGTCGAGACCGCGCGCCACGATCAGTCGAAATTCGGGGCGAAGTCGTGTCCGACCCCGGCGCCGACCATCCGGATCACGCCGATCACGACCGCGGCGACGGTGACGCTCGCCGCCAGCAGCAACCCGATCCCGGCCAGCAGCTCGCCGCGCCGGATCAGCGCGGCACCGGTCAGATACCCGCCGGACGCAACGGCCTCCCGCCGCGCCTGTCGAGCGAGCAGCATCGCCACGGTCGCGGGCACGACACCGCCGACGCACGGCCCCGTGACCGCAGCCACCAGCCCGAGCACGAAAACCGCGCGTGCCTTGCTCGAACGCACGGGATCGGGGTCGAGTGGGTGTCGCAGGGCCGCCGGCTGCCAGAGCGGCGGTGTGGTCTGCACGGGTTCAGCCTACAAAGCGGGGCGCTCCGCACGCGGGTCCGCGTGCGGAGCGCCCTCACGAACGCGACTAGCGGTAGGACCCGAAGTCGAAGTCGTCCAGCGGCACCGCCTGTCCGCTGGCCGGGCCGAACCCGTACTCCGTCTCGGGGTAGCCGGTCATCGAGTAGACCTTGGCCTTCGCTTCCTCGGTCGGCTCGACCCGGATGTTGCGGTAGCGGCTGATGCCGGTACCGGCCGGGATGAGCTTACCGATGATCACGTTCTCCTTCAGACCGATCAGCGAGTCGCTGCGGGCGTTGATCGCCGCGTCGGTCAACACCCGGGTGGTCTCCTGGAACGACGCCGCGGACAGCCACGAGTCCGTGGCCAACGAGGCCTTGGTGATACCCATCAGCACCGGACGACCCGCTGCGGGCTCGCCGCCCTCGGCGACGAGCCGACGGTTCTCCGCCTCGAAGACCGCTCGGTCCACCAGCACACCGGGCAGGAACTCGGACGAGCCCGAGTCGATCACCGTGACCCGCTTGAGCATCTGGCGGATGATGATCTCGATGTGCTTGTCGTGGATGAGCACACCCTGCGACCGGTAGACCTCCTGGACCTCTTGCGTGAGGTGGACCTGGACCGCCCGCGGACCGAGGATCCGCAGCAGCTCGTGCGGGTCGATGGTCCCTTCGGTCAGCTTCTCTCCGACCTCGACGTGGTCGCCGTCCTGCACCCGCAGCCGGACCCGCTTGGAGATCTTGTCGTAGACGACCTCGTCGCTGCCGTCGTCCGGCACGACGATGATCTTCCGGGTCCGCTCGCCATCCTCGATCCGGATTCGGCCGGCCATCTCGGCGATCGGCGCCTTGCCCTTGGGCACCCGGGCCTCGAAGATCTCCTGGACCCGCGGCAGACCCTGGGTGATGTCCTCACCGGCGACACCACCGGTGTGGAAGGTCCGCATCGTCAGCTGCGTACCCGGCTCGCCGATGGACTGGGCGGCGATGATGCCGACCGCCTCGCCGACGTCGACCAGCTTGCCGGTCGGCAGGGACCGGCCGTAGCAGGCCGCACACACACCCAGCTTCGACTCGCAGGTCAGCACGCTGCGAACCCGGATCGTGTCGATCCCAGCGGCGATCAGCTTGTTGACCATGATCGAGTTGACGTCTTCGCCGCGCCGGGCGATCACGTTGCCGTCGGGACCCTTGATGTCCTCGGCGAGCATGCGGGCGTGCGCCCCCGTCTCGACGTACTCGTGCATGACGAGACGACCGTCGACTCGGTTGGCGATCTGCATGGAGATCGCCCGCTCCGTGCCGCAGTCCTCCTCGCGGATGATGACGTCCTGCGAGACGTCGACCAGACGACGGGTCAGGTACCCGGAGTCCGCGGTACGCAGTGCCGTGTCGGCCAGACCCTTACGGGCACCGTGTGTGGAGATGAAGTACTCCAGCACGGACAGACCCTCCCGGTAGCTGGCCTTGATCGGCCGCGGGATGATCTCACCCTTCGGGTTGGCCACCAGACCGCGGATCGCGGCGATCTGGCGGAGCTGGAGCATGTTACCGCGGGCACCCGAGTTGATCATTTTCGAGAGCGGGTTCTCCGCCGGCAGCGCCCGCTCCATCTCCTTGGCGATCTCGTTGGTCGCCTTGGTCCAGATCTCGATCAGCTCACCGCGGCGCTCCTCCATGGTCATCAGACCGCGCTGATACTGCTTGTCGATCCGCTCGGCTTCCTTCTCGTACCGCTCGAGGATGTCGCGCTTGCCGGGCGGCGCGACGACGTCCTCCATGCCGATGGTCACCCCGGACCAGGTGGCCCAGTGGAAACCGGACTCCTTGAGCGCGTCGAGCGTCGCTGCCAAGGTCACCTTGGGGTACCGCTCGGCAAGATCGTTGACGATCGCGGAGAGCTGTCCCTTGCGGACCTCGTAGTTGATGTACCGGTAGTCCTCGGGCAGCGTCTCGTTGAACAGCACCCGACCCAGCGTGGTCTCCAGGACCAGCGGGTCGCCCGGGCGCCAGCCCTCCGGCTGCGTCCACTTCTCCGCCCCCGGCCCGTTGTCGACCTCGACCAGGCCCTGCATCCTGATCTTCACCAGGGCCTGCAGGTGGAGCTCGCCCCGGTCGTAGGCCATCCGCGCCTCGGCGTCGGAGCTGAACACCCGTCCCTCACCCAGCTCACCCGGTGTGCAGTGGGTCAGGTGGTAGAGACCGATGACCATGTCCTGGGTGGGCATGGTGACGGGCTTGCCGTCCGCCGGCTTCAGGATGTTGTTGGACGAGAGCATCAGGATCCGGGCCTCGGCCTGGGCCTCGGCCGACAGCGGTACGTGCACCGCCATCTGGTCACCGTCGAAGTCCGCGTTGAACGCCGTGCAGACCAGCGGGTGAATCTGGATCGCCTTGCCCTCGACCAGTTGCGGCTCGAACGCCTGGATACCGAGACGGTGCAGCGTGGGTGCCCGGTTGAGCAGCACCGGGTGCTCCGCGATGACCTCCTCCAGCACGTCCCAGACCACCGGCCGCTGCCGCTCGACCATCCGCTTCGCGGACTTGATGTTCTGCGCGTGGTTGAGGTCGACCAGCCGCTTCATCACGAACGGCTTGAACAGCTCGAGCGCCATCTGCTTCGGCAGGCCGCACTGGTGCAGTTTGAGCTTCGGGCCGACGACGATCACGGAACGGCCGGAGTAGTCGACCCGCTTGCCCAGCAGGTTCTGCCGGAACCGGCCCTGCTTGCCCTTGAGCATGTCCGACAGCGACTTGAGCGGCCGGTTGCCCGGGCCGGTGACCGGGCGACCCCGCCGGCCGTTGTCGAACAGCGCGTCGACCGCCTCCTGGAGCATCCGCTTCTCGTTGTTGACGATGATCTCGGGCGCGCCGAGGTCGATCAGTCGCTTGAGCCGGTTGTTCCGGTTGATCACACGCCGGTACAGGTCGTTCAGGTCCGAGGTCGCGAACCGGCCACCGTCGAGCTGCACCATCGGGCGCAGGTCCGGCGGGATCACCGGTACGCAGTCCAGCACCATGCCGAGCGGCGAGTTGCGGGTGTTCAGGAACGCCGCGACGACCTTGAGCCGCTTGAGCGCCCGGATCTTCCGCTGGCCCTTGCCGGACCGGATGGTCTCGCGCAGGCTCTCGGCCTCGGCCTCCAGGTCCATGTTCTGGACCAGCGCCTTGATGGCCTCGGCGCCCATGCTGCCGGTGAAGTACTCGCCGAAGCGGTCGCGCAG
>DASVCA010000139.1:0-3737 GCA_036381835.1 Micromonosporaceae bacterium
CGTGCCGGGGGCCGGTGCGTCGATGGTCGACGGAACCGGGCGGATCCGGCGTCCCGGCGGCCACCTGCGGCGGCCGCTCGATCCGGGCCCGGGGACCGACCGCCGTGCAGAACCTGCAGTGCCGGGCGGGACGGATCACCGTCCCGCCCGGTTGACGCGTCGCCGCCACGCAGCCGCAGTTCGGGCGCCTCGCGCACGGTCCGCGCCCGAGGGGTGTACGCCCGGGCGTCGGAGATGGACGACACCCTGCCGGTGCCGCGTTCCCGGTCGCTGCCGCCGGCCCGGGACGCGCCGCGCCTACGGGCTTGCGGCTCGTCGGATCGACGTGCCACGAATCAGCCGCCCTGCCGGCTGGTGTCGGTCCGCTGCCCCTGGGCGGGCTGCGGGAGGCCGACGACCCGACCGTCGGGCAACCGGATGAACTCCGGCGGGCCGGACCGGACCAGACCGAGCTTGCGGGCCGCGGCGGCCAGATTGCCCGGTGCCTCGTACTCGGCGATCTCCTTCTCCAGCCGCTGCTGCTCGAGATCGAGCGCGGTCTGCTGGGAGCGCAGCTGGTCGAGCCGGAAGGCGTTCTCGTTGACCTTCGTCTGGACCAGCAGGATGCCGGTCACGCCACCGGCGACCAGCAGCAGAATCAACGCCACGAACGGCGCACGCGGCCGAACCACCGGTGGCGGCGGGGCCACCCGGAGCCGCGGTGCCGGCCGCGCCGCGCTGTCCCCCGTTCGTTGCGGACTCGGCACCGTCCGCTCGTCCACCGTCGCTCGTAGCGCGGCGGTGCCCTGAACGGGGAACGCCCGCACCCCCCGGTCTTGTGCGTCCCGGGCCGCGACCCCGACGCCCGGTCGCGCAGGCCGCTGCGCCACAGTCCGACCCCCCGGCCGTGGTGTCCGCTGCTGCGCGCCGCGCGGCACGCCGACCCCCCGGCGCGCGCGCTGCTCTTGGTTCATCGTCCCTCCCCCTCCGTCGTCGTGCTCTCAAGTCGTTCCGCGGCCCGTAGTCGAGCCGAGGCGGCGCGTGGATTGACGTCCACCTCCGCCTGGTCGGGCCGTTCCGCGCCGCGGGTGAGCAGGCGCAGCGTGGGTCCGGTCCCGGGTAGCTCGACGGGCAGCCCGATCGGCCCGCGGGAGCGCGCCCGTTCCGCAAGCGCCCGTTTCGTGATCCGGTCCTCCAGGGAGTGGTAGGAGAGGACCACCACCCGGCCGCCGGGGGCGAGCGCGTCCAACGCCGCGGGTAGCGCCGCTTCCAGCGCGGCCAACTCTCCGTTCACTTCAATGCGCAATGCCTGGAAGGTCCTCTTCGCAGGGTTCCCTCCGGTCCGTCGGGCGGCCGCCGGGATCGAGTCCCGGATCAGCTGCGCCAACCGGGCCGACGAGGTGATCCGGGCGTGGGACCGCTCCCGGACGATCGCCCCGGCGATGCGGGCGGCGAACCGCTCCTCGCCGTACACCCGCAGCACCCTGGTGAGCTCCGCGGCGCTGTATGAGTTGACGATCTCCTCAGCCGTCGTGCCCCGGGTGGGATCCATGCGCATGTCCAGCGGCGCGTCCTGCGCGTACGCGAAGCCCCGCTCGGGTAGGTCGAGCTGCAGCGACGAGACCCCGAGGTCGAAGAGCACGCCGTCGATCTGTCGGATGCCGAGCCGGGTCAGCACGTCGGGCAGTTCGTCGTAGACCGCGTGCACCAGGTGCATGCGGTCGGCGAACCGGACGAGCCGCGACCGAGCCCGGGCCAACGCCTGGGGGTCCCGGTCGAGACCGACGAGGATCGTCCGCGGGTGAGCGGCCAGCACGGCTTCCGCGTGGCCGCCGAGCCCCAACGTCGCGTCGACGTAGACGGTCTGGCGGCCGGCCCGATCGAGCGCGGGAGCGAGCAACTCGAGACAACGCTCAAGAAGGACCGGCACGTGTTCGCCGCGCTCCGCCATCTCGATGCTCAATGACCGCCCCTTCTGATCAGCGATGCCTTCGGCTGCCCCCGCCCGACGTACCCCCAGATCCCCATCCGCTCCGTCCGCAGCCGGCTCGCCGGTGGGCTGCGGAGCGCCTGGCGTCGGGGAAGAAACGTCAGGAGCGTCGAGCGGGTGGAGATCTCGCGGTACGTCGGGTGGGCGCTACAGCCCGCCGGGCAGCATCCCCTCCTCGATGTCTGCGAACTCCTCCTCGCTTTCCGCGAGATAGGTCTCCCAGGACTGCTTGTCCCAGATCTCCACCCGGGTGCTGGCTCCGATCACGACCAGGTCGCGGTCGAGCCCCGCGTACTGCCGCAGGTGGCCCGGGATGGTCACTCTGCCCTGCTTGTCGGGCACCTCGTCATGGGCGCTGGCGAAGAACACCCGGCTGTATGCCCGTGCGGCCTTATGCGTCATCGGCTGGGCACGCAGTTGGTCGGCGATTCGCTGGAACTCGGTGACCGGGAAGACGTAGAGGCAGCGCTCCTGCCCTTTCGTGATCACGACACCTCCCGCCAGCTCGTCGCGGAACTTCGCCGGGAGAATCAGCCGACCCTTGTCGTCAAGACGCGGAGTGTGGGTGCCAAGGAACACGACCCCACCCCCTTTGCCCTTCAGCGGCGTTCGCGGCGCCGCTGACCCCCCGGGCCGGTGGGCTCTCCCGCCCACCAACGCGCCCCACTCTACTCCACTTCCCCCCACCCGCAACGGAAAAACACGCCCGGTTCACACCCATTCCCGGCAGGAAACCGCACGTCAACCATGGTGGAGGCAAGTGGAGGGCAGATGGTACGACGGCTATCCGACAGGACGGGTCGGCGCGCGCGGACCCGTACCAGGACGGGCCCGCGGACCCGGCACGGGTCACGCATGGGGCAAAGCGGTGCGGACGGGCTCGGGTAACCTCGCTCGCGTGACGGACGGGAAGATGCCCTTACGGGCTAGAGTGGCGACCTCGGTGTCGCGGACGGCCGCGGCGCTGTCCCGCGCCGCCGGCCGGGGTGACGGTTCGGTGATCGGGGGCTGGCTCGGCCTCAAGATCGACCGGGATCTGCTCGCGCATCTGGCCGCCGGACGGACCATCGCCCTCATCTCGGGCACCAACGGCAAGACCACCACCACCCGGTTGACCGCGGCTGCGGTCGGCGTGCTCGGCCGGGTCGCCACGAACTCGTTCGGTGCCAACATGCCCACCGGCCACACCTCCGCGCTGGCCCGGGCGGGTGCCACGCCGTACGCGGTGCTGGAGGTGGACGAGCACTACCTGGCACAGGTGATCGAGGCGACCCGGCCACGGGTGGTCGCCCTGCTCAACCTCTCCCGGGACCAGCTGGACCGGGCCAAAGAGGTCGCCATGCTGGCCCAGCTGTGGCGCGACACGCTGGCCAAACACCCCGAGATCCACGTCGTCGCGAACGCCGACGACCCGATGGTCGTCTTCGCCGCGAGCCAGTCGCCGGCGACGACCTGGTTCAGCGCCGGGCAGCGTTGGCATGATGACTCCTGGGTGTGCCCTGACTGCGGTGCGTCCATCGAACGCGCCGGGCAGCAGTGGCGGTGCACGGGATGCCGGCTGCGCCGCCCCGAGCCCCAGTGGGTGGTGGAGGACGACGGGGTGGTCGATCCCGCCGGATCCTGGCACAAGGTCACCCTGCAGCTGCCCGGTCGGGTGAACCTCGGCAACGCGGCCACCGCGCTCGCCGTCGCCGCGGTACTCGGCGTACGTGCCGTCGATGCCGTGCCGCGGCTCGCCCAGGTCGCTTCGATCGCCGGCCGCTACGCC
>DASVCA010000140.1:0-2602 GCA_036381835.1 Micromonosporaceae bacterium
CACCGGCGAGATCCTGCGCGACCTGATCATCGATCCCCGCAAGGACTACCAGCCCACGGGACACCCCCCGAGGCCCCCAAAAAAGTGAGCCGAACCTGCAACACGCAGGTCCGGCCCATTCCGATGTCCCGAGACATCACAAAGTGCCCCCGGCAGTGTCTGAGTGCAGGACATCGTTCACGCCTGTCTCGGGACATCGTTCACACCCTGAACCGAGGGGTGAGCGATGGGGATGGCGCAGCTGGTCGTCACGGCGGTGCTGGTCGAGGGTCGCAGCAAAAGCGAGGTCGGCAGTACGGCGTGTCCCGCCGCTGGATGATCTCCCTGGTCCAGCGGTACCTCGCCGACGGTGAGGCTGGGCTCGTTGCGCGGTCACGACGCCCGCTGTGCAGCCCACAGCGCACCGCGATCGACGTCGAGGACGAGATCGTCGCGATCCGCAAGGAGCTCGACCGCGGGGGGCATGAGGCGGGTGCGGCGACGATCGCCTACCACCTCGAGCAGCGGCACGGGCGCTCTCCGGCGGTCTCGACGATCTGGCGGATCCTCACCGCCCGCGGCTTCGTCACCCCGCAGCCGCACAAACGGCCGAAGAGCAGCTACCTCCGCTTCCAGGCTGAGCAGCCGAACGAACGCTGGCAGCTCGACATCACCCATTGGACCCTCGCTGACGGCACATCGGTGGAGATCCTCAACGTCATCGATGACCACTCCCGGCTCTGCGTGGACAGTCATGCCCAGCGCACGTTCAAAGGTCCCGACGTGGACCGCCGGTTCCGCAAAGCCGCTGACACCTATGGCAATCCGGCGTCGCTGCTGTCCGACAACGCCGCCGTGTTCACCGGCGCACCGCGCCGGCGGGGCCGCGTCGCGCTCGAGGTCACCCTCGCGTTCCTCGGGATCCGGTTCGACCACTCCCGCCCCTACCACCCGCAGACCTGCGGCAAGGTCGAACGGTTCCACCAGACCCAGAAGAAGTGGCTGGAACGCCAGCCGCGAGCCACGACCTTGCGCCAGCTGCAACGACAGCTCGACACCTTCCAGCGCTTACTACAACCACGTCCGGCCGCACCGCGCGCTCGGCCGGCGCACACCGGCCAGCGCCTACGCCGCGCGACCGAAAGCGGTCCCGACCGGCAAGCCGACACCGGCCACTGGCGCACCCGCCACGACCGCATCGACTCCTCCGGCGTGTTCACGCTCAGGCACAACAGCCGGCTGCACCACATCGGCGGCGTCGGCCGCCGCTACGCCGGCACCCGCGTCCTCGTCCTCGCCCACGACCTCGACGTCCGCGTGCTCACCCAAGACGGCGAACTCATCCGTGAACTGATCCTGGACCCCAACCGGGACTACCAACCACAGCCCAAAACGTGAACGATGTCCCCGGACACCTGTGAACGGTGTCCCGAGACATCGCAAAAGTGCCCCCGGCAGGATTCGAACCTGCGCCCCTGCCTCCGGAGCGCCACTGGGGGACAAGGTTCCGGACAAGGTGTAGGCGCCTCGCAGACCCGTCCGTGAGGGCGGACGAGGCGCTGACCTGCGGTTTTGCACCTTGCCCGCGGCGAAGTCGTCGGTTGGACAAGGTCGCGGACAAGGTTCTGGACAAGGGGCAACTGGTCTCGTCTGTTGGCAAACCGTTGGCAAGATCACGGAGGTCACAGGCGATGGCAAGTATCGGCTACCGCGCGAGCGCGTGGGAGGTCCGCTACCGCGACCCGTCGGGGCGGCAGCGGGTCGAACGGTTCCCGGGCAAGAAGACGGCGAAGCCGCCGGCGAAGGTGGTGGAGCGCCTCGGCCAGATCACCAGCCAGCTCCGCCGCGGCGAGTGGGTGGCGCCGGAGGAGAAGCGGGTCACCTTCGCCGAGGTCTACGAGGCCTGGGCCGCCGCCCGGCAGATCTCGGTCTCCCGCCGACACACCGACGACGGCCGGGCCGCCCGGCACGTGCTGCCGCACTGGGGGCCGTGGCGGATCAGCGACATCCGCCCGTCCGACATCGACGACTGGATCGCCGTGCTGGCCACCAAGATGGGCCCGTGGAGCGTCCGCGACTGTTACGGGCTGCTCCGCGGGCCGTTGCGCCGGGCAGCCAAGGACCGGATCATCACCGACCCGTGCATCGACATCCGGCTGCCGAAGAAGCCCCAGATTCAGAAGACCTTCGACGACGTGCTCACCGCCGTCGAAGTCGACCAGCTAGTCGCCGCCATCGCCGAACCAGGAGAGAAGTACGCCACCCTCCGCACCAACGCCCGGTACGCGGCGCTGGTGTTCATGGGCTGCTGGCTCGGGCCGCGGTGGAACGAGGCGATCGGCCTGCGAATCTGCGACCTGGACCTGCTTCGCCGGGAGGCCACGTTCGGCCGGCTGGTCGTCAACCAGATCAACTCCACCACGTTCACCGAAAGAGGGTCGAAGACCGACGACTGGCGCACGGTCCCGATGCCGACCCCGGTCGCCGAGGTACTGGCCGAGCACATCACCCGCTACGTCGACGACCCGGCCGACCGCGAGGCGTTCCTGTTCACTACCAACCGTGGCACTCACCCGCTGCGGTCCAATTTCACCCGGGAGATGCGCCATGCCCTCCCACGCGC
>DASVCA010000141.1:0-2301 GCA_036381835.1 Micromonosporaceae bacterium
ACACCACCACCGAGGAGCCCACCGATGGCTACACCGAGTGGGGCTGGCTGTCCACCGACCAGACCACCGTCTACCGGTCCCCCGACGAGCAGGCCGCGCGTACGGCGGCATCACGGTCCGGGGCGCGTGTCCTGATGTGCCAGCAGCGCATCCAAGACGCGGCAGCAGCCGCCCCCGGTTCCACGCGTCACGCGCAGGAGCCGTCGACCAAGCTGGTCGACCACGTCGCCCGCGTCGTCACCGTCGCCGACGCCATGCAGGCCGCCCTGGAGTCCGAGGATCCCGACCTGGCCCGCCAGATGTGGCGCGGATGCTACGAGGTGATGGCGGCGGCAGCCCTGGCCGCTGACTCCGGTTCCGGGGACGGCCGCGCGCAGGATGGGCAGGTCGTCTACGTCACCCCCGGCGGCGCGATTTTCGCCGAGCGGCTCGGGCTCGATGGCTGGTTCGGCACCAACGGCGGCTACGCCCGTGACCTGGCCGAGCTGCGCACCGAGTACGGGCCGGTCTTGGAGATGCGGCTGACCGACCCGACCGGACGGGAGGGCTGACCGGTGGAGCACACCCCCGACCACGTCACCCTCACCCTCGACGGCGCCGTGCGCGTCGGCAACGGCGGGATGCGGTGGATGCCGCCCGAGAAGGCCGCCGCACACCTGGATACGGCACGCCGCCGCGCCCTGGCCGAGCTGCGCGGCACCGCCAAGGCAGAGCAGGCGCCCGTCGATCCGGCCCGCCGGAGGCCCCGGTGACCCTGCGCCTCGGCTCCGTGTGCACCGGCTACGGCGGGCTCGACCTCGCCGCCGAAGCCGTCCTGGGCCCACTGGAGCACACCTGGCACGCCGAGATCGACCCCCACGCCTCCCGGGTGCTCGCCCACCACTGGCCCGGCGTGCCCAACCTGGGCGACCTCACCGCCGTCGATTGGACCCGCGTCGAGCCGGTCGACGTGTACACCGCCGGCTACCCCTGCCAGCCCCTGTCCCTCGCCGGCCGCCGCGCCGGCCTCAGCGACGAAAGGTGGATCTGGGATGACGTCATCCGCGCCATTCGCGTACTACGACCCCGACTCGTGCTGCTGGAGAACGTCGCAGGGCACCTTTCCCTGGGCTTCGGACGAGTACTCGGAGACCTGGCCGCGGCGGGGTTCGATGCGGAGTGGGGCTGCTTCCGAGCGTCGGACGTCGGCGCCCCGCACCGCCGTGAGCGTGTCTTCATCGCCGCCTGGCCGGCCGACTGCCCGCCCGATGCCGGAATGCTCGCCGGGCGAGTGGGAGTCGGTGGAGTTGCCGGTGACGGCGTGAGCCTGCTGCCGACCCCGAGGGCGTCCGACACAGGCACGCCCGGCCGGCGCGCGTCGGAGGGATTCCGGCCGCCGCTGTCCGAGGTGCTGCTGACTCAGCTCCTGCCGACACCGACCGCATCTGAGCGCGACCGGACGCCGGAGGAGGCCGCCCGGCGACACCTGCCTGGTCGCGCAATGGGGCGCAGCGGTGGCGCGAGCCCCGATCTGTCGTCGGTGGCCGTGCATCAGCTCCTGCCGACGCCGACCTCCCGGGATCACAAGGGGCACAACCAGCGCGGCGACGATACCTGCCTGACGGGGGCTCTCCTGCCGACCCCCAACGCCACCGACGCCAAGGGCGGCGCGACTCGGCTGACCCATGCTCGGGGGAACCCCACCCTTCTGGGTGCCCTGCTGCCGACGCCGACCGGTCAGAACTCACACGGCAACCACCGGAACGGCCGAGGTGACCTTCTGCTGCCCGGCGCTGTTCAGCTCCTGCCGACGCCGATGGCTGCCGACGGCGGCAGCGACCGCGCCAGCTCCGCCGGATTCGGTCTGCGGGACACCAGCCGGAAGATCCCCGACCAGTGGGGCAACTACGCGCCCGCGATCGACCGCTGGGAGGCCATCACCGGTCGTCCCGCCCCGAGCCCGACCGAGCCCGGCAAGAACGGCCAGCCCCGACTGGCGCCGCCGTTCGTCGAGTGGCTGATGGGTCTGCCCGCCGGCTGGGTCACCGACCACCTCGGACGCGGCCCGGCACTCAAGTGCCTCGGCAACGGGGTCGTCCCGCAGCAGGCCGCCCACGCCTACACCCAACTGCTCGCCCACGCCTGAGGAGTCTCGTGACCCCGCACCACCTGCATGCCCTCGCCGCCGCCTGGTCCCTCCAGGCGGCGCGGCAGCGCCTCCACCAGCTCGCCACCGACGAAGCCGCCACCGACAACGGTGGTCTGCTCGACGCCGCCCCGCTGCTGCACTCGCCGCTGTGGGGTACCCGGCATGGTGTGGGC
>DASVCA010000142.1:0-9550 GCA_036381835.1 Micromonosporaceae bacterium
CCGAGGCCGCCGGACCCGCCAGCGCACCACCGGCCAACGCCAGAGCACCCACACCCAACGCCGCGTTACGAACAGCAGAAGTCTCACCGATGGCCCGGAGCCACCGACCGAAAACAGTCATGATGGTCCCTTCCACGAAAAACAAGCACAAAAAGAAACAGAGAAAAGAATCGATCAGCCGGGGAAAGAAACAGAACCCGAACCCCCACGAGCCGCACTCACCGGCGGGGCATCGACCTGATACAACGCCCCCCACCCGCCCCGCATTCCGACGGGCCAGCCGAGCCGACGTCCGCCGAACCCATCATCGAGCCACGACAGGGAGGAATCGGGCATTACGCGCGCCCATCCCTCGTCGAGAATCCCAGACCGGCATGAACCAGACATCGGCGAGGATATCGCGGTCAACGTCGCATGTGCGCTACCGTGGGGCATCAAACGCATCCACGGCGTCGCCGAGCACCGGCTGGCCGCGTACGCGCTCGACGTGGAGACCACGAATAAGAAGCCACGGGCAAGGAGGCCTCCAGATGATCGGCGAGCCGCAGAAGATCACCACATTCTTGATGTTCGAGGGCCAGGCGGAGGAAGCGATGGCTTTCTACCTGTCGCTCTTCAAGGATGCCGAGATCGTCGCCATCTCCCGCTACGGTGCCGACGGACCCGGGGCCGAGGGCACCGTCCGGCATGCGACCTTCACACTGGCCGGCCAGCGCTTCATGTGTATCGACAGCTACGTGAAGCACGACTTCACGTTCACCCCGTCGATGTCGCTTTACGTAGACTGCGAGACGGAGAAGGAAATCGATGACCTGTACGCCGCGCTGGTAGCCGGAGGCAAGGCATTGATGCCGCTCGGCACCTACGGGTTCAGCGCGAAGTTCGGCTGGGTGAACGATCGCTTCGGTGTCTCCTGGCAACTGAACCTGGCGAACCAGGCGACCGAACAGCAACAGTGATCCGCCCACAGCTGCCGATACGCTCGCGGATTGTGTCGGTGCCCGATGGCATGCTCGGCCGGTGACCAAGACGATCTACTACACCGCGACCAGCATCGACGGTTTCATCGCTGACCGGCAAAACTCACTCGACTGGCTGTTCGATGTGGACTCCAATGGCGACGACGACCGGTTCGGGCCGTTCTTCGCCGGCATCGGCGCGTTCGCCATGGGGGCCACCACCTACGAATGGGTGCTGGCACACGAGAACCTCCTCGATCAGCCACAGAAGTGGACCGAGTTCTACGGCGACACCCCGGCCTGGGTCTTCACGCACCGGACGCTGCCGGCGATCCCCGACGCCGATATCACCTTCGTCAGCGGCGATGTCCGCCCCGTGCATGCTGCGATGACCGCGGCAGCGCAAGGCAAGAACATCTGGCTGGTCGGCGGCGGGGAGCTGGTCGGCTCGTTCGCCGACCATGGCCTGCTGGACGAGATCGTCCTCGGCGTGGCACCCGTCACCCTCGGCGCCGGAGCGCCGCTGCTACCGCGACGGATCGGATCGGCGCGACTCACCCTGTCGGCCGTCGAGCAGGTGGGCCAGTTCGCGTACCTGACCTATGCGGTGGGTCCGGCGAAGTCCAACGCGGGCGGGTCCGCGACCTCCGGATGATCGTGCCGCCACGTCCCGGTTCAGTCGGCGCGCACGCTCCCGCCGCCGCGGTCCCGGTCCCGAGACGGCTGAACCCGCTTGGGTTCGCCGGGCATCTTCGGATGATCCGGCGGGTACGGCAGATCACCCGCCCCTGCCCGCTCGTCCCGCTCGGCCCACTCCAGGAGCGGGGTGATGTCCCACGGGTCGTCGTCGATACCGGAATGCGGGTCGCCGGAGGCGGCCAACCGGGCGGGCACGGTCCGCAGATCGAAGTCGCCCGGGTCCACTTCGGGCAGCTCGTCCCAGGTGACCGGTGTGGAGACGGTGGCACGGGCATCGGCTCGCAGCGAGTAGGCGCACGCGATGGTTCGATCCCGAGCCGTCTGGTTGTAATCGAGGAACACCTTCGGCCCACGCTGCTCCTTCCACCACGCGGTGGTGACCAGGTCCGGGCGGCGTCGCTCGACCTCGCGGGCCAGCGCGATCACCGCGCGACGTACCTCGGTGAACGTCCACCGCGGCCGGATGCGCAGGTAGATGTGCACGCCTCGGCCGCCGGAGGTCTTCGGAAAGCCGGTCGCGCCGAGGTCGTCGAGCACGGTGCGGACCTCGCCCGCCGCCGCCACCGCGGCGGCGAAGTCGGTGCCGGGCTGGGGGTCGAGGTCGATCCGCAGCTCGTCGGGGCGATCGACGTCGGTCGCCCGCACCGGCCACGGGTGGAAGACGACCGTGCCCATCTGGGCCGCCCACGCGACGTGCGCGAGGTCTACCGGGCACAGCTCGTCAGCGGTACGGCCGCTGGGAAACGCGATCCGGGCGGTGTTGATCCACGGCGGTACGCCTCGGGCGGGCACCCGCTTCTGGAAGAACATCTCCCCTTCGACACCGTCCGGGAACCGCTGCAGCGTTGTGGGCCGGTTCCGCAGTGCCCGCATGATCCCGTTCCCGACCGCCAGGTAGTACTCGAACACGTCTCGTTTCGTGAAGCCGCGTTGCGGGAAGCACACCCGGTCGGGGCTGGTCAGCCGGACGAGGCGCCCGGACACCTCGACCTCGATGGCCGGCGCTTTCCCGGTGCGGGTGCCAGGCGCACCGCCCGTCGCTCCGGCGGTGTTCCCAGTGGCGGCCATCACCCGACGATATGCCATTTCCGCCCGGATGGCCGGAAACCGCGCTGGGCAATAGGTCCGGATGGCCCGGAATCCACGCGGGTTGCCGCCGCGGATCCCCCGGTGCGCCCTACCGTGGGGGCATGGCCGTTGAGAAGAAGACCCTGCCGAGCACGGAAGACGAATGGCGGGCCCGCCTGTCCCCGGAGGAGTTCCGGGTGATGCGCCAGTCCGGCACCGAGGCTCCCTTCACCGGTGCCTACGTGCACACCACGACCCCGGGCGCCTACCACTGCAAGGGCTGCGGCACCCAACTGTTCTCCAGCGACGCCAAGTTCGAGTCCGACTGCGGCTGGCCCAGTTTCGACGAGGCACTGCCCGGGGCGGTCCGCCTCCTGGAGGACCGCTCGCACGGTATGGTCCGCACCGAGGTGCGCTGCGCGACCTGCGACTCCCATCTCGGGCACGTCTTCGAGGGAGAGGGCTACACGCCGAAGGACACCCGGTACTGCATCAACTCGGTCGCGCTGCACCTGGAGCCCGCTTGCGGCCGGACCATGCCCTAGTCCCTCCGGCCGTGCGCGCCGAACCCATCCCTGATGGGGGGAAATTGTGGGTTTCGCCCACATCTGGTCGTTCCTTGGCGCACGCTTTCCGCAGACAACCCGACGCAGGAGGTTCATCATGGCGATCTGCGAGGTCTGCGGCAACGACTACTGGTTGGCGTTCGAGGTGCGGACCGTGAGCGATACCCACACGTTCGACTCGTTCGAATGCGCGATCCAGCGGCTGGCGCCGGTCTGCGAACACTGCCAGGTCCGGATCGTCGGGCACGGCGTGGAGGTGTCCGGGCGGTTCTTCTGCTCCGCGCACTGCGCGCGCTCGGTGGACGTCGAGCAGGGGTCGAAGATCCGCGACACGGTCGGCGCCCATCCCGGCTGACGGTACGCGCCCTCGCCGGGCCCGGCGAGGGCCTACCATCGCGGCATGCCCGCCGAGTTGCACGTCGCCCGCTTCCTCGACCTCGACGCTCGCACCCTCTACGACCTGCTCCGGCTGCGCGTCGACGTGTTCGTGGTCGAGCAGAAGTGCCCGTACCCGGAACTCGACGGGCGGGACACCGAGCCGGGCACCCTGCACCTGTGGCTGGACCGGGACGGGACGCCGGTGGCGTACCTGCGCCTGTTGGACGACGGGTCGGCTCGACGGATCGGACGGGTGGTGGTCGGACCCGGCCACCGGGGTGCCGGCCACGCCCGCCGACTGATGTCCGAGGCGTTGGCGATCGTGGGACCGCAGCCCTGCGTCCTGGACGCCCAGTCCCATCTGGTCGACTTCTACGCCGGGTTCGGCTTCGTCGCGACGGGACCGCTCTTCCTCGAGGACGGCATCCCCCACATGCCGATGCGCCGCGATCCCTGATAGTCGCCGCCGACCCCTACGGCAGGGCGGCCACCAGCTCCGCCACCGGACGACGACGACCGGTGAAGAACGGCACCTCTTCGCGAACATGGCGGCGCGCCTGCGAGCCGCGCAGGTGACGCATCAGATCGACGATGCGGTGCAGCTCGTCGGCCTCGAAGGCCAGCATCCACTCGTAGTCGCCGAGCGCGAACGACGCCACGGTGTTCGCCCGGACGTCCGGGAAGTCGCGGGCCATCCGCCCATGCTCGGCGAGCATCTCCCGCCGCTCGGCCTCCGGCAGCAGGTACCACTCGTAGGAGCGCACGAACGGGTAGACGCACACGTACGCCCGGGGCGGCTCGCCGGCGAGGAACGCCGGAATGTGACTCTTGTTGAACTCCGCCGGCCGGTGCAGCGCCAACTGCGACCAGACCGGGCTCAACCGACGCCCCAGCTCGGTACGGCGCAGTCGCGCGTACGCGTCCTGCAGATCGTCGCTGGACGGGGCGTGCCACCAGATCATCAGGTCCGCGTCGGCCCGCAGCCCGGCCACGTCGTACATGCCCCGCACCACCACATCCTTGGTGGCCAGCTCGTCGAGGAGCGCTTCGACCTCGGCCACGACCGGGTCACGCAAGGCGGGCAGCGGGCCGGCGGAGCGGAAGACCGACCACATCGTGTAACGGATCGTCTCGTTCAGCTCGCGTAGCCGCGCGGCGTTGGTCTGGCTCATGGCCGTGCCTCACTTCCCATCTCTTCCCGCAATCCTGCCAGAGCGGCCAGCACGTCCTCGGCCGCCCGTTCTCCGGAGCGGATGCACACCGGAATGCCGACGCCGTCGTACCCCGCACCGGCGAGCGCCAGCGTCGGACACGCCGAACGCAACGCCGTCCGCGCCGCCGCCACCCGGTCCGGGTGGCCCGGGGCGTACTGCGGCAGCGCCCCGCCCCACCGCTGCACGTGGGCGGCTAGTGGAGCCGGCAGCGGCCCGAGCAGTGCCGACAGCTCCCCGCGCACCGTGTGGACCAGTTCGTCGTCGCCGCGCTGCAGCAGTTGCTCCTCGCCGTGGCGCCCGATCGAGACCCGCACCAGCGACACGTCGTCGGGACGTCCCAGATGCGGCCACTTCCGGGTGAAGAAGGTCGCCGCCTTGATGAGCCCGCCCTCGACCGCGGGCACCAGGAACCCGGACAGCTGCGGCAGCCGCGCCGCCGGCAACGCCAGGGTGATCAAGGCGATGCTGGCGTAGTCGAGTGCGCCGACGTGTTCGGCCACCGCCGGGTCGACCCCGGCGAGCAGCCGGGCAGCCGGGCGCGCGGGCACCGCCAACACCACGGCGTCGGCGGTCACCACCTCCGGATCCCGGGTCGGCCCGACGGCCAACCGCCACCCGTCGGCCGTGCGGGTCAGCTCCCGCACCGTCGCGTTCAGCCGCACCCGGGCGCCGCTGGCCTGCGCGGCGGCCGTGACCAGGCGGTCCAGTCCACCGGCGACGGTCGTGAAGATCGGGCCACCGGACGGTCGCGGGGCAGCCGCTAACGCGGCACGGACCGCGCCGGTGAGGGTGTGCTCGACGCGGGCCGTGCGGGCCAGCCCGGGCATCGTCGCCGCCAGCGACAGCAGGTCGGCCCGACCGGCGTACACGCCGCCGAGCATCGGGTCGACCAATCGATCGACGACCTCGTCGCCGAGTCGGCTGCGCACGAGTTCGCCGACTGCGACGTCCTCGTCGGGGCGAAGCAGTGGACGTCCGCCGTCGCGGTCTCGCTCCGGCTGCAGGCGCGCGATCTCCGCCAGACCTTCCGGATCGGCCGGTACGCCCATCAGCGTGCCCGGGGGTATCGCACGCAACCGCCCGCCGATCACCAGGGCTGCGGGCACCGAGGCGGGATGGACGAGCGCGTCGGCCAGGCCGACCCGACGGGCCAGCGCGACCGCCGCGGACTCACCACCCGTCGGATCGCGGACCAGGAACGCCTCGGCCCCCAACTCGACCCGCGATCCGGCGAGCTCGCCGGTGCGCAGCTTGCCGCCCAACGCGCCGGACTGCTCGAACACGGTGATCTGAGTCCCAGCGGGCGCGCGGTCGCGCAGCCGCAACGCGGCCGCGATCCCGGCGATCCCACCGCCGACGACGGCGACGCGGAAGTCTCGCACGACTATCAGCCTGTCAGGTCGCTCGCGCGATCGGCCACCGGACCGGACGCTGTGTGATCAAGCAGTCAGTGATGCGGTGTGGACGAGCTCCACCACGCGGGTCAACACGCCCGGGTCGGTCTCCGGCAGCACCCCGTGGCCCAGGTTGAAGACGTGTCCCGGCGCCGCCCGCCCCTCGGCGAGCACCCGGCGGACCTCCGCCTCGACCACCGGCCAGGGGGCGAGCAGGATCGCCGGGTCGAGATTGCCCTGCACCGCCTTGTCCGGCCCGATCCGCTCGGTGGCCACGTTCAGAGGGGTACGCCAGTCCACCCCGACCACATCCGCGCCGGCCTCACCCATCGCGTTGAGCAGTTCGGCCGTGCCGACCCCGAAGTGGATCCGCGGCACGCCGCTGTCGGCGAGGCCGGTGAGCACCGCGGCGGAGTGCGGTAGCACATAGCGGCGGTAGTCGGCCTCGGAGAGCGCCCCGGCCCACGAGTCGAACAGCTGCACCGCGCGGGCCCCGGCCTCGATCTGAACCCGCAGGAACGTCCGGGTGATCTCGGCGAGCCGCCCGCAGAGCTCGTGCCAGAGCGCCGGATCGCCGTGCATGAGCGCCTTGGTCTTCGCGTGACTGCGCGACGGCCCGCCTTCGATGAGGTAGCTGGCCAACGTGAACGGCGCACCGGCGAACCCGATCAGCGGCGTATCCCCCAGTTCGGCGACGAGCAGCCGCACCGCCTCGGCCACGTACGACACGTCCGCCGCACCGATCGACCCGAGCCGCCTCACATCGGCTGCGCTGCGGATCGGCTCGGCCACGACCGGCCCGGTCCCGGGCACGATGTCCAGGTCCACCCCGGCCGCCGCGACCGGCACCACGATGTCGCTGAAGAGGATGGCCGCGTCCACCCCGTGCCGACGTACCGGTTGCAACGTGATCTCGCAGACCAGTTCCGGCCGGCGGCACGATTCCAGCATCGGCAACCCGGCCCGCACCTCGCGGTACTCGGGCAGGGAACGCCCGGCCTGGCGCATGAACCAGACCGGCGTGTACGGCACCGGCTGTCGGCGGCATGCGCGAACGAAGGGCGACTGGGCGAGGTCGTCGGCGTGTTGCGCCCGGGTCGTGGCGGTACTCATCGGCGCCATCGTGCCATGGCCGTCCGCAGCCGCGGACCGAAGGTCCCGAGCGCACCGGATCGGGCGGCGACGCGCCGACGGCGATCCCGCATCCCGGGCATCTCGGCGCATAGGCTGCCCCCATGGCTCCTCCGACCGTGCTCCCCGATGCGTTCGCTCGCGCGGTCTCCGGGCTGCGCACGGCCGCCCCGCGTGAGGAGATCCGTCTGGAGGACGTCAAGCCGCCGCAGCGGTTGGCGCCGTACGCGTTCGCGCGGGGTGCCACCGTGGCGCGGGACGGTACCGAGGTGGCCGTCGGTCGGCTGGTCCTGCTCTACGACCCGGCCGGGCACGAGGCGTGGCAGGGCGATCTACGCCTGGTCACCTACGTCACCGCCGATCTGGAGACCGAGTTGGCGGCCGATCCGCTGTTGCCGGCAGTCGGGTGGAGCTGGTTGACCGATGCGCTGGACACCGAGGAGGCGAGCTACGTAGCGATCGGCGGCACCGTCACGCAGACGACGTCGACCCGCTTCGGGGACCTGGCGGGGCCGCCCGCCAGCGGCGACATCGAGATCCGGGCCTCGTGGACCCCCCGGGGCTACGACCTGCGGCCGCATCTGCTGGCGTGGTGCGCCCTACTGGCGTCGGCTGCGGGTCTGCCGCCGCCGGGCGTCACCGCGCTGCCGGAGCGGCGCGCCGCGGCACAGGGGATCTGCGGGGCACCTACTACGGTTGACAGGTGACCGACGAACTGCGCCAGCCGACGTCCAGCGGGCCGGTGCTGCTCACCGCGCCGCGGGAGGGAACACCGGTCCCGGTCCAGACCCGAGCCGAACTCGAAGCCGCCATAGCCCGCCTCGCCGCCGGCACCGGTCCGGTGGCGATCGACGCTGAACGCGCCTCGGGCTACCGGTACAGCCAACGGGCCTACCTGGTCCAGCTGCGTCGCGCCGGGGCGGGAACCGTGCTGCTCGATCCGCTGCCCCTCGGGGACCTGACGATGCTGGGCGCCGCCATCTCCCCCGCGGAGTGGGTGCTGCATGCGGCGAGCCAGGATCTGCCCTGCCTGGCCGAACTCGGTTTGTATCCGCAACGGGTCTTCGACACCGAGCTGGCCGCCCGGTTGGCCGGGTTCGAGCGGGTGGGTCTGGCCGCGCTGACCGAGCAGTTGCTCGGCTTCTCCCTGGAGAAGCATCATTCGGCCGCCGACTGGTCGACGCGACCGCTACCGCAGTCGTGGCTGACCTACGCGGCGCTGGATGTGGAGCTGCTCGTCGATCTCCGGGACGCACTCGCCGCCGAGCTGGCCCGGCAGGGCAAACAGCGGTGGGCGGAGGAGGAGTTCGCGGCGCTGGTGGCTTGGGCGGCGCAGCCACCGCGCAGCCGCCCGGACCCGTGGCGTCGTACCTCGGGCATTCACCGCGTCCGGGGGGCGCGGGCCCAGGCCCGGGTCCGGGCGCTGTGGTACGCCCGGGACGCGATCGCCGCCCGCCGTGACGTGGCGCCTGGGCGGGTACTGCCGGATGCCGCGATCATCGCGGCTGCCCAGCTGGACCCCAAGGACGAGCGCACGCTGCTCACCTTGCCGGGCTTCGGTGGCCGCGCCGTACGGCGGCTTGCGCGTACCTGGCTGACTGCGCTGGAGGAGGCCCGGAATCTGCCGGATGACGAACTGCCGGTGATGCCTCCCGCCGAAGGGCCGCCACCGCCGCACCGTTGGGCCGAGCGGGATCCGCTGGCCGCCACCCGGCTGGCAGGCTGCCGGCAGGTCGTGACCCGGATCGCAAGCGATCACCGGCTACCACCGGAGAACCTGATCGCACCGGACTCGATTCGCCGCCTGGCATGGTCACCGCCGGAGGAGGTGACGGCTGAGACCGTGGCCGTGGCGCTGCGCGGTTACGGCGCGCGCAACTGGCAGATCGAGCTGATCTCGGCGGGCCTGGCGGACGCCCTCAACGCGGCATCGGACCAGCCGGTGCGGCCGGCTCGGTGAGGATCCTGTCGCGGATGTCGGCCCACTGCAGTGCGTGGCGAATGCCCTCCTCGATCGTCAACTCCGCTTTCCAGTCGAGCAGCCGCCGGGCCCGCTCGGTCCGGGTGTAGACACCGGGGGTGTCACCGGGGCGGCGCCCCGCCTCCCGCACCGACAAGGTGCGGCCGAGCACTCGCTGGAA
>DASVCA010000143.1:0-2489 GCA_036381835.1 Micromonosporaceae bacterium
GAGTTTGCCGTCCGGGTCGATCCGCCAGGAAAGCTCAAACCAGAACTCGTTCTCTTCCCACACCTGGCCGGGGTTGGCGTCGCGGGTGTCATCGACCGGCTTGCCGAGTTTTTCCATCGCCACCCGGCGTACCGGCTGGCGGAAGGCGAGCCACTTGGCGGCGTGTGTCTCGTAGGAATGGGTGTCATGCCGCTCGGGGCCATGGCCCATCGGCAGCACGTAGTCGGCGAATTCCGCCGTCTCCGACCAGGTGGGGGTCAGCGCCACGTGGAGCCCGATCTGCTCCGGGTCGCGCAGCGCCTCGATCCAGGAAAAGCCGTCCGGAAAAGTCCAGATCGGATTGACCACCCGGCTGAAGTACACGTCGAGCCGACCACGCCCCTCGGCCAGGAAGTACGGCAGCAGGATGGACATTTCGTTGGTTGCCAACGGATACTCCCGCGGCCAGGACAGTTCGTTCCAACTGGCGTGCGCCTCCGGCGGGTTCGGCCCGGCGGGGATGAACTTGTCCCAACCGTTCGGGCTGGTGCCCCCGACGGTGCCGACGCTGCCGGTCAGGGCCACCAGGAACCACAACGCCCGGGCCACCTGCCAGCCGCCCTCGTTGCCGGCACAGGCGGATCGCCAGACGTGGGCGGCCAACTTCCCCTCGCAGCCGGCGACGAGGCGGGCCAGTTGCTCGATGCGCTCGACCGGCACTGCAGCCTCGGCCGCCGCGTACTCAAAGGTGAAACCGGCGTAGTCGTCGGTGAGGCAGCGCAGGAAGGTGTCGAAGTCGCGCGGCTCGTCCGGATGGAGGTTTTCCAGATAGGTGTCCCAGTTGAACCACCGCTGCATGAAGTCCCGGGCGACTTGGCCGGTGCGCAGCAGGTAGGAGGCGATCGACAGCAGGATCGCGGCCTCGCTACCCGGCCAGGGCGCCAGCCAGAGGTTGGCGTGGCTTGCGGTATTCGACATCCGCGGATCCACCACGACGAGCTGGGCTCCGGACTGGCGGGCTTCCATGATCCGCTGGGCATGCGGGTTGAAGTAGTGCCCGGTCTCCAGATGGCTGGACAGCAGCAGGATCACCTTGGCGTTGGTGTAGTCCGGGCTTGGCCGGTCGTAACCGCCCCACAAACTGAGCCCGAGTCGAGCGCCGGCAGAGCAGACGTTGGTGTGGCTGTGGTGCCCGTCGACACCCCAGGCCTGCAGGAACCGCTCGGCGAAGCCGTCCTCGCCGGGCCGCCCGACGTGGTAGCTGATCTCGTTGTGTCGCCCGTCCTGGATGGCCTTGCGGATCCGGCCGGCTATGTCATCGAGGGCGTCGTCCCAGCTGACCTGCTCCCACCCGCCGCCGCCGCGCTCGCCTTTGCGGCGCAACGGAAACAGCACCCGCTCGGGATCGTTGACCTGGTTGATCGTGGCCGGACCCTTGGCGCAGTTGCGCCCGCGGCTGCCGGGGTGCGCCGGATTGCCCTCGAACTTGCGGATGGACAAGTCGTCGGTGTCGACGTAGGCGAGCAGACCGCAGGCGCTCTCGCAGTTGAAGCACGTGGTCGGGATGAGCATGTAGTGGTGCGGCACCTTGCGGGGGTGCGCTCTTGCGTCGAACTCGACGTGGTCGTCCCACTCCTCGACGGGTGGGAAGTTGCGCAGGGCCTCATGCGACCGCGCGCCCGGCAGTGCCGGGATAACGACATCGCCCACGATCAGCCTCCACGAACTTGTGCTTCAGAACTTTTCCTACGACAGCGGCACATCTTGGCCGGCCCGCACGAAGCAGGACTCATAAGCGAGGATCGCGGCCTGTACGAGCACGGCTGCGGCAACGGCCGCGTCGGCTGCGGTCGCCTGCCAGGAGAACGCGCCGATGCCGACCGCTACCGCGGCGAGCCCGATGCCCGCCGTCCAGAACAGCGGTGCGTAGCGGCCGCGGGTGATCATGTGAGCCGCGACCGCTGCGCCTCGGGTTGCGTGCCGGCCGCCGAGTTCGAGGAGCACCACCACGAGGTGCGCAACGGTGGCAACCACCAGCACGTGGATCAGGTAGGAGTCGCCTGTTGCCGGCAGGTCGACAAACGGCAGCGCAACAACGAGCGCACCGCCGCCGACCATCGCCGCCTGCACCAGCAAGTGCCAGAACAGCAGCGGGGACTGCCATAGGTCGCGTCCCTCGGCTTGCCCAAACAGGAACCCGGTATAGCCAGCGGTCGCGGCGGCGGCGGGGATGGCGATCGCCGACAGCACGGTCATCGCCGTGTCGAACGCGCCGCTGCTGATCGCCGACGCCTCCCGCAGGGCGCCGAACACGAGCCAGGCGGCCGCGATCGCCGAGTAGACGGAAAGCGCGATCGCCCCCAGCACCAACCAGGAGCGGAAGTTCGGTTTGGTGAAGATGAAAAGGAAGCGCTTTGGCTGTTTCAGGTCCCACACCAGCAGGACGCCGGTGGCGGCGGTGAACACCAGTGCGATCGCGGGGGCCACCACCGATCCGACGACGCCGAGTG
>DASVCA010000144.1:0-17512 GCA_036381835.1 Micromonosporaceae bacterium
CCACCAACGACCTGGACACCGATACCCTCGCCGCCCTGGAGGACCTGCTCGACTCCTGGCCCGGCACCCTCGTCGTGGCCAGCCACGACCGGTACTTCGTGGAGCGGGTGAGCGACACGGTCTACGCCATGCCCGGCGACGCCCGCCTGGTGCATCTGCCCGGGGGCATCGATGAGTACCTGAGTCGGGCGCAGGTCGGTGAGCAGGAGCCGGCCGCGGGCGGGGGCGAGCGGGCCCCGGTCGCCGACGACGGTGGCCCGGGCGGGCGAGTCGGCGCGGCCGGCGCGATCCGCCAGGCCAGGAAGGAGTTGGCCCGGCTGGAGCGGCAGATCGCCAGACTCACCCAACAGGAAAAGGCGCTGACCGAACAGCTTGCCGAGCACGCGACCGACTACGTCCGGCTCGCCGAGTTGGACAGCCGGCTGCAGGCGGTACGGGCGGAGCGGGAGCGGGCCGAGGAGGCGTGGCTGGTGCTGGCCGAACAGGTGCCGGACTAGCGGCGTCTCGGCCGAGGGTGTGTCAGGTCACATCGCACGATGGGCGACAATCCCCACGACCGTTACCGCGTTGAAGAGGGCTAAGACATGTCGCACCACCCCGTTAACCACCCCGCCCGCCCGACCTATCGGGCGCTCGCCGGCTTCATCGGCCTCTACCTGGTGATCTTCGGCGGTCTCGCGGCGGCGAAGACCGCCGGGG
The DNA here is from genome assembly GCA_036381835.1 of Micromonosporaceae bacterium. Classification (GTDB taxonomy): domain Bacteria; phylum Actinomycetota; class Actinomycetes; order Mycobacteriales; family Micromonosporaceae; genus DASULK01. Next base: position 700 of record DASVCA010000144.1, read on the forward strand.
GCGACATCTTCGCGCAGGACGACACGCGCGTGCTCTGGCAGGGCGTCAACTTCGCGTCCGCTGTCCTGTTCGGGGCGCTCGGGGTGCTGGTCCTGGCCGGGGTCGGTCTCGGCCGCAACATCGACGTGCTGATCAACAAGTGGTTGGGCGGCTGGTTCCTGATCGCGCTCGGACTCGGCAGCCTCGCCCTGCAGGCCACGGACGTCAACTACCTGAACTTCGACCCGATCACCTGCTTCGTGTCCATGGTCCTCGGGCTGCTGCTCCTCGCCGCCGGCATGTACGGCAAGGTCGGCTCGGAGGAAGACGTGGAGGCCTGGCAGCGGGCCCGCCTCGTGCTCTGAAGCAGTACGTGCCGACGTCCCCCGATGGTCCGCGGCTGACCTTCCACCGGCGGTCCGGGTGTTCCGCCGACATTCGGCCCGGTTTCCGGCGACACTGTGGGAGGTGTTTGCGGCGAAGGGGGACGTCATGCACATCCCGGTCAATCATCCGCTCCGGCCGTTGTACCGCACCCTCGCCGGTCTGGTCGGACTCTACGTCCTCGTGTTCGGCGTTCTCGGCGTGTTGGAGACCTGGGGCGATCCGCTCTTCTCCCGCGAGAGCACCTGGGTGCTGGGCCTGCGCACCAACCTGGCGTTCTCGCTCATGTCGGTGGTGTTCGGGGCGATCATCATCGTCGGATCGTTCACCGGCGGCAACATCGGCCACTACCTGAGCCTCACCATCGGAGTGATCTTCCTCGGGGCCGGGCTCGGGATGATGGCGCTGATGTACACCGACCTCAACCTGCTGAACTTCTCCATGTCGACGGTCATCGTCTCGCTGCTCTTCGGACTCCTGTTCCTGACCACCGGCCTGTACGACAAGGTCAGCAAGCCCGGGGACCTCGACGTACGCGACGAGCGCGAGCCGGAGCCCAGCCGCAAGCGCTGACCCGGGCGGGCGGGTCGTCGGTCGGGCCCGGTCAGCGGCTGCGACGGGTCAGCAGCGTCGGCTTGGCCTCCAGGTGGGACAGACCGTTCCAGGCCAGGTTCACCAGGTGCGCTGCGACGGTCTCCTTGCGCGGCTTGCGGACTTCCAGCCACCACCGGCCGGTCAGCGCCACCATGCCTACCAGCGCCTGCGAGTAGAGCTCGGCGAGCTTCGGGTCGTACCCACGGGCCTTGAACTCGTCGCCCAGAATGTGCTCCACCTGGTGCCCGACGTCGTTGAGCACACTGCTGAAGTTCCCGGACGCGGAGAGCACCGGCGACTCGCGTACCAGCACCCGGAAACCGTCAGCCTCCTCCTCGATGTAGCCGAGCAGGGACAGCGCGGCCTGCTCCAGCAGCTCCCGCGGATGCCCGGCGGTCAGTGCGGTGGTGATCCGATCGAGCAGCGCCCGCACCTCCCGGTCCACCACCACCGCGTACAGACCCTCTTTGCCGCCGAAGTGCTCGTACACCACCGGTTTGGAGACCTTCGCACGGGCGGCGACCTCCTCGATCGATGTGGCGTCGAACCCGCGCTCGGCGAACAGCTGCCGGCCGATCGCGATCAGCTGTTCCCGCCGCTGGGCGCTGGACATGCGGACCCGCGAGTTGGGTTTCGCCAACTTCGCGCGCGACTGCCGCACTCCGCCGGACGAGTCGGGGCTGTCTGCCACATCGTCACCTCGCAGGCGTTGGGCGGCACGTCGACCGGTCAGTCTGGATGGCGGCCTCGCTGCGCTCACGGCACCATCCTGCCAGTCGTCCGAGCGCGAGCCGCTTTGCCGGCTCGTGGTCAGGCTCACCCGCCGGTCGGCGCGAGTTTCGCGGCGATCCGATCCGGGTCCGGCCAGCGTACGTCGTATACGGCGCCGAGCTTCTCCAGCAACCAGATGACCCGGGCGGAGATGTCGACCTGGCCGCGCAGCACTCCGTGTCGTGCGCAGGTCGGGTCGGCGTGGTGCAGGTTGTGCCAGCTCTCGCCGAACGAGACCAGGGCCAGCGGCCAGAAGTTCGCGGCCCGGTCGCCCTGGCGTACCGCGAAGGGACGCTCACCGTAGACGTGGCACACCGAGTTGATGGACCAGGTGATGTGGTGCAGCAGGGCGATGCGTACCAGTCCGGCCCAGAAGAACGCGGTGAGGGCGCCCTGCCACGACCAGGTGACCAGCCCGCCGGTGATCGCCGGGGCCACCAGGGAGATCGCCACCAGCAGCGGGAACAGCCGATCGACCCGGCGGATGTCCTTGTCGGCGAGCAGGTCCGGCGCGAACCGTTCCCGGTTGGTCAGTTCCCGGCGGAACATCCAGCCGATGTGCGCGTGGAAGAGGCCCTTGGTGAGTCCGCGCAGATCCTCGCCGAAGCGCCAGGGCGAGTGCGGGTCGCCTTCGCGGTCGGAGAACGCGTGATGACGACGGTGGTCGGCGACCCACTGGGTGATGTCGCCCTCGACGGCGAACGAGCCCGCCACCGCGAGGGTGACCCGCAGCCACCGGCGGGCCTTGAACGACCCGTGGGTGAAGTAGCGGTGGAAGCCGACCGTGACACCGAGTCCGCTGATCATGTACCAGACGAGGCCGATGCTCACATCGGTCCAGGTGAGGAAGCCGCCCCAGGCGACCGGGATCGCGGCGAGCAGGGCAAGGAACGGTATGACGACAAACAGCCAGAGCGCTATCAGGGTTCCACGGGACTGCTTGCCTTGAGTGAGCGGCTTGGGGCCGGTCGGAGTGCCGACCCTCGTCTCCGAGACCGGAGGCTTCATGGTACCTCGCACAGGTGATTCAAACTTACGCTTACGTCACCGTAACCTACGCAACCGTAGGCTGGCTATGGCTGATCGCGAACTACCCCCGATCGGGTCGCGGCAAACGTGTCGGTTCCCGGGTGGGTTCGTGTGCGGGCGGCGAGGACGGTACGCTGATTCCGGAACAGTCGGCCGTGGTGTAATTGGCAACACAATAGGTTTTGGTCCTATCGTTCCAGGTTCGAGTCCTGGCGGCCGAGCTTCCGAATCGGCCACGTCCGGGGAACGCGGCGTGCCGCGGACGGCGCGGATAGCATGAGGCCGAGATCCACCACCGCCCGACGGGAGTTCCACGTGTCGCAGTCCCGTGCTCGTACCGTCGTCATCCTCGCCGCCGGCGAGGGGAAGCGGATGAAGTCGGCGCTGCCCAAGGTCTTGCACGAGCTGCTCGGACGAACGCTCGTCGGCCACGTCCTCGCCGCCGCCGAGCAGGTGCGGCCCGACCGCACGCTGGTCGTGGTCGGTCACGGCGCGGACCAGGTACGCGCGCACCTCGCCGAGACCGCACCGCAGGCCGTGCCCGTGCACCAGGCGGAGCAGCGGGGCACCGGACACGCCGTACAGACGGCCCTGGCCGCGGTACCCGAGTCGAGTGGCACCGTCGTGGTGCTCAACGGCGATGTGCCCCTGCTGCGCCCACGGACGCTGGCCGCGTTGATCGACACGCACGAGGCGAACAAGGCGGCCGCCACCGTGCTCGCCGCCGAGGTGCCCGACCCCACCGGCCTCGGTCGGATCGTGCGTGACGCCTCCGGCGGGCTGTCGCGCATCGTCGAGGAGCGTGACGCGACCCCGCAGGAGCGCGCGATCCGCGAGGTCAACGCCGGGGTGTACGCCTTCGAGATCGAACTGCTGCGCGACCTGCTCGGCAAGCTGTCCACCGACAACAGCCAGGGCGAGCAGTACCTGACCGACGTCTTCGAGCTGCTGGTCGAAAGCGGCGAGACGGTGGCGGTGCAGGTGGCCGAGGACCCCACCGAGATCCTGGGCTGCAACGACCGGGCCGAACTGGCCGGGCTGCGCCGCCTGCTACGCGACCGGATCAACCGCGAATGGATGCGGTCGGGGGTGACGATTCTCGACCCGGCCACCACCTGGATCGACGTCACGGTGACCATCGGCCGGGACGCGGTGATCGACCAGAACACCCAGTTGCGCGGGGACACCGTGATCGGGGAGGCCGCGACCGTGGGCCCCGACGTGACAGTGATCGACAGCGCGGTGGGGGCGGGAGCCACCGTGCTGCGCTCGCACGTGACAGGGGCCCGGATCGGTCCCGCGGCCACCGTCGGCCCGTACGCCTACCTGCGCCCGGAGGCGGTGCTGCACGAGAAGGCGAAGGTCGGCACGTTCGTCGAGGTCAAGAAGTCCAGCATCGGCGCGGGGGCGAAGGTTCCGCACCTCAGCTACGTCGGCGACGCGACGATCGGGGCCCGGGCCAACATCGGAGCGGCCACGATCTTCGTCAACTACGACGGGGTGCGCAAGCACCACACCACGGTCGGCGAGGCGGCCTTCGTGGGCTGCGACACCAACCTGGTGGCACCGGTGAGCGTCGGCGCCGGCGCCTACGTGGCGGCCGGCAGCGTGATCACTCAGGACGTGCCGCCCGGTGCGCTGGGGGTCACCCGGGCGCCGCAGCGCAACATCGAGGGGTGGGTGCAGCGCCGTCGGGCGGGCACGGCTTCCGACGCCGCCGCCCGGCGGGCCGTCGAGGAGGCGCGCGGGGCGCAGGAGCCGGCCGCCGGCGAGTAGCGCCGGCGGGCGGCGACGCAAGCCGGGGTGAGGGAATCCACGGCGACAGCGGTTGCCGGTGAGGGCCGCGGGACGTCGGGGATACTGCAGGAGAACTGTTCACCTCTGGTTCACTCGAACCACCTACCCCGGGAGAAGCGAGCCGATGGGCAGCATCGTCGCCGAGAATCGCAAGAGCCTGATGCTCTTCACCGGGCGGGCGTTTCCGGAGCTGGCCCAAGAAATCGGTGAGGTGCTCGGCGTCGCCCCGACGCCCGCCGACTCGTACGACTTCGCCAACGGCGAGATCTTCGTCCGCTACAAGGAATCGGTGCGGGGCTCGGACGCTTTCGTGGTCCAGTCGGTGACGCACGGCGTCAACAAGTGGATCATGGAAACGCTGATCATGGTGGACGCGTTGAAGCGGGGCTCCGCCAAGCGCATCACCGTGGTGCTGCCGTTCTACCCGTACTCGCGACAGGACAAGAAGCACCGCGGCCGGGAGCCGATCTCCGCCCGACTGGTGGCGGACCTGCTCAAGACGGCCGGCGCCAACCGCATTCTCACCGTGGATCTGCACACCGCGCAGATCCAGGGCTTCTTCGACGGTCCGGTGGACCACCTGTTCGCGATGGACATCCTCGCCGGCTACATCGAGCAGCGGTACGCCGAGCGGCCCATCACCGTGGTCGCGCCGGACTCGGGCCGGGTGCGCGTGGCCGAGCGGTGGACCGACCGGCTCGGCGGTTGCCCGTTGGCCTTCATCCACAAGACGCGGGACCCCAGCAAGCCCAACCAGGTGGTGGCGAACCGGGTGGTCGGTGACGTGGAGGGCCGGGTGTGCCTGATCGTCGACGACATGATCGACACCGGGGGCACCATCTGCCGGGCGGCGGAGCTGCTGAACCAGGCCGGAGCGGCGGAGATCGTGGTGGCGGCCACCCACGCCCTGCTGTCGGACCCGGCGACCGAGCGGCTGAAGAACAGCCAGATCGGCGAGGTGGTCGTGACGAACACGCTGCCGTTGCCGCCGGAGAAGCAGCTGGACAAGATCACCGTGCTCTCGATCGCTCCGCTGTTGGCCCGGGCCATCCGCGAGGTCTTCGACGACGGCTCGGTGACCACCCTGTTCGGCGGCCTGAGCTAACCCTCTCCCCATCTTCGCGATCTTGCAGTTTTGGTTGCCCTTTTGGGTGGATTCTTCCGTATTTGTCTGCCCCAAAAGTGCAAGATCGCGGGGGAGGGGGTGGGGGTGCGTCGGGGCCGTGGGGGGCCGGGCCCGCCGGTCGAGTAAAATAATGCGGTTGCCACGGCGAGGGTGCCCGGTGGGCCGCTGAGCAAGCGCCGCACGGAGGTGCCGTCATCGACGCGGTGCTCCGGGCAGTGCTAGACGCTGAGCCCCGGCGAACCCCTCGCCCAGCACCGCCAGTCGACGTAACCAAGCAGCGAACGCATCAGGAGTTTCCCCGTGTCCGAGATTAAGATCAGCGCCGAGCCCCGGACCGAGTTCGGCAAGGGGGGTGCCCGTCGTACCCGTCGGGCCGGCAAGGTGCCCGCCGTGCTGTATGGCCACGGTGAGAAGCCCAAGCACATCGCGCTTCCCGCGCGGGAGTTCGCGGCGGCGATCCGGCACGGCGGTCTCACCCAGGTCCTCGACATCGAGGTCAGCGACGGGACCAGGGTCCTCGCCCTGCCGAAGGCGATCCAGCGCGATCCGGTCAAGGACATCATCGAGCACGTCGACCTGCTGCTGGTGCGACGGGGTGAGCAGGTCACGGTCGACGTCCCCCTCCAGCTGACCGGTGAGCCGGGAAAGAACACGCTGGTGGTCACCGAGGCCGACACCCTGTCGGTGCGGGGTGAGGCGACGAAGCTGCCCGACCACGTCGAGGTGTCGATCGCGGGCCTGGAGGCGGGCTCGCAGGTCACCGCCGGTGACGTGAAGCTGCCCGCCGGGGTCGAGCTGCTGACCGACCCGGAGACGATCGTCGCGGTGATCAGCCCGGCGCCGACCGCGGAGCAGATGGAGGCCGAGGCCGGCATCGCACCGGAGGAGCCGGAGGAAGCTGCGGAAGCCGAGGCGGTCGCCGAGGCTGCGGAGGCACAGGGCGGCGAGGCGACCACCGAGACCGAGCAGTCCTGACACATGCGTCGAGCCCGTACGGGCGGCCGGGTCGCGTCCGGTTCGTCCGTACGGGCTTTATGCGTCGATGGATTTCGTCGTCGGCTTGGGGAGCCGCTCGGAATGGGAGTCACGCCGTTGATCGAGGGAGGCGACCCGTGGCTGGTGGTCGGCCTGGGCAACCCGGGCCGGGAGTACGCCGGTAACCGTCACAACGTCGGCTTCATGGTGGCCGACGTGCTGGCGGCGCGGATCGGGTCGAGGTTCGGCCGGCACCGGCGCGCGGTCGCGGAGGTCGCGGAGGGGCGACTCGGCCCGGGCGGGCTGCGCCTGGTGCTGGTCAAACCGCTGAGCTACATGAACCTGTCCGGCGGCCCGGTGGTGGCGCTCGCCCGGTTCTACAAGGTGCCGACGGACCGGGTCGTCGTCATCCACGACGAGCTGGACATCGGGTACGGGCAGGTACGTGCCAAGCGTGGCGGTGGCGAAGGCGGCCACAACGGGCTGCGATCCATCTCCAAGTCGTTGGGCACCAAGGACTACCTGCGGGTCCGGTTCGGCATCGGGCGTCCGCCGGGCCGACAGGACCCGGCCGCCTACGTGCTGTCGGACTTCTCGGCCGCCGAGCGCAAGGAGTTGGACTTCCTCATCGACCGGGCGGCGGACGTGGTCGAGGCGATCATGACGCGCGGACTGGAGTGGGCGCAGAACGCCTACCACGGCACCTAGACCCAGGTTCGCCCGATCAGCTGATTAGCCGTCGTCCGTTCGGCCGATATTCGGCGAAGTTCGAGTCAGGGCTGTGCGGGCTGGCGAGACTGTGGGCACCACACGGTGCTCCCCTGCCACCGGGTAGGCGGGAGCTTCGCCTGGCGGAGGTCCGGAATGCCTGTCAGCGCACCAGCGGCGTACCGGGTTTCCCACCTGACCGCACTCGAGGCCGAGAGCATCTTCATCATCCGCGAGGTGGCCGCCGAACTGGAGCGGCCGGTCCTGCTGTTCTCCGGCGGCAAGGACTCGGTGGTCATGCTCCGGTTGGCGCAGAAGGCCTTCGCGCCCGCGCCCATCCCGTTCCCGGTGCTGCACGTGGACACCGGCCACAACTTCCCCGAGGTCATCGAGTTCCGGGATGCCCGCGTCGCGGAACTCGGGGTGCGGTTGCTGGTCGCCAGCGTGCCCGAGGCGATCGAGGAGGGCCTGGTTAGCGACCCCCCGGACGGGATGCGTAACCGGATCCAAACCCCGGTGCTGCTCGCGGCCGTCGAGAAACACCGTTTCGATGCGCTGTTCGGCGGCGCCCGGCGCGACGAGGAACGGTCCCGGGCGAAGGAACGGGTGTTCAGCTTCCGGGACGAGTTCGGCCAGTGGGACCCGAAGAACCAGCGACCCGAGCTGTGGACCCTCTACAACGGCCGACACCATCCGGGAGAGTCGATCCGGGTCTTTCCGCTGTCCAACTGGACCGAACTCGACGTGTGGCACTACATCGCCAAGGAGAACCTGGCCCTGCCTCCGATCTACTACGCCCACGAGCGTGAAGTGGTCGAGCGCGACGGCATGCTCTACGCCACCTGCGAGTATCTGCGGCCCCGCGACGGCGAGACGCCCTTCCCCGCCCGGGTGCGCTACCGCACCGTGGGGGACGCCACTTGCACGGCGGCGGTCCGGTCCACGGCGGGGACCGTCGCCGAGGTCATCGCGGAGATCTCCGTGTCCCGGCTCACCGAGCGGGGCGCGACCCGCGGGGACGACCGGATCAGCGACGCGGCGATGGAGGACCGCAAACGGGAGGGCTATTTCTGATGACCGCGACCGGTGACCTCCCGGCCGACGCCCGCCCCACGGAGCTGCTGCGTTTCGCCACGGCGGGCAGCGTCGACGACGGCAAGTCCACCCTGATCGGGCGGCTGCTCTACGACACGAAGTCGCTGTTGCGCGACCAGCTCGCGGCGGTCGAGGCGGCGAGCGCCGCGCGCGGCGACGAGTACGTGAACCTCGCCCTGCTCACCGACGGTCTGCGCGCCGAGCGGGAACAGGGCATCACCATCGACGTGGCGTACCGCTACTTCACCACCCCGCGCCGGAAGTTCATCATCGCCGACACGCCGGGACACATCCAGTACACCCGCAACATGGTGACCGGGGCGTCCACCGCCGACCTGGCGTTGATTCTGGTCGATGCCCGTAAGGGGCTGCTGGAGCAGTCCCGGCGCCACGCCTTCCTCTGTTCGCTGCTGCGCGTGCCGCACCTGGTCCTGTGCGTCAACAAGATGGACCTCATCGACTGGTCGCAGGAGGTGTTCGAACGGATCGCGGACGAGTTCGCCGCGTTCGCCGCCCGGCTGGAAGCGCCCGACCTGGCCGTGGTGCCGATCTCCGCGCTGCACGGCGACAACGTCACCAGCCGGTCCCCGAACATGCCCTGGTACGAGGGGCCGTCCCTGCTGCACCACCTGGAACACGTACACATCGCCTCGGACCGCAACCTGGTCGACGTGCGATTCCCGGTGCAGTACGTGATCCGCCCACAGTCGACGTCCATCCACGACTACCGCGGCTACGCCGGTCAGGTCGCCTCGGGGGTGCTCCGGCCCGGTGACGAGGTCATGGTGCTGCCCTCCGGCTTCACCAGCCGGATCGCGGCGATCGACACCGCCGACGGCCCGGTGGAGCAGGCGTTCCCGCCGATGTCCGTGACCGTCCGGCTCGCCGATGAACTGGATGTGTCCCGCGGCGATATGATCTGTCGGCCGAACAACGCGCCCGCGGCCACCCAGGACATCGAGGCGATGATCTGCTGGATGGACGAGAGCCGTCCGCTGCGGGTGGGCGGCAGGTACGCGGTGAAGCACACCACCCGGGTCGCCCGGACACTGGTGAAGAACATCCACTACCGGCTCGATGTGAACACCCTGCACCGCGACGAGGCGGCCACCCGGCTCGCCCTGAACGAGATCGGACGGGTACGGCTGCGTACCACCGTGCCGTTGCTGGCCGACGAGTACCGCCGCAACCGGGCCACGGGCGGGTTCATCCTCATCGACGAGACCACGAACCGCACGGTCGGCGCGGGAATGATCGTCGGGACCGCTTGACCGTCACCGCCGCCGGTGGAACTCCCAGGCGTCGGCCACGATGTCGTCCAGCGCCGGCCTGGCCGGTGTCCAGCCCAGCTCCGCACGCGCCCGCGCGGCGGAGGCGACCAACGCCGCGGGATCGCCGGCCCGGCGAGGCGCCATCTCGACCGGCACCCGACGCCCGGTGACTTCCTGCACCGCCGCCACCACCTGCCGGTTCGAGTACCCGTTCCCGTTGCCCAGGTTGTAGATGCGGTGCTCACCGGCGACGGCCGTGTCGAGGGCGAGCAGATGCGCGACGGCCAGGTCCACGACATGGATGTAGTCGCGTACGCAGGTGCCGTCGGCGGTCGGGTAGTCGTCGCCGAACAGCCGGAGCCTGTCTCGTCGGCCCGCGGCCACATCGAGCGCGATCGGGATGAGATGGGTTTCCGGGGTGTGCCGTTCGCCGAGGGCGACGCCGGGGCGCAGGTACGCGCCGGCCACGTTGAAGTAGCGCAGTGAGACGGCGGCCAGCCCGTGCGCCCGGGATTCGGCGGTCAACGCGTGGTCGACCGCCAGCTTGGTCGCCCCGTACGCGTTGGTCGGGGCGGTGGCCGCGGTCTCGGGGACGGGCAACTCCACCGGGTCGCCGTAGACGGCGGCGGTGGAGGAGAAGACGAACCGGGGCACCCGGGCGGTGCGGACCGCGTCGAGGAGCGCCAACGAGCCGATCGTGTTCGCGGCCCAGTAGCGTTCCGGGACCTGCACCGACTCGCCGGCGGCGATCAGACCGGCGAAATGCAGGACGGCGTCGAAGCCGGCGTCGGGGGTGAGTACGTGGGCGGCGTCGTGCACCGGTGCCCGGACGAAGATCGCCTCGGGTGCGAGCGCCTCCGAGCAGCCGGTGGCCAGGTCGTCGAGCACCACCACCTGGTGTCCGGCGTCGATCAGCAGCCGGGCCACCACGCTTCCGACGTATCCCGCCCCACCGGTCACCAGCAGCCGCATCTCGCCTTCCTCGACCCCACCCCGCGGGCCCCGCTGCCCGAAGGTGACCGCGGGTTGCCCGGAACACACCGGCTGAAACCGGCGGTACGCGTACCGCTGCGGGGCGCACGGGTGGGCCGGTGGGCCGCCTGTCAGAATGCCCACATGTCCGAAGCTGCTGCCCGTCCTCGGGTCCTCTCCGGCATCCAGCCGACCGCTGACTCGTTCCACCTCGGCAACTACCTCGGCGCGGTGCGCAACTGGGTGGCCATGCAGGAGACGCACGACGCCTTCTACTGCGTGGTGGACCTGCACGCGATCACCGCCGGGCACGACCCGGCCCAGCTGCGCCGGCGTACCCGGGTCGCGGCGGCGCAGCTGTTCGCCGTCGGACTGGACCCTCAGCGGTGCACCCTGTTCGTGCAGTCGCACGTATCGGAGCACGCGGAGCTGGCGTGGGTGCTCGGCTGCCTCACCGGATTCGGCGAGGCGAGCCGGATGACGCAGTTCAAGGACAAGTCCGCCAAGCAGGGGGTGGAGCGGGCCAGCGTGGGTCTGTTCACCTACCCGATCCTGCAGGCCGCCGACATTCTGCTGTACCAGGCGGGCGCGGTCCCGGTCGGCGAGGACCAGCGTCAACACCTGGAACTCACCCGTGATCTGGCGCAACGGTTCAACAACCGGTTCGGTGCGACCTTCACCGTCCCCGAGCCCTACATCGTGCGGGACACCGCGAAGATCGTCGACCTGCAGAACCCGACGGTGAAGATGTCGAAATCGGCTTCGTCCCCGGCCGGCATCATCGAGCTGCTCGACGATCCCGCGAAATCGGCGAAGAAGATCCGCTCGGCGGTCACCGACACCGGACGGGAGATCATCTTCGATCGGGAGAACAAGCCGGGCATCGCCAACCTCCTGACCATCTACTCCGCGCTGTCCGGCCGCACCGTCGACGACCTGGTCGAGGCGTACGCGGGCAAGGGCTACGGCGACCTGAAGAAGGACCTCGCCGAAGTGGTGACGGAATTCGTCCGGCCGATCCAGGAACGCACCCGCGGCTACCTGGAGGATCCGGCGCAGCTGGACAAGGTGCTCGCCATCGGCGCGGAGAAGGCGCGCGCCGTCGCCGGGGCGACGCTGCAGACCGTGTACGACCGCATCGGGTTCCTGCCGCCGTCGCGCGAAAGGTAGTCGGCGCGGGCCGGTGTGCCGGCGGCGCCGTTCACGCACGTGTTCGTCCGGAAACGCCGCCGCGATGGGCGCCGACCGGCCATGATGGTCGCGTGGGGGCGCTTGTGACGTTGGAGCTGCCGGAAGACTCCCCGGTGCTCAGACTGCCGTGGATCATCACCTTCGGGCCGCTCAGCGAGGAGGAGGAGTGGGAGCCGGTGGTGTGCGGCCCGTACGAACGACCGCACGCGCTGGCGCTCGCCGAATCGGTGGTGGCGGACGAGGAGCTGATGGCGGTCGTCGAGCCGCTGCTGCCGCGGGTGTCCCCGGACGAGATCCGCTCCGAGATCACCGCGGCGAAGATGGCCGCCGAGGAGGAGGCGTCGGTCGCGGCCGGGGCGGAGTTGTACGGCGACTACGAGGAGCTGGCAGACGAGGAAGCGGCCCGGCAGACGGAGACGGAGGCCGAGCCGACCCAACCGCCGGACCCCGACGAGGTCCGGGCCGGATTCGCCCGCATCGCCGCACAGCTCACCGGCTGACCATGAGCGGGATGCGGCGCGGCGGTGGGATCGGCGTACCAGAATCCGGGAGCACAGCCGCGCGACGATAGTGGCGCCCGGCGACTTGCGCTATGGTTCTTTTCCGAACCTGAGGCTTGAGCCTCCAATCGTCTGCGGAGTCTGGACATGTCGTACGCGCGGGTGCCGCACCGGGAGATCCGGAAGCTGCGCCTCTGCTGGCGGCGTCATGTCGACCTGATGCGCGTCTCCAGCGCGCTCTGTCACAGCTGATTCTCTTCGTGTTCCCCGACGAGCGGTCGTGCACCGCTATCCCGGGGCGCCTCCTGCGGAATCCATGAAGCGCGCGGACCCCGACCGGGTCCGCCTCGTCCGCTCGCAATCCGGGCACGCCCGTTCGCCGACCGCCAGCGGCGGCGGGCGAACCACATCCGATACCTCCCAGAAGGAGCATCATGTCGGTCCTGCCATCGTCACCCGCGGACTCGCTGCCGATCCTCGACATGTCCCAGCTCGACAATGGCCCGGCGGCGGCCGCGGCATTCCGCACCGCGCTGCGCCAGGCCACCCACGAGTACGGGTTCTTCTACCTGACCGGTCACGGTGTGGAGGAATCCCTGACCGCGGAACTCATCGACGTATCCCGCCGGTTCTTCGCCCTGCCCGAAACCGCCAAGCTCGCCATCGCCAACACCCGAAGCCCGCAGTTCCGCGGCTACACCCGGATCGGCGGCGAGCTGACCGGCGGGCGGGTCGACTGGCGGGAACAGCTCGACATCGGACCCGAACGGCCCGCCGTCGAAGCGGGCCCGCACACCCCCGCCTACCTGCGGTTGGAGGGTCCGAACCTGTGGCCGACGGAACTCCCCGAACTACGCGAGGTGATCACGAGGTGGGAGAAACGGCTGACCGAACTCGGCCGCCGTCTGCTGCGCGCCTGGGCCGAGTCGCTCGGCGCCGCCCCCGACGTGTTCGAGCCGGCCTTCGACGACCGTCCGTCCACCTTCATCAAAGTGGTCCGCTACCCGGCCCGCGCCGAACCGGAACACGAGCAGGGAGTCGGCGCCCACAAGGACTCGGGCGTGCTCACCCTGCTGCTGGTCGAGCCGGGCAAGGCCGGGCTGCAGGTGGAGCGCGACGGGGCGTGGATCGACGCGCCGCCGATCCCCGGGGCGTTCATCGTCAACATCGGCGAGCTGCTGGAGTACGCCACCCGCGGCTACCTGAAAGCCACCGTGCACCGCGTACTGTCCCCCACCGACGGGGACCGCATCTCGGTCCCGTTTTTCCTCAACCCCGCCCTGGACAGCACGTTCCCCATCCTCGACCTGCCTCCGGAGCTGGCCCGGCACGCCCGCGGGGTCACCGACGACCCCGACAACCCGATCTACGGCGTCTACGGCGAGAACGCCCTCAAGTGGCGGTTGCGCTCGCACCCGGACGTCGCCCGCATCCACCATTCCGACCTGATCGCGACAAAGGAGAGTTGACATGACCGCAGCCGAGCAGCCTGCGGCGTCCACGCCACAGCACACCTGGTCGTTCGAGACACTGCAGGTGCACGCGGGGGCCGACCCGGACCCGGCGACCGGGGCCCGCGCCACCCCCATCTACCAGACCACCTCGTACGTCTTCCGCGACACCGCCCACGCGGCCGGCCTGTTCGACCTGCGCGAGACCGGCTACATCTACACCCGGATCAACAACCCGACCCAGGAGGTACTGGAGCGGCGCATCGCCGCACTCGAAGGCGGGGTCGCCGCCGTCGCACTGGCCTCCGGGCAGGCCGCCGAGACACTCGCCATCCTCACCCTGGCCGGCAGCGGCGACCACATCGTCTCCAGCGCCAGCCTCTACGGCGGCACCTACAACCTGTTCCGCCACACCCTGCCGAAGTTCGGGGTGGAGGTGACCTTCGTCGACGACCCGGACGACCTGGCGGCGTGGCGGGCCGCGGTCCGCCCCAACACGAAAGCGTTCTTCGCCGAGTCGATCGGCAACCCGCGCAACAACGTCCTCGACATCCGGGCGGTCGCGGACGTGGCGCACCAGGCCGGGGTCCCGCTGATCGTGGACAACACCGTCACCACCCCGTACCTGCTGAGGCCCCTGGAACACGGCGCGGACATCGTCATCCACTCGGCGACCAAGTACCTGGGGGGACACGGCACGGTGATCGCGGGCGTCGTGGTCGACGGCGGCAGCTTCGACTTCTCCGCCCACCCCGACCGGTTCCCGGACTTCGTCGAACCCGACCCCAGCTACCACGGGCTGCGATACTGGCCGGCGCTCGGACCCGGCGCGTACGCGGTCAAGCTGCGGGTGCAACTGCTGCGCGACATCGGCCCCGCGATCTCGCCGTTCGCGGCCTTCCTCCTGCTGCAAGGCATCGAGACGCTGTCGCTGCGCATGGAACGGCACGCCGTCAACGCCCAAGCGGTCGCGCAGTGGCTGGCGCAGCGCGACGACGTGAGCGCGGTGCACTACGCGGGCCTGCCGTCGAGCCCATGGCACGACCGCACCCGCACCTACCTGCCGCGCGGGGCCGGCGGCATCGTCACCTTCGAACTACCCGGCGGCGTCGAAGCCGGGAAGACGTTCGTGGACGCGCTGCGGCTGCACTCCCACGTCGCCAATATCGGAGACGTCCGGTCGCTGGTGATCCACCCGGCGTCCACCACCCACTCCCAGCTCACCGACGAGGAACGGCTCGCCACCGGAGTCACCCCGGGTCTGGTCCGACTCGCCGTGGGGATCGAGCACATCGACGACATCCTGGCCGACCTGGAGGCCGGGTTCATCGCGGTCAAGAGTGCCTGAGACAGCCATGGCCCTGACGCAGGTCCGCGGCGGGACCGGTTCGTCGGCCGGTCCCGCCGCCGGGAACACCCGGCGCTACGCCGAGATCGGCGATCTGATCCTGGAATCGGGGCGGGTGCTGCCCGACGTCCGGCTGGCCTACGAGACGTGGGGGACGTTGAACGCGGCCGGCGACAACGCGGTGCTGGTGCTGCACGCCCTCACCGGCGATTCGCATGTGGTCGGCCCGGCCGGTCCCGATCAGCCGACACCGGGCTGGTGGGACGGGCTGATCGGCCCGGGGGCACCGCTGGACGACGGACGGTACTTCGTGGTGGCAGCGAACGTGCTGGGCGGCTGTCGCGGCAGCACCGGCCCGTCAACACCCGCTCCGGACGGCCGACCCTGGGGCTCCCGGTTTCCCCGGCTGACCGTACGGGACCAGGTGGCGGCCGAGGCGGCGCTCGCCGACCTGCTCGGCATCCGGTCGTTCGCCGCCGTGCTGGGCGGTTCGATGGGAGGCATGCGCGCGCTGGAGTGGTCGATCATGTATCCGGAACGGGTACGACGGTGCATCGCGATCGCCACCACGCCGTACTTCTCCGGAGACCAGATCGCGTGGAGCGCGCCGCAGCTAGCCGCGATCCGTTCCGACCCGAGCTTCCGGGGCGGTGACTACTACGACGGGACGCCGCCGTTGGCCGGGATGGCGGTCGCCCGGCAGATCGCACACATCACCTACCGGTCAGCCGGCGAGTTGAACGCACGATTCGGCCGCGACCCGCAGCCGGGGGAGGATCCGGCGGCGGGCGGGCGGTTCGCCGTCCAGTCCTACCTGGATCACCACGGCGACAAACTCTGCCGGCGTTTCGACCCGAACTCGTACCTGGTGTTGACCGAGGCGATGATGTCCCACGACATCGGCCGGGGGCGGGGCGGTGTGGACGCGGCGCTCGCGGTGATCCGGGCCGAGTTGACCGTTGCGGTCGTCGATTCCGACCGCCTGTTCCCGCCAGAGGCGGGCGCGGTGCTGGCGACCGCGCCGACCGCCCGGCCGCTGATCACCATCCGGTCCGCCCACGGCCACGACGGCTTTCTGATCGAGGCCGAGCAGGTGGCTGCGGTGGTCCGCAGTGCCCTCGCTACCTACGCCGAGCTGGCGAATGCGTAGTAGCGGGTACCCGACGTGGTGGCCGACCCGCTGTCGTGGCGGATCTCCTGACCCCGGCAGGACCGGCGGTCGCGCTCTGCAGCGGTTCAGTGGGTGCGGAGTGACGCGTCCGCCATTCGTAGCAGATCCGTTGACCGCGACCCGCAGATCGCAGGCCACCGCCAGCACATAGCCCAACCCGAGGGTCTGCACGCCGGCGCGGAACGCCGGGTCGTTGCCGTAGACCTCGTCGGCGGTGACCCACCGGGCCGGCACCTGCACCGTCACCGCAGCGCAGATCATGTCCAGGGCCAGACGTGGCTTGGTGGCAAACCCGATCTCCTCGGGCACCCCGGCCGCGGCACACCGGCCAGGGTCGGCAGTCCACGACGCCGGCAGGTACAGCCGCCGGTCGATCAACGCCCGCCCGGCCGCAGACGCGTAGGCCAAGAACACCGCCACCTGGGCGTTCTCCACCCGTCCCGCGGTCCCG
>DASVCA010000145.1:0-6797 GCA_036381835.1 Micromonosporaceae bacterium
CGACGTACCCCGCCTCGGTCAGGGCCGTGGCGTCGGCGATCGCGAAGGGGACGTTGAGCATCCGAGCCAGGGTCTGGGCCAGGTGCGTCTTGCCGCACCCCGTGGGACCGATCAGCAGGATGTTGGACTTGGCGATCTCCACGCTGTCGTGGCCGGATCCGCCGGTCTCGGCCTGGATGCGCTTGTAGTGGTTGTAGACCGCGACGGACAAGGCCTTCTTGGCCTGTTCCTGACCGACCACGTACGAGTCGAGAAAGGCCCGAATCTCCATCGGCTTGGGAAGCTCTTCCCACTTCACCTCGCCGGACTCGGCCAGCTCCTCCTCGATGATCTCATTACAGAGATCGATACATTCATCGCAAATGTAGACACCGGGGCCAGCGATGAGCTTCTTGACCTGCTTCTGCGATTTGCCGCAGAAGGAGCACTTGAGTAGGTCGCCACCGTCACCGATCCGTGCCACCTACGTTCTCCCTGCCTCATCGGCCGCCGGAGTCGGCCCTTGTCTCGCGGACGGACTGTCTTTCATGATCACCCGTCGGACGTCATGGAGCCCGACCGGGTGAGGCAGGTTCGACGTTACCTGCTATCGCCGCCTAATCCGACCCCGACATCCGGTGTGTCCGCGGTCGAGCCGGCTTTCCGGTCAGATCGACCGCGGACGGACGGTTCAGCTCGACGTCTTCGCTGCCAGCAGTCCCTTCTTCCGGCTGGTGAGGATCGTGTCGACCAGGCCGTACTCCCGTGCCTCCTCGGCCGTCATGATTTTGTCCCGGTCAATGTCCTTCCGAACCTTTTCGACCGATTGGCCCGAGTGGCGAGCGATGATCTCCTCCAGCTGCGTACGCATCCTCAGGATCTCGCGCGCCTGGATCTCGATGTCCGAACCCTGACCGTAGCCACCCTCGGTCGCGGGCTGATGGATGATGATCCGCGAGTTGGGCAACGCCATCCGCTTTCCCGGAGTGCCCGCGCCGAGCAGCACCGCCGCCGCGC
Organism: Micromonosporaceae bacterium; assembly: GCA_036381835.1. Taxonomy (GTDB): domain Bacteria; phylum Actinomycetota; class Actinomycetes; order Mycobacteriales; family Micromonosporaceae; genus DASULK01. The sequence goes on from DASVCA010000145.1 coordinate 997, forward strand.
TCGCGGCCTGCCCGAGGCAGACCGTCTGGATGTCCGGGCGGACGTACTGCATGGTGTCGTAGATCGCGGTCATGGCGGTGAACGAACCGCCCGGCGAGTTGATGTACATGATGATGTCGCGGTCCGGGTCGGTGCCCTCGAGCGTCAGCAGCTGAGCCATCACGTCGTTGGCCGACGCGTCATCGATCTGCACGCCGAGGAAGATGATCCGGTCCTCGAACAGCTTGTTGTACGGGTTCGACTCCTTGATCCCGTACGACGTGCGTTCGATGAAGGAGGGCAGGACATAGCGGTTGTGCACCGCTGCGAACCGTGGTGGCAGGGTCAAGTCTGTCATCGTCGCCTTCCTCAGCTACGGGTGCCCGCGCCGGTGGGTACCTGTGCCGCTCCGGTGATCACGTGGTCGATGAAGCCGTAGTCCTTGGCCTCAGCCGCGGTGAACCAACGGTCGCGGTCGGAGTCGAGTTCGATCTGCTCCGGAGTCTGGCCGGTGTGGAACGCCACCCGTTCCTGGAACATCCGCTTCGTGTAGAGCATCTGCTCGGCCTGGATGGCGATGTCGGCGGCGGTACCGCCCACCCCGCCGGAGGGTTGGTGCATCATGATTCGCGCGTGCGGCAGCGCGTAACGCTTGCCTTTGGTGCCGGCGCACAGGAGCAGCTGACCCATCGACGCCGCCATACCCATCGCGATCGTCGCCACGTCGTTCGTGACGAACTGCATGGTGTCGTAGATGGCCATACCCGCCGAGACGGAACCGCCCGGCGAGTTGATGTAGAGGTTGATATCCCGCTCGGGGTCCTCCGCCGCGAGCAGCAGAAGCTGGGCGCAGATGCGGTTTGCGACCTGGTCGGTGACCTCACTGCCCAGGAAGATGATCCGTTCCTTGAGCAGTCGGTTGTAGACCATGTCGTCGAGGCTGCCACTGAACGCGCCCTCCCCGCGGGCCTCGATCGCCCGCAGCGGCATCGCTGGGATGTGCAAGTCGGTCATGGCATCCTCCGCGCTTGGGCTATGCCGGCACGTGCGTGTCCGGCATGGCTACAAAATCCGGCCGGGTCGGCACCCATCGCCGGTTCGGACCTTCGACTACACCTGACACTAGTCCCTGACGGTGCCCACAGCCGCCCACTCGCGCCAGTGTTCGCTGTGAGCGCAGCAGGCCCCAGGAGTGCCCCGGGCGCCATCGGCCGACACCGACTTGCGGCACCGCCCTTCCGGGGCGGTGCCGCAAGTTCTCACCAGTGGTGGTGTTCGCCGACCGCCGCCCGCAGTTCCTCGACGTTCAACTCGTTGCCAGCCGAGTCCTTGACCTTGATCCGCTCCAGTACGGTCGACACCGCCTTGCCCCGACGGACATTGGCGAACAAGGCGCCGGCCATGCCGGCTCGGACGAGCTGGTCGTAGTACTGCTGCGGTGGCAGCCCGGCGTGCCCCGCCTGGTGCACCACCTCTCGGCCGAACTCGTCGTCGGAGACCTCGAGTTGCTCGGCGTCCGCGAACGCGTCCAGCAGGAGCTGGGTACGGATGGCGGTGGTGGCGGCCTCGGTCAACTCGGCGTCCAGCTCCTCCTCGGTCTTCCCCTCACTGGCGAGGTACTCCTCCAGAGAGGCGCCGATGCGCTGCAGCTGATCCACCATGTTCTGCTTGCGCTGCTCGACCTCGTCACGCACCACGCCCTCCGGGGTGGGCACATCCGTGGCGGCGAGCAACTGCTCCACGGCCTTGTCCCGAACCGCGTAGTACTGCTCACGCTTCTTCGCCTCGGTAAGCCGCTGACGCGTGTCGGCTCGCAGCTCGTCGAGTGTGTCGAACTCGCTGGCCAGCTGAGCGAACTCGTCGTTGCGCTCCGGCAGCTCCTTCTCCTTGACCGTGCGGACGGTCACCGTGACATCGGCGTCCCGACCGGCGAAGTCGCCGCCGACCAGTTGGGTGACGAACGACTTGGACTCCTCGACCGCCATGCCGACCAGCACGTCGTCGAGGCCGGGCAGAAGCTGCTTGCTGCCCACCTCGTGGGAGATGTTGGTCGCGGAGCCACCCGGTACATCCTCACCGTCGACCTTGGCGTGCAGGTCGATCTGCACGTAGTCGCCCTCCCGGACGGGGCGCTCGACCGACTTGAGCGTGGCGAATCGGTCCCGCAGCCGGTCGATCTGCTCATCGACCTCGCCGTCGGCGACCTGAAGCTCGTCGACGGTCACCTCGATGGTCGACAGATCCGGAAGCGTGATCTCCGGGCGCACGTCGATCTCGGCGGTGAACTTCAGCGATTCGCCGTCCGCGAACTCGGTGATCTCGACCTCTGGGCGGCCGAGGCTCTTCACCTCGTGCTCGCGCACCGCGGCGAGAAGGTTCTGCGGAATGGCCTCCTGCACCGCCTCGTTGAGCACGGTGCCTCGCCCGATCCGCTGATCGATCACGATGGGCGGGACCTTGCCCCGGCGGAAGCCGGGCACGTTGATCTGTCGGGCGATCTCCTGGTACGCCTTCTTGACGCTCGGCTCGAGCTCCACGAACGGCACCTCGATGGCGAGCCGCACGCGTGTCGGGCTCAAAGTCTCGATGGTGCTCTTCACAGGCGTACTCCTTGCACAGATACGGTCTTGATGGGCGAGATGCGTACCCGAGTCTAGGTGAGCCGGGTGCCGGATAGCACCCGGCACCCGGCTCAGTGCCGCAGTCCAAGCTGCGGCCGGCAGTCGGGGTGGCGGGATTTGAACCCACGGCCCCTCGCTCCCAAAGCGAGTGCGCTACCAAGCTGCGCCACACCCCGTGGCGACGAGAAGTCTATGCGCTTGCACCGCAGTGCGCGCGGGCGGTGCCCGCTCGTCTGCCCCATCCGCGTACCCGTGGCGCGATTTCGACGGGGGCGCCCCCTACGCACTCCGGCTCGGGCTTAGTACTCTAGAGGGCGCACGCGCAAGGCGCGGGCACGCGGGCGTAGCTCAATGGCAGAGCTTCAGTCTTCCAAACTGACGGTGCCGGTTCGATTCCGGTCGCCCGCTCGGCTGCGGCCCCGGATCGGTGTCCCGATCCGGGGCCGCTTCACTTCTCGCGTCACGGTCCGCCCGCATCCGCCGAACGCGCGCCGAGCGGTTCAGGAACGCGATGCGACGCCGGTCAACAGGTCGTGTGACCGGCCGGCCGACAGCGGTGGGGTGGTCATTCCCGCACCCTCCCGAAGCCCGCGCAGCAGTTCCTCGAGAGTCTCCCGAGAGGTGCGCCGCGGCGCCCAGCCCAAGACGGACCGGGCACGGAAGGTGTCCATCAGCGGAAGCCGGAGCACGGCATCGAACAGATACGGTGAAGCCGGAACCAGCCGTAGCAGCCAGGCGACCGCCAGCGCCGACCGGATCGGTGCGGCGGGCAGCCGTACCGTACGGGTGCCCAGGACGTCGGCGAACAGTCGGGCGTCCACGACCGGATCGGCGGCGATGTTGAACGGGCCGCGCACATCGCGCAGCACCGCCAGCCGGTAGGCCTCGGCGACGTCCGCGTTGTGCACCACCTGGAAGCGGAGTCCGGGCAGATCCGGGAAGAAGGGCAGCACGCCTGGGCGCACGAGACGGTTCGGCAGGAGCGGCCCGGCGAACAGCCGACGCTGCTGGCTGGCGGACTCCCGTTTGAAGATGAAGCCGGGGCGCAGGCGGACCACGCGTGTTCGGGGATGTCGCTGCTCGAAGGCGTCGAGCACGCGCTCCAGGTACGCCTTCTCCCGGGTGTAGCCGGCGGTCGGCCATCCGTCGGTCGGCCAGTCCTCGTCGACCGTCCGATCCTTGGGGCCGGGCGAGTAGGCACCGACGGAGGAGGCGTAGACCAGTGCGGGCACGCCGGCTCGGGCGACCGCGTCGAAGACTCGGGTGCCGCCGACGACATTGACGCGCCAGGTGGTCAACGGCCGGTGCGTGGGCTGGAAGGCCCAGGCCAGATGGATGACCGCATCGGCTCCACGGAACAGCTCGACCAGATCGGAGTCGACGATGTCCGCGCGGACCCAACGGGTCTTCGGCGCGCTCCAGTCGGGTCGTCGGCGGGCCACGCCGACGATGGCCGCCACCTCGGGGTCATCGGCAAGTGCCGTGATGACGCCGGTTCCCACATTGCCGGTGGCACCGACCACGACAACCTTGGCTCCTGCACTCGAATCGCCCACCGTGGGGCCACCTCCACCCGCCTGTCGCCCGCCTGTAGATCGTCCGGTGACCGCCGGCCGACTCGGCTCTGGTCGCCTGGATGTTCTTTCAGTCCTTCGGTTCGCCGCCGGCCGATGCTGGAGCGCTCCGCCGATGACCGCCTTGACCCGCCTTCGCCGACCCTCGTACGCCCCCGTTGGCGGTGATCGCGTCGATCATCTGCTGCTTGTTCATGAACTCGATGCCCTCGATGCCGGACTTCTTCGCGAGCTTCGCGACCTCGCCGGTCTTCATCTGCTTGAGGTCCTCCGGTCTTTTCATGCTCGCCCCCTGGCAACTCATGCGGACCGCCGGGTTACCCCCGGATCGGCTGCCTACACGTGGGGTTGCGGACCGGATGCGATGCGGCGAGCGTCGTTTGAGTTCACGGCGCGCGGGTACGCAGGGGTGCACGACGACGAGCGTGACGATCCGCCCGGCGCGGCAGGCGTGAGCCGGACGCCGCCCGGCACGTGTGCCGATGGAGTGGGAGATGGAGACCACACAGGTTCGTCTACATGGTGGGCCGCTGGACGGCTCCGTCCGTACCGCCCCGGTCGGGCCGGACGGACGGCCCGCCGAACGGGCTGAGTTCGACCACGAGCCGACCGGTGACGGGCTGTGGTACGTCGAGTACCAACGCGAACGGCTCGACGATGACGGCTGGCACTACCAGGCGACGGGCATCCAGCAGCGAGCCGACGAGGAATAGGGCTTTCCACGAAGACGGGGCTGGCTCGGCTGTGGGGGGAGCCGAGCCAGCCCCGCTAGATGTGCGTTCCGTTACGGGGTGTCGAATCCGACGGTGTAGCTACCCGAACCCGAGTACGCGTGCACCCGGTACCGGTAGTAGCCGGCGCTGCCGGAGTAGGTGATCGACTCGTCCGGCCCGGAGGAGATGCTCTGCGCCACCGTCGACCAGTACCAGCCGTTCCACCGCTGCAGGTACAGGTCGAAGTCGGTGCCGGTCGGCCCGTCCAGGCAGGCCCGGTGGGTGCCCGAGGCCGCGTAGAAGTAGCTGCCGCCCGGGTGGTACGCGCTCTGACCGCTAGACAGCGAGCCCGTCTCCACCACCTCGTAGCCCGAGCAGCCGGAGCCGCCGCTCGACGTGACCGTCAACGTGTACGTCGTCGACCGCGTCACCGAGCTACCCGTGCCGGTGATGGTCACCGCGTAGGTGCCCGCCGGAGTGGACGACGAGGTCGAGATCGTCATCGTCGACGACCCACCCGACGTCACCGTCGACGGGGAGAACGACGCCGACGCACCGGACGGCAGCCCGGACGCCGACAGCGACACCGACTGCGCCGAACCCGACGTCGTCGCGGTCGACACCGTCGCCGAGACCGATCCGCCCGCGGTCACCGAACCCGAGGTCGGGGACACCGAGATCGAGAAGTCGTCGGTCGGCGGGGTGCCGCCGCCGTTGTCCACGTACAGCAGCCGGTTCGGCGAGCCGCTGCCCGGGTTGGTGACCACACCGGTGGTGGCGTCGCTGACCATCTTGTTGGCGACCTGGGCCGGCGTGTAGGACGGGTTCTGCGCCAGGATCAGCGCGGCCACACCCGCAGCGTGCGGGGAGGCCATGGAAGTGCCGCTGATCGTGTTGGTCGCGGTGTTGCTGGT
>DASVCA010000146.1:0-3791 GCA_036381835.1 Micromonosporaceae bacterium
GCCAGAACCGCAGGATGTCGCGGAACTCGGCCCGCACCCGCGGGTCGTCCCAGTTCAGGTCCGGTTGGCCGGCGTCGAACAGGTGCAGGTACCACTGGCCGGGCCGCCCGTCGGGTTCGGTGACCCGGGTCCAGGCGGGCCCGCCGAAGACGCTCTGCCACCGGTTCGGCGGACTGCTCCCGTCGGGTCCCCGCCCGTCCCGGAAGATGTACCGGTCGCGGGCCGGGCTGCCGGGTCCGTCCGCGAGCGCCTGTCGGAACCACGGATGCTGCGCCGACGTGTGGTTGGGCACCAGGTCGACGATCACCCGCAGTCCGCGGGCGTGCGCGGCGGCGATGAGCGCGTCCGCGTCGGCGAGCCGGCCGAAGATCGGGTCGACATCCCGGTAGTCGGCCACGTCGTAGCCGGCGTCGACCTGGGGCGACGGGTAGAAGGGCGACAGCCACATCGCGTCGACGCCGAGTTCGACCAGGTGGTCGAGCCGGGCGGTGATGCCGGGCAGGTCCCCGATGCCGTCCCCGTTCGAGTCGGCGAACGAGCGTGGATAGATCTGGTAGATGACGGCGTGCCGCCACCAGGCGTCCGCCCGTCCGTCGCGGTCCGCCGCCGGTCCGTCGGTCGGCTTTCGGTACGCGTCCAGCGGTCTTGCTCCTATCTCGGGTCGACGTGGCCCGACACCCGCCCGTCGGGTCGGGGCGGGCCGGTGGTCTCGCGTACCACGAGGCGGGTGGGCAGGAGCAGTTCGCCGCTGCTCGGCGCGCCGTCCTGCAGCGGGCCGAGCAGCGCGTGGGCGGCGATCTGCCCCTGTTCGGCGGCGGGCTGTGCCACGGTGGTCAGCCCGACGGCCGCGGCCAGGTTGTGGTCGTCGATGCCGATCACGCTGACGTCGTCGGGCACCCGCAGGCCGGCTTGGCGCAGCGCGCCGATGGCACCCATCGCCATCTCGTCGCAGGCGGCGAAGACGGCGGTGGGCGGGTCGCCGTGGCGCAGCAGTTCGGTGATCGCCCGGCTGCCGCCGTCCACGGTGAACGGGGCTTCCACCTCCAGCCGGGTATCCGGGGCGAGGCCGGCGGCGAGCAGCGCCTGCCGGTAGCCGTGCCGCCGGTCGAGGTGGGTGGTGAAGGCGAGTTCTTCGCTGGAGTCACCGCTGATGTGGGCGATGCGCCGATGGCCCAGGTCGAGCAGGTGTCGGGTGGCGGTGCGGGCCGCGGCCACGTCGTCGATGCGTACGCTCGCCCACCCGGGCACCGCCGTGCCGGAGCTGACCGTGACACCGGGCACCGTGACGCTGGTCAGCGCCGCCAGGTCGGCCGCCTGCAGGGGGATCGCCACCAGCATGAGCGCGTCGACGCGCTTGTGCAGGTTGGCGGTGTGCAGTAGCCGCCGGCGGGTGTCCTCCCGCCCGCCGAGGTTGTACAGCAGCAGGTCGTAGCCGGCGTCGTGGAGGGTCTCCTCGACGGCTTCGACGACGGTGCTGAAGAACCACCGGGTGATCCGGGGCACCACCACCGCGATCGTGGCGGTGCGGCCGCCGGCCAGTCGGGACGCGCTCGGTGAGGCGATGTACCCGAGCCGGGCGGCGGCCTGCAGCACGCGTTGCCGGGTCGGCCCTGCGACGGTCGGCAACCCGCGCAGCGCCCGTGACACGGTGGCGGTGGACACCCCGGCTTCCCGGGCCACGTCGTCGATCCTGGTCACCGTGGCCTCAGCCTTTGACGCCGCCGGCGAGCAGGCCGCGGACGAAGTAGCGCTGCAGAGACAGGAAGACGATCAGCGGGATGATCATGGAGACGAAGGCGCCGGAGGTGAGCCGCTGCCACTCGTTGCCCTTGGTACCGGCCAGTTCGGCCAGTCGTACGGTGAGGGGCGCGGTGTCGCTGCCGCCACCCGCGAAGATGAGCGCGACCAGCAGGTCGTTCCAGACCCAGAGGAACTGGAAGATGGCGAACGCGGCCAGCGCCGGGGTGATGAGCGGCAGCACGATGCTCCGGAAGATCTTCGCGTGACCGGCCCCGTCGACCCGGGCTGCCTCCATCAGGTCCTTGGGTAGTTGCGCGATGAAGTTGTGCAGCAGGAAAACGGCCAGCGGCAGGGCGAAGCAGGCGTGGGCGAACCAGACCTGCACGAACCTCTGTTCGTCGTCGAGGTTCCAGGCCGGCAGCAGGGTGAGCCCGCCGACGTTCACGCCCTGGGAGAAGAAGCTGAGCAGCGGGACCAGCGCCATCTGCAGCGGCACGATCTGCAGCGCGAAGATCCCGATGTAGATCCAGTCCCGGCCGCGGAAGTTGATCCAGGCCAGGGCGTAGGCGGCCATGGCCGCGAAGGCCAGCGGGAAGAGCACCGACGGGACGGTGATCACCAGCGAGTTGATGAAGTAGCTGGCGAGCTGCCCGGACGAGGAGGAGCGACCGAAAAGGACTTCCCGGTAGTTGTCCATGGTCAGCGCTGGATCGGTGAAGAACGTCCACCAGCCGGTCGTCTTGATCTGGTCCTCGGGGCGGAACGACGAGATGAACAGGCCGAACGTCGGGATGGTCCACAGTACGGCGATGGCGATGGACGCCGCGGTGGCGATCGGGGTGCTCAGCCGCCGGCGTACCCGTGCGGCGGCGGTCCTGGGCCGGTCGTCGACCGTGGTGACGGTGGCTGGGGGCAAGGAGGTGACGACCATCACGCCTCCCGCTGCTTGCGCAGGTTACGGATCTGGTAGAGCACGATCGGGACCACCAGTAGGAAGAGGAACACCGCCAGCGCCGAGCCGCGGCCGGTCTCCCCGTACCGGAAGGCCTGGTTGTACATCTCGTTGGCGATCACGCCGGTCTCGTAGTTGCCGTTGGTCATGGTCCGCACGATGTCGAAGACCTTGAGCGTGGCGATGGAGATGGTGACCACGACCACGATCAGCGCCGGGCGGATGCTCGGCAGGGTGATCCGCCAGAACATCTGCCACGCGTTCACGCCGTCCAGTCGGGCCGCTTCGACGATGTCGGCGGGGATCGCTTTGATCGCGGCGGAGAGCACGACCATGGCGAATCCGGCCTGGATCCAGATCATCACCACGATGAGCAGCAGGGTGTTCAGGGGCGGGTTGAGCAGCCACTGGACCGGTTCCCGGCCCAGCAGGACCCAGATCTGGTTGAGCAGTCCGATCTGGTCGGCGTCTGCCGGCCGGTAGGCGTAGACGAACCGCCAGATGATGCCGGCGCCGACGAACGAGATCGCCGTGGGCAGGAAGATCAGGGACTTGGCGATGGACTCGAACCGGGCCCGGTCGACCAGCACGGCGTAGATCAGACCGACCGAGGTGGCCACGAACGGGACCAGGATCACCCAGATCAGCGTGTTGCGCAGCACCACCCCGAAGATCTCGTCATGGGCGAACATCCAGCCGTAGTTGGCCAGTCCCACCCAGTTCTCGCTGCGGCCGTCCATGAGCGACAGGACGATGGTGCGGATCGCCGGGACCACCAGGCCGATACCGAGTAGCAGGAGAGCCGGCAGCAGGAAGAACATTCCGAGGACGCCCTCGCGGCGGCGGCGGGTGGGTGCGGGGGTGGTGGTGCCGGCCGTCGCGAGCGCGGCGAGTCGGGCGTCGCGTCGGCGTGCGAACCAGCCGGGCACGGCGTCGAGCAGGACGAGCAGGCCGCCCACGACGAGCACGAACGCGACCAGGCCGTACAGCAGCACGGTCAGCTTGGGTAACTCGTCGGCGAAGTCGAAGTACATGGGCTCTCCAGAGACTCGTGCCGTGCGGTGGTCCGGCCCGGGGTGGGGCCGGGCCACCCGCGGAC
>DASVCA010000147.1:0-40000 GCA_036381835.1 Micromonosporaceae bacterium
AGAAACGCCCCGGCGCAGGGCGCACGGGGCGGACATGGTCACGTGGACGCGACCGTCGCTACCGTCTTCCGAAGCTATCGACCCCGCCAGCTGAACCAGAGGAGTCGGCAGCTCGCTCGCCCTGCGCGGGCCGCCCGCGAAGCGCGGGACCTTCGACCATGCCTGAGCACGGTGACCAGCGGTCTTTGGGTGGATGCGATCCGACGTGCTGTCGGACAGGAACACAGACTACGGGACGCACGAGGCGACCGCCAAACCACCCCCCGCCTGCGCTGCCTGCCCGACTAGACCGGTGCACCGCTTGGGGACCCCGCACCCGGCCAGACCCGCCTGAAACGACCGGTGCCCCCGCCACAAGCGGCGGGGGCACCGGTGCAGCCCGGAGAGGTCGCTCAGGCAGCGGTCTCGTGCAGGTTCTTCACGATGTTCGGGTCCACCGGGATGCCCGGCCCCATGGTGGTGGTCATGGTGATCTTCTTGAGGTACCGGCCCTTGGCGGCGGACGGCTTGGCCCGCAGCACCTCATCGAGCACCGCAGCGTAGTTGTCGATCAGCTGAGCCTCGCTGAAGGAGGCCTTGCCGATGATCAAGTGCAGGTTGGAGTGCTTGTCTACTCGGAAGGTGATCTTCCCGCCCTTGATGTCGGCGACCGCCTTGGCGATGTCCATGGTCACGGTACCGGTCTTCGGGTTCGGCATGAGACCGCGCGGGCCCAGGATCCGCGCGATCCTACCGATCTTGGCCATCTGATCCGGCGTGGCGATCGCCGCGTCGAAGTCGAGCCAGCCTTCCTGAATCCGGGCGACGAGGTCGTCGGAACCGACCGCGTCGGCACCCGCCGCGGTCGCCTCCTCGGCCTTGGCCCCCACGGCGAACACGATCACCCGGGCGGTCTTACCGGTCCCGTGCGGGAGGTTGACCGTTCCACGGACCATCTGGTCCGCCTTACGGGGATCGACGCCCAACCGCATCGCGACCTCGACGGTGGCGTCGAACTTGACCGTGCTGGTCCCCTTGGCCAGCTTCACCGCCTCGGCCGGCGTGTAAAGCTTGCTCCGGTCGATGTTCTCGGCGACCTTACGGTAGCTCTTGCTGCGCTTCATCTCACTGCTCCTGTGGTAGCTGGCGGGCCGGCTTGAAACCTGCCCTCCCACGAACCGGGTCTTGTCGCGGCTTCGGCCGTACTAGTCCTTGACGGTGATGCCCATGGACCTCGCGGTACCCGCGATGATCTTCTCGGCCTGCTCGATGTCGTTCGCGTTCAGGTCCGCCATCTTCCGCTCGGCGATCTCCCGCAGCTGCGCCTTGGTGATCGAACCCGCCGGCTCACGGTGCGGCACGCCGGAGCCCTTCTGCACACCCGCAGCTTTCAGCAGGAGCCGGGCGGCCGGCGGGGTCTTCAGCACGAACGTGAACGAGCGGTCCTCGTACACGCTGATCTCAGCCGGCACGATGTCGCCGCGCTGAGACTCGGTCTGCGCGTTGTACGCCTTGCAGAACTCCATGATGTTGACGCCGTGCTGACCGAGCGCAGGGCCGACCGGCGGCGCCGGGGTGGCCTGACCCGCCGGCAGCTGAAGCGTGAACGTCTTGATGAGCTTCTTCTTCGGAGGCATGTCTCTTCCTGGGCTTGGTCTCGGTGTTGTCACCTGTCGCCCTCATCGCGCACGGTCGCGCGGTACGGGCCGACGGTCTAGGCTATCGCAACGCGATACCCGACGATCTACCGAGGTAGCGTCGCACCGGGCAGGTCAGATCTTGGCGACCTGGTTGAAGTTGAGCTCGACCGGAGTCTCCCGACCGAAGATCGACACCAGCACCTTCAGCTTCTGCTGATCGGGGCTGATCTCACTGATCGTGGCCGGTAGCCCGGCGAATGCACCGTCGGTGACGGTGACCGAATCACCGACCTCGAAATCGAGAACCTTGATCTCCGGCTTGGCCTTCTTCTCGGGGCCGGCCACCGCGGGAGCGAGCCACTTGACGACCTCGTCGAGGGACAGCGGCGCCGGGCGGTCGGCGCGCTCGGTGGCACCGACGAAACCCGTCACCCCGGGCGTGTTGCGCACGCAAGAGTACGACTCGGGGGTGAGTTCCATGCGGACCAGGATGTAACCGGGGAAGATCTTGTTCTGCACCTGCTGGCGCTTGCCGTTCTTGACCTCGATCTCTTCCCGGGTCGGCACCTCGACCTGGTAGATGTACTCCTCCATGTCGAGGCTGGTGATCCGCGACAGGAGGTTGGTCTTGACCTTGTTCTCGTAGCCGGCGTACGAGTGCACCACGTACCAGTCGCCAGCGGCGTAGCGCAGCTCCTCGCGCAGCTTGGCCACCGGGTCGAGCTCCTCCGACTCCACCGCGGACTCCGGCGCACGGGCGACCGACTCGTCGGCGGCCGCCGTTCGCACCGTCGACAGCTCGCCAGTGGTCTCGGTCTCGTCGTACTCAGGCACGCTTGCTCACTTCCGTCACAATCAGGTGGTGCTCAGCTGGGGTTGCCGAAAACCCACAGCACGCCCTTCGCGAAGGCGTAGTCGAGGCCGACCACGATCGCCATGATCGCAGCGACGAACACGACCACCACAGCGGTGTAGGTCAGCAGCTCCTTGCGGGTCGGCCAGATGACCTTACGCAATTCGGCGACCACTTCACGGATAAACCGAGCGACACGGCCGAATATTCCGACGCGATCCTCGTCCTTCTTGGCCGTGCTGCGGCTCTCCGCCGACTCCGCTGCCTTGGAACGGGCTCGAGTGGCGGTACCACCCCGGGATGCCGGCTCGTCACCGTCGACAGTGTCGTCGAACGACTCGTCGTCGAGACGGTCGTCTGCGGCGTCCTCGCCGCGCCGATTCCTGTCGGCCACTTCGCCCTCCGTCGCCGGTGGTAGGTGTTGCGTACGCCAGTCAGCGCATCCCGCGCCGATCTCGCCGGCCGTCCGTCGGCCCCTGGGACGGCCGCAGCCGGCGGAGCCGGCAGGAGAAGTCCGACCGAGCTGGACGCCCGGAACGGCCCTGTCGAACGCCACCACCACGGGTCGCCTGCCGCCGTGACGGCCGTGACCCCGGGGCCGATCAGGCCTGAGGCGCAGGGGTGACAGGACTTGAACCTGCAGCCTGCGGTTTTGGAGACCGCTGCTCTGCCAATTGAGCTACACCCCTATCTGGGGTAGACCGGTTTCGGGTCGCAGCCCGAACACGGCGACTACCCCACGGCGGACCAGTGTACGGGTAGAGCCCCCGGTTTCCCAACCGGTCCGCCACCCGGCACGCCGCAAATCGATCAGCGGGCCGTTCGGACCGTCGCGAACGCCTGGGACAGGACCTTCTGCCCCCCGCTCGTAGCGGTGATCTCCAGCCGCGTCAAGCCGTCCTCGGCGACGTCCTTGACGACGGCCCGCACCACCACCTCCGTGCCCTCGTCATCGTCCGGCACCACCACCGGACGGGTGAATCGAACCCCGAACTCGACCACGGCATCCGGGGCACCCGCCCAGTCGGTGAGCGCCCGACCGACCAGCGCCATGGTGAACATCCCGTGCGCGATCACCCCGGGCAGGCCGACGCCGGTGGCGACCCGATCGCTCCAGTGGATCGGGTTGAAATCCCCGGAAGCCCCCGCGTACCGCACCAGGTCCGCCCGGGTCACCCGGAAGGTCTTGACCGGTAGCTCCATCACGCCTCCCCGCGTACCACGAGCTTCGACCAGGCCGAGACCACCGCCTCGCCGGCGACCGTCGTGACATCGCTGCGGGACGTCACGAAGTCGTGCCCGCCACGGGAGAAGATCTCCTCGATGGTGCTGACGCAGACCAGCTCGTCCCCGGCAACGATCGGCCGGGTGTAGGCGAAGCGCTGATCGCCGTGCACGACCCGGTGGAGTTCGATACCGAGATCAGCGATGATGGCCTCGCTGGCGGCCATGGTCATGACGATCGGGAAGGTAGGCGGCGCCACCACGTCGGGGTATCCGAGAGCGCGGGCCGCGTCTGGGTCGTGGTACGCCGCATCGGCGGCTCGGATCGCCTGCGCGAACTCGCGGATCTTCTCACGCCCCACCCGATAGGGAGTGGTCGGTGGATAACTGCGACCGACTAGAGACTGGTCCAGAGGCATGCCGCGAACTTACACGCCGGTCTGGAATCCGGATCGGAGCCCTGCGTCACCCCAGGGGGCCGAAGCGAAGCCAGCCGCGCGAAACGCGGTCAGCGGGTCTCGCGGTGCAGGGTGTGCCGGTTGTCCCGCGGGCAGAACTTCTTCAGCTCGAGCCGGTCCGGGTCGTTGCGGCGGTTCTTGCGCGTGATGTAGGTGCGGTCCGTGCACTCCACGCACGCCAGGGTGATCTTGGGACGGACATCGGTCGCCTTGGCCACGACGGAGTGCCTTTCCTTGTGCTAACTGGTCAACTACGGCGCATCAGCCTAGACGTTGTCTAGCTCGACACGCAAAGCGGGGGGCGAGTGCCCGTCCCGCTGCCGGGATCAACCCGGCGCTCAACAGTAGCGGTGGCCGGACTTGAACCGGCGACACAGCGATTATGAGCCGCTTGCTCTACCGACTGAGCTACACCGCCGTGACGGGCTCCAGCTGAACCCCTCGGAGCCCCCTTACGGAATCGAACCGTAGACCTTCTCCTTACCATGGAGACGCTCTGCCGACTGAGCTAAGGGGGCGCGGTCGCGTGACGCGCAGAGGTAAGAGTACACGCCTCGGCCCCGAAGGCGAAATCAGATCCCCCTCGCCCAACCGCATCCCGTCACGGCACGACCCGCAACCGGCGGATCTCGCTGCTCACGCCGGGTTCCGACTCCGCCTGCGCATCGAACCAGGCAACCAACCGCTCGTACGGGAGCGGCCGACTGAACAGGAAGCCCTGCCCGATTTCGCACCCGATGTCCTGCAGCAGTTCGAGTGTGAGCTCACTCTCAACGCCCTCGGCGACCACCGTCAGCCCGAACTGCTGGGACAGCATGACCACCGCGTTGACGATCGCCAGGTCCGCGGGATCGGTCGCCATGCCCTGCACGAACGATCGGTCCACCTTGATCTCGTGCACCGGCAGCCGACGCAGGTAGGTCAACGACGAATGCCCGGTCCCGAAGTCGTCCACCGCGAGCCGTACGCCCATCTCCCGCAGTCGCCGCAGGGTAGGCAACGGGCGATCGTTGCCATCCAGCACCCCCACTTCCCGGACCTCGAACGTGAGCGAGCCGGGTGCGACCCCGTACTCGTCGAGCAGCTCCTGCACGCGGTTGGGGAAGTGCGGGTCGCTGAGGGTACGCGCGGAGAGGTTGACCGCGATCGGCAGCGGCGTCTCCGTCGCCTGCCACTCCCTACTGCGCCGCAACCCCTCCCGTATCACCACCTCGGTGAGCCGGCTGATCAAGCCGGTGTGCTCGGCCACCGCTACGAAGTCCTCCGGTGCCACGGTGCCGAGCACCGGGTGCTGCCAGCGGGCCAGGCACTCCACGCCGACGAGTCGGCGATCGGTCAACCCGACCTTCGGCTGGTAGTAGACCTCTACCTCGCCCTGGTCGAGGGCTAGACGCAGGTCGGCGGCGACGCCGAGTCTGCGGGCCGCTCGGGACTCCAGGCCGGGATGGAACAGTTGAATGCCGCTGGGTGTGTTCTTCGCCGCACCGGCGGCCAGATCGGCCCGGTGCAGCAGGCTGGTGACGTCGCTGCCGTGTTCCGGGTGCACCACCACCCCGACCGCGGTGTCGATGTCCAGGTTCAGGGTGTCGAACACCATCTGGTCGCAGATCTGCTCCCGCAGCGCGCCGGCGAGATCGAGTGCGGCGTCGCCGCCGTCCACCCGCATCGTCACCACGAACTCGTCTCCGCCCAACCGGCCGACGAGCGCGCCCTGCGGCGCGTACCGACGCAACCGCGAAGCCACCTCGACCAGGACCTTGTCCCCGGCCCGGTAGCCGAGCGACTCGTTGATCTGCCGCAGGTCGTCGACGTCGAAGAGCAGGACCGCGATCGCCTCGCCCGGCGCGCAAGCCGCGACCGACTCCTCCAACGCGGCGATCAGTCGACGACGGTTCGCCAATCCGGTGAGGCTGTCGTGGTACGCGTCGTGGCGCAACCGATCGACCAGCCGGGAGTTCTCCACCGCGACCGCCACGTGCGCCGCGACCGTCTCCAGCAGTCGCACGTCCTCCGGGTCGAAGTGAGTGAGGTCGTTGAGGCGGTTGGCGACCTCCAGGCAACCGATGACCGCGGACCCGGCCTTCAGCGGCACGGCGATGACATCCTTGCTTCCGCTTCGCGCGAGGATGGCCTGCAAGGCGTCGTCGCCGAGCTTCGGGCCCACCACCACCGTCTCGCCGGTCTCGACGACGCGGCGACGAACGATGTCCGGGCTGCCGGTCAGATCCACCAGTCCTCGGTCGTCCACCCGCGCCGAGAGCAGCATTTCCGGGTAACGGCTGGTGGCAGGCAGCCAGAGCGTCGCGTACTCGGCTTGCAGCAGTTCGCGTACCCGTCCCAACAGCACGTCCGCCAGCGTGCCGTCGTGGGGTGTGTCGGCGATCGCGCTGGTCAGGTCGTAGACGTCGCTGAGCGTCGCGTGGCGACGACGGAACTGTGCATAGGACCGGTAGGCCACGGCGAAGCAGACGGTGAGAGCGGCCAGGAGGAACAGCGCCCAGGGGCCCTGCTGCAGGATGAGCAGCACGACCAGCCCGACGGTGATGTTGATCCCGGCGACGATGAGGCCGGGCACCACGGTACGGGTGAAATCACGACTGGAAAGCCGTCCTTGTACGAGGGTGATCACGCCGATCACGCCGCCGATGGTGAGCAGCGCGCCAGCGCTTACCGCGATCGCAAGGGCGAGCCAGGTACGCGGGCCTTCGGTCTGCAACGGGCCAACCGCGAGTACGATGAGGCTGGCCAGGGCTGTCTCTGCGGCGTGGCTGGCCACGTTGAAGCACAACTTGACCAGTGGCACGCGCCGCCACACCTGGACCGAAATCAGCGCCAGCACACGAGACAAGATCAGTGTGACCGGCGGAAGGAAGAAGAGGCCGAGAATCAGCGGAATCTCGACCAGAGTCATGGTGAAGGCCTGCCGTCGTACCTCGAACATGAGGACGGCAAAGCTAGCGGCCATGAACAGGCCAAAGAACAGTGCCCCGGCCAGCCACTCGCCAGCTGGCCGGGAGTGCACTGCGGCGAGAGTGAAAGTGCTCGCCGTTGCGAAGAACGCCAGTGGCCCCGTGATCAGCCAGGCACGTTCCACAGATCGATGGGCGGAGTACCTGCGGGGCATGGCTGCCCCTTGGCTACGAGTCACCTCGACGAGTTGACCCGGTCAGCGCAGTTGCACTCAGTTCCACTCCGCACCAGAGTTCCACTCCGCACCAGACTGCGTTGACACGGTGTCCCCACCGTAGGCGTTCGCCGCCGTACCGCTGACGGCGACCACCCCGAACGCCAGGGCGGCGAGCATCACGGCCCGACCAAGCCAACGGCCGATCACGTTTACACGCATCACGATCTCCTCTTCGATCCGGGCCTTACTTACCGGTTGACGTCATACTGCCACACCCCGCATCGACTACGCCGTATGGCGACACTGCCTAAACCTTCAGCACCCGCAATCCTGGCTAAACGTACGAGCCAACCATGGACGGTCACTTCGGTCTCAGCTCCAGAGAAGCCGAAGGCCCCTGACCTGTCTTTCGCAGGTCAGGGGCCTTGCGGTGTCTGTGTCTGGTGGCGGGTGCTGGATTCGAACCAGCGTAGCTTGCGCGACGGTTTTACAGACCGCTCCCTTTGGCCGCTCGGGCAACCCGCCTGGGTGTCATCGCGTCGTGTCGCGACAACGATGGCAAGGATAGCTCTACCCCCCCTCCCGTTCGCAAACGGGTACGGTCATCTTGCCACGCCGTCCGACGACGACGGCGGCGGAGGTTTCATTCCGGACCCGAGCAGGAGCAGGAGCCATGGCTGCTAACCCGTCGTTCGACATCGTGAGCAAGGTCGACCGCCAGGAGGTCGACAACGCGCTGCGGCAGACGGAGAAGGAGCTTGCGACCCGGTTCGACTTCCGTGGCACGGGCGCGCAGATCGCCTGGGCCGGCGAGGCCGCGGTGACCCTGCAGGCGGAGACCGAGGAACGGGTGAAGGCCGCGTTGGACGTCTTCAAGGACAAGCTGGTCAAGCGCAAGATCTCGCTGAAGGCGCTGGACGCGGGCGAGCCGCGCAGCTCGGGCAAGACGTACAAGATCGACTGCAGGATCGTGCAGGGCATCGATTCGGAGAAGGCCAAGGCGATCAGCAAGAAGATCCGCGACGAGGGCCCGAAGGGGGTGCAGGCACAAATCCAGGGCGACCAGCTGCGGGTGAGCGGCAAGAAGAAGGACGACCTGCAGGCGGTCATCGCGCTGCTGAAGTCCGCGGACTTCGGCATCCCCTTGCAGTTCACCAACTACCGGTAGCCTCACCCGACCTCGGCGACGGCTTCGTTCAACCGCAGTGCCGCGGCTCGGTCCGCGCGGGCGATGGGGCCGTTCGGCAGCGCCGCGACACCCGCGCCGACCGCCACCGAGCCCGCGGCGAAGAGGAACGCCCACGGTACGCCGTTGGGCTGGTCGACGATGACGCCGGCCACCGCGCCACCGGCCGCGGTGGCCGCCACCATGGTGGTGACGGCCCAGGTGTACGCCTCGTTCAGCATGCTGCTTGGGCAGATGCGGCCGACCATGGTGGTCTGCACGGTGAGCGCAGGCGCGATGGTCACCCCACCTATCGCCAACGCTATCCCCAGTGCCAGCGGGGTCGGCATCAGGGCGTACGCGATGTAGGAGACCGCCACGGCGGTGAGGAGGCGGGCGAACTGGCGGGTGAGGTCGGCGGCAGGGGGCCGGGTACCGAACCAGAACCCGCTGATCACGCTACCCAGGCCCCAGACCGCGAGCAGCACCCCGGCGAGCCCGCCGCCATTGTCCTGGTATGAGGTGGTGTAGGCGGGGACGACCACGCCCACGGTGCCGAAGGCAAGGCCGAGGCCCGCGATGCACAGCAGCAGCGCGGGGAACCCGGCCACCCGCAGCGGCCCGAGGCCCCTGGCTCGCTTGTGGGTGAGATGTGGGCGACGGGCACGCATGACGGGGCTGAGCGCCACGACGGCGGTGCCGAGCAGCGTGATCACCGCGGCGCCGGCCAGCGCGGCCGTCGCATCGGCGACGATGACGAAGCCCGCGACGAGCAGCGGCCCCACCGCGAACACCGCTTCGAACAGCGCGGTCTCGGCCGCGAGCGCGGTGTTGCGCAGGGCGTAGTGGCCGGTGCGCGGATCGGTGAGATCGTTCCACGCGCCGCGGACGGCCGCGGTCAGGGGTGGGAAGGTGGCACCGGCGAGCGCGGCGAAGAGGTAGATCAACGGGAGGACGTCGGCCCCGCCTCGAAAGGCAAGGAGCAGCCCGGCTACGGCGACCGGGTGGGCCACGGCGGTGACGAGGAGGACGGGGCTGGGTCCGATCCGGTCGGCGATCCGTCCGGCGAGCGGGCTCAGCGCGGCACCGGAGAGCGCGTACACACCAGTGGCGATGGCCGCCGGTGTGTACCGTCCGGTGACGTTCTCGATGGCCAGCAGCAGCGCCAGGCGGGTCATGCCGATGCTCAGGCGGGCGATGATCCCGACGACCAGCAGCACCGGTGCGCCGGGCAGCCGCCAGAGGGCGACGTACCTGCCCGTTGCGGCCACCCCGCTGCCCCCCCGTGTCTAGCGCGTCACCCTACCGCCGCTGGCAGCCGACGGATCCTGTGCGGACCGGCGACGTCGGTCACGGCGACGCCCCGCCGTGGGGGCGCAGCGCGCCGATCCGGCGGGGCGTCGGCATTCAGCGTAGGAACTGGATCGGCCCGGAGGAGCTCGCCATCTGCTCCAGGCGTCGGACCCGATCCGCCATCGGCGGGTGGGTCGAGAAGAGTGCGGCGAGCCCGCCGCCCTTCAACGGGTTGTCGATCATCAGGTGGGCCGTGCTGGCGAGCTGGCCCTCGGCGGGCATAGGCATCCGCTGCGTACCCATATGGATCTTCCGCAGTGCGCTCGCCAGCGCCAGCGGATCGCCGGTGAGTTCAGCGCCGGACGCATCGGCCTGGAATTCCCGGCTGCGGCTGATGGCCAGCTGAATGATCGAGGCGGCAAGCGGGCCGAGGATGATCATCAGCAGCAGCGCGGCGGGGTTCGGCGCGTCGTCGTCCTGGCTGGTGAAGGGCAGGAACAGAGCCAGGTTGGCCAGCGTGGTGATGATGCCCGCCAGCGCTGCCGCGACGCTCGCGATGAGAATGTCCCGGTTGTAGACGTGGGACAGCTCGTGGCCGATCACGCCGCGCAGCTCACGGTAGTCGAGGATCTGGGTGATGCCATGGGTCACGCAGACCGCCGCGTTCTGCGGGTTCCGTCCCGTCGCGAAGGCGTTGGGCTGCATGGCCGGGCTCACGTACAGGCGGGGCATCGGTTGGCGTGCCTTGGTCGAGAGTTCCCGCACCATCCGGTAGAGCTCGGGGAACTCAGCCTCGCTCACCGGGCGCGCGCCCATCGCCCGTAGAGCGATCTTGTCGGACCAGAAGTAGCTCACACCGTTCATGGCGAGCGAGATGAACGCGGCGAAGACGAGCCCGCCACGCCCGCCGAACCAGTAGCCGACCGCGAGGATCAAGGCGGTGAGCAGGCCGAGCAGCGCGGCGGTCTTGAGACCGTTGTAGTGCCGGTATCGCACGTTCACTCCTTCCCGGTGCCGGGGTCAATCAGGCCGGCAACCGGTTCAACGCCCTTGCTACCCCCAATAATCCAGACGTAACTGTGTTTTCCCTGAGAAAGACCACATTGGTCGCAGCGGACCGGATAGGTCGAACCCCGTCGGAGCTCCTACCGCCACCCCGGTCGCGGCGGTGTCCGCTACCGGCGAGCGCCGGGTGCCGACGCCCGCCGCGCAGCCGTGGCTTCCTCCTTGGCCGGCTCGCCGTTGCGGTCGTGTGCGGGAGGGGGTGGCACCGTCGGCATCCACTGCTTCAACCGGCCCCGGTCGTGCAGCAGGTCGCGGATGTCGTACTCGGCGTACTCGAACTCCGGAGACCAGTAGAGCGCGTCGAACGGGCAGACGTCGACGCAGATACCGCAGTACATGCAGAGCGAGAAGTCGATCTCGAAGCGGTCCAGCACGTTCCGCTGACGAGGCCGGGACGCGCCGGGCACGACCACTTCTTCCTTATGAGAGTCGATGTAGATGCACCAGTCGGGGCACTCCCGGGCACACAGCATGCAGACGGTGCAGTTCTCCTCCAGCAGGGCGATCACGCCCCGCGACCGTGGCGGCAGATGCGGTGGCACCTGCGGATAACCCGACTCCGCCGTTGCGGTCGAACCGCCGTCGCCCGCTCGCGCCATCTCGCTCATACGTCCGATCCTGCCCCGTCGTCAGCTCCGCGTCCGGTCGACCCCGATCGGCTGGGCGGGCCCCAGTCCGCGGGTACGCCGGGCGGCCGCAACGGTTGGCGGCGCGGCGTCTCCTCGGACTCGCCCGGTTCCTTGGCGCCGGGCCACGGCTTGGCCACACGGGCGGCGAGCACGAAGTCCTTGCGCAGCGGGTGCCCTTCGAACTGCGTCGGCAGCAGCAGCGGTTTGAGATCCGGGTGGCCGGGGAAGCCGATGCCGAACATCTCGTGGGTCTCCCGCTCGTGCCAGGACGCACCGGGGAAGAGGTCGACGACGGACGGGACCTCGGGGGCGACGCGCGGCACCCGCGTGCGCAGCAGCACCCCGTGTCGCCGGCTGGTCGACCACAGGTGCGCCACCACATCGAAGCCCGCGTCCTGCTCGTCCACCGCCGTCAGCCAGTCGAAGAAGTCACAGGCGAGATCGTCGTCGTCTCGGGCCGCCCGGATCGCGCCGCGCCAGCCGGACACCGGCACGTCCACCGTCGCCCGGGCGTACTCCTGGCCGCCGGACACCCCGACCGTCGCCGTGGTTGCGGGCAGCAGCTCGACGATGCGGGCACCGACCTCTTCGGGGCTCATACCGCGATCCTATGACCGCACCGGAACCGCCTCGCCCGACAGCATGCCGGTTCGCCGCTTGTCTCGGTCCCGAGCGGGAAGATTTCACCGGTGCGTGCTGTGACCGTCACCCCGGGTGAGCCGAATTCGCTGCGACTCGTCACCGACTTCCCGGAGCCGTCGACCGACGACGGCGCGGTGCTCGTGGAGACCCTAGCGGTCGGCGTCTGCGGCACCGATCATGAGATCGTCGCGGGCCACTACGGGTCCGCTCCACCCGGCGCGGACGTCCTCGTCCTCGGACACGAGTCGCTCGGCCGGGTGCTCGAGGATCCGACCGGTACGCTGCATCCGGGCGACCTGGTCGCCGGTATCGTCCGCCACCCGGACCCGGTGCCGTGCACCAACTGCGCCGTGGACGAGTGGGACATGTGCCGCAACGGGCAATACACCGAGCACGGCATCAAGGGCCTGCAGGGCTTCGCCCGGGAGCGGTGGCGGATCCACCCGAGGTTCGCGGTCGGCCTGGACCCGTCGCTGACCGAGGTGGGGGTGCTGCTGGAACCGGCCAGCGTGGTCGCCAAGGCGTGGGATCACATCGAACTGATCGGGCGGCGGGCGACCTGGCACCCGCAGAACGTGCTGGTCACCGGGGCCGGGCCGATCGGCCTGCTCGCCGCCCTGCTCGGCAGTCAACGCGGACTCGACGTGCACGTTCTGGATCTCGAGGTCGGGGGGCCGAAACCCGCCCTGGCCGGCGCGCTGGGCGCCCACTACCACACCGAACCGGTCCCGGAACTGGACTTCGAACCCGACATCGTCCTGGAATGCACGGGCGCACCGACGGTGGTGCTCAACGCGATGGACAAGGTGGGGCCCAACGGCGTCGTGTGCCTGACCGGGGTCTCCAGCGGCGGGCGCACCATCGACTTCGACGCGGGGGCGCTCAGCCGTTCCCTGGTGCTGGAGAACAACGTCGTGTTCGGGTCGGTGAACGCCAACCGCCGGCACTGGGAACTCGCCGCCGAGGCGCTGACCAAGGCGGATCCGCTCTGGCTCAGTTCCCTGATCACTCGGCGGCTGCCCGTGGACGCCTACGCGGACGCCTACCGCCCGAGCGGCGGGATCAAGACGGTCATCGAGTTCGCCCGCTAGCCGGTCCGCCTCGGCGGCAGCGCCGCCGAGGCGGACCGGCGGAGCACTACAGGCCGGGCAGCCGGCCGTTGCGGAACAGGTCCACGAAGATCTGGTGGTCCTGGCGGGCCCGCAGCCCGTACGCGTGCGCGAAGTCGACCAGGTGGGCGATGAAGCCGTCGTGGTCCTTGTCGATCGCCGCCACGATCGCCTCCTCGGTGGAGAAGTCCACCAGGTCGTGGCTTGATTCGTCGTCGGCGACCGAGTGCATCCGGGCGACCGCCCGACCGAGGTCGGCGATCACCTCGGTCAGCTCCTCCGGCTCGTTGACGTCGGACCAGTCCAGGTCCGCCGCGTACGGGGAGACCTCGGCCACCAGTTGGCCCACCCCGTCGAGTTCGGTGTAGCCCAGCCACGGGTCGGCGTACGCCTGCAAGGCGCGCTGCGACTCGGCCGTGCGGTGGCCCTGGTGCCGGAAGTAGCCGCGCACCCGCTCATCGTCGATGTACCGTGCCACCGCGGGCACCTGAGCCTGCTTCATGTAGATGATGACGTCGTTCTCCAGTGCCTCGGTGTGCCCTTCGAGCAGCAGGTTGTACGACGGCAGACCGGCCGAGCCGATCCCGACACCCTTGCGCATCACCACGTCCTTGATGCGCACCGAGACGGGTCGGCGGTGCGCACCGGAGTCCGGCAGCGTCTCCAGGTACCGCTCGAAGGCGGCCAGGACCCGGGCCCGGGTCTGCGGGTCGACCTCGAAGACCCCGTCGCCGAGGGAGAACCGCCGCTCGTAGTTGTCGATCGTGGTCTGCTCGTTCAGCAGGTCGACGCGGGTACGGAGGCGGGCCTGCTGAAGCACCCCACGCAGCACCCCGTCCGCGTTCTCCAAGGTGATCGAGCCGATCGCGTCGTCCCCACCGACCGCGATGGCCCGCAGTTCGGTCAGGTAGGCGGTGGCGAACGCGGTGACCAGGCCGGTGATGGTCTCGTCGGAGAGCGCCTTGGCATAGCCGATCAGGGCGACGCTGGCGACGAACCGCTTCAGATCCCAGGAGAACGGGCCGACATACGCCTCGTCGAAGTCGTTGACGTTGAACACCAGCTGCCCCGAGGCGTTCATGTAGGTGCCGAAGTTCTCCGCGTGCAGGTCGCCGTGGATCCAGACCCGGCTGGTCCGCTCGTCAAGGAAGCGGTCGTCGGCGAAGTCGCTGGTCAGGTCGGCGTAGAAGACGGCGGCGCTGCCCCGGTAGAAGGCGAACGGCGAGGCCGCCATCTTGCGGAATTTGCGGCGGAAGGCGGCTGGGTCGCGGGTCATCATGTCGCCGAATTCGGCGACGAGGACTTCCACGAGACGGTCGGCGCGTTGTTCGGTAGGCATGCCGGACAAGCTAGTAGGGCACCGCCACCTACGGGCTGCCGCCCGGCGGCGGCACCGGCGGCGCGGTCAACGAGCCGACGGTGCGGGGCTCGCGACCTGGGTCCGCCGACCGCCCGGTGATGCGCTCCTGCAGGCGCAGGATCCCGTGCAGCAGCGCTTCCGGCCGAGGTGGGCATCCGGGCACGTAGATGTCGACCGGGACGAGTTGGTCGACGCCCTTGGTCACCGAGTACGAATCCCAGTAGGGTCCGCCGCAGTTGGCGCACGCGCCGAAGGAGATGACGTACTTCGGCTCCGGAAGCTGCTCGTAGAGCCGCTTGATCGCCGGCGCCATCTTGTCGGTCACGGTGCCGGACACCACGAGCAGATCGGCCCGCGCGGGCCCGTCCGAACCGGGTGGTCCGCCGAGCCCGGCGAAGGCGTGCCGGCTCGTGCCGGCCGCCACGAACTCGACCGCGCAGCAGGCCAGCCCGAAGTTGAGGACCCACAGCGTGTACCGCCGGCCCCAGTCGATCACGAACCGGATCGGCTCGCCGAGCGCGTCGGGCAGGCCCGCACCGATCCGCTCCCCTTGGCGCATGTCGCCAGTCAATCACACCCGGGTTCGCGCCTCGCCGCTCAGTAGCCGGGGCGTTGCAGCAGGCCGAGGAACTCGACCAGCAGCCGCTCCCGGACGCGGATCGGGGCCGCGTTGAGCAGCGTGTTCACCGCCGCCATCCGCTCCGGCATGCCCTGCCCGCCGCCGAGGCCCAGCCCGGCGGCGAGCCCGGCGACCAGCTCCGGGGTGATCATCTCCTCGTTCAGCGCACCCGCCGCGGCCAGCAGCTCGGCGGGCAGCCGCACCGGCCCGGCTGCCCGTGCCGCAGCCGCGGCCGCGACGAGATCCGGCCCGAACTCGCCCACCCGGGGTGCCACCGAGGCGGTCACCGTCAGGTGGATGCTGGCCGGCAGCTCGCCGTACGCCAGTTGCGGCTGGGTGTGCCAGCCGCGGACGGTGAGTTCGTCGGCGAGGACGAACAGGTCCAGGTCGGGGTCCGCGGCGGTGAAGCAGACCACGGTCGACTCCGGCTCCGCCAGCAGCCGCAGTCCCGGCACGGCGCGGACCGCCGCGGCAAGGCCCCGAACCGCCTCCAGGGTGGTGGCGGTCAGCGCCAGATACCCCGCCTCGCCCAGGTGTCGCAGCGTGGCGTACGCGGCGGCGATCGGACCGCCGGAGCGGGTCGACAGGATCACCGGGTTGATCATCGTGTATCCGGGCCAGTCGGCGTACGCGAAGTACTGCGGCCCCCGCAGCCGTGCGTCCCGGTGCAGCAGCACCGAGACGCCCTTCGGGCAGTAGGCGTACTTGTGCAGGTCGACCGAAAGTGAGGTGACCCCGGGGACGGAGAAGTCGAAGTGCGGCACCGGCTGCCCCAGCCGCCGCAGGAACGGCAGCGTCCACCCGCCGAAACACGCGTCGACGTGGCAGCGGACCCCCGCCTCGGCGGCGATCTCGGCGATCTGCGCGACCGGGTCGACGACCCCGTGCGGGTACGCGGGGGCGGAACAGGCGACCAGCACGGTCTCCGGACGGATCGCCGCGGCCACGTCGGCCGGGTCCGGACGCAGCGTCGCCGCGGAGATCGGCACCAGGTCGAGAGCGACCCGGAGGTAGTG
Organism: Micromonosporaceae bacterium; assembly: GCA_036381835.1. GTDB lineage: Bacteria > Actinomycetota > Actinomycetes > Mycobacteriales > Micromonosporaceae > DASULK01. The sequence continues at coordinate 16,180 of DASVCA010000147.1, forward strand.
GGCGGCCTTCGCGAACGCCGCGTGCGCGGTCACCGGGACCACCAGCCGCGGGCGGTCGATCTCGGGGTGGGCGTCCCGCGCCGCCTTGACGGCCAGGATCAGCGACTCGGTGCCGCCGCTGGTCACGCTGCCCACCGCGTCCGGCGCACCGGTCCCCGGTCCGCCACCGAGCAGCTTCGCCGCGGCACCGACCAGTGCGTTCTCCATCGCCAGCAGGGACGGGAACGCGGTCGGGTCGAGCCCGTTGACGTGCGCCGAGAGCGCGTAGGCGGACATGGCCAGGTCGTCCAGGCCGGGCACCGCCGGGTCGTACACGTAGGCGAACAGCCGCCCGCCGTGCGTGGGTCGGTCCGCGGTGCGCAGCGCCCGGATCTCGGCCAGCACCTGCTCGGCGGGCACGCCTTCGGCGGGCAGCGCGGCGCCCGGCGCGGTCACCGGGCACCTGCCGCGGCGAGCCGCTCGGCGGTCAGGTCGTAGCCGCGCAGCAACAGGAGCGCCGGCCCGACCAGCGCGGCGGGCAGGACGGTGAAGCCGAGCAGCACCCCGAGTCGGGCGAGGTCGTCCTGTGCTGCGGCACTGCCGGTGGAGGATGAGACGTAACCGGACAATTGCAACACCAATCCGTAGATGCCGGGGCCGAGAGCGAGCCCGAACGTCTCGCCCGCGGTCCACAAACCGGTGAACACGCCGGCCTGGCGACGCCCGGTGCGGGCCGTGTCGTACGCGATGCAGTCCGGAAGCATGGCCAGCGCGAAGACCTGCTGCCCGGCGTACCCGCACCCGATCAACGCGACGACCGCGTAGACGACCACGTTCGGCAGTGCCGGGGCGGCGACGAGCGCGAGCGCGCCGACGGTGAACAGCAGGGACGCGAAGACGAAGCCGCGCAGCTTTCCGACGCGCGCGCCGATCCGGCTCCACAGCGGCACGACCAGCAGCGCGGGGGCGACGAAGCAGGCGAACAGCAGGGTCGGTCCCAGTTCCGGGCTGCGCAGGATGTGGCCGGCGAAGTATTGGACGCCGGCCAGGATGGTGGCGATGCCGGCGGCCTGGATCACGAAACAGATCAGCAGCAGGCGGAACGGGTGGTTGCCCATGGCGACCGCGAGCTGGGCGCGCAGACTCGGCTCGCTCTCGTGCACCTCGCCGCTCGGTGCCGTCCGGGTGCCGAGGAAGGTGCCGACCGCGCCGACGACGATGAGCGCCGCGACGAACAACCCCATCCACCGGTAGCCGGTGATCCCACCGCCGGTCGAGTTCACCACCAGCGGCGCGATCGCGCCGGAGACCAGAATGGCGAGGGCCAGCACGGCGACCCGCCAGGTCATCAGCCGGGTGCGTTCCTGGTAGTCCTGGGTCAGTTCGGCCGGCATCGCCACGTACGGCACCTGGAAGAAGGCGAAGGCGGTGGCCGCGGCCAGGAACGCCAGCGCCACGTACCCGCCGCCCGCCGCACCGGGGCCGAACGGGGCGGCGAAGATGGCCGCGAAGAGTGCGGCGAGCGCCAGTCCGCCGAACAGCAGGTACGGCCGGCGGGGTCCCCATCTGGACTCGGTGCGGTCCGAGATCCGCCCGGCGACCGGGTTGACCAGCACATCCCAGGCTTTCGGCAGCAGCACCAGCAGCGCGGCGATCCCCGCTGCCACCCCGAGGGTGTCGGTCAGGTACGGCAGCAGCAGCAGCCCGGGTACCGTGCCGAACGCCCCGGTGGCCAGTGATCCGAGGGCGTATCCGACGCGGATTCGCGGGGTCAGCTGCCCGGAGCGGGCGGTGTTCCCCACCGCGGACGGCCCGAAAGCCGCATCGGACGCCGGCGATGTCTTCACCGGGCGGATGCTATCGCGAGGATTGTTCACAAGTAAGGGGGTGATCGGCCGGATCGTCGGGGTGCCAGGCGGCGACGGCCATGTCGACCGCGTCGCCGCGCATCGCGGTCCCCTCGGCGAGCAGCCGGGCCCGCGCCTCGGCCTCGTGCCCGGGTGGCAGTCGACCGCCGCTGGTGACGACACGGTGCCACGGCACCCCGCCACCGTGGCGCGCCATGATCGAGCCCACGCGCCGGGCCGACCGCCGATTCGCACGGTCGGCGAGGTGATCGGCGATCGCGCCGTACGACATGACGCGGCCGGGTGGGATGCGCTCGACGAGGGCCAGTACCTCCTCGACGTACTCCTCAGGGGTCATGGGCTGCCACGATATGGGATCACTTGACGATCTTGGAGTGGCGAGCGCGCAGAATGGGCAGGTGCGCCAAGCAGTCACCGCCGCCCGGCGGATCGTGGTCAAGATCGGGTCGTCTTCGCTGACCACCGTCCATGGTGGTCTCGACCGTGACCGGGTCGACGCCCTCACCGACGTGCTCGCGGCGAACGCGGCACGCGGCCGCGAGATCGTGCTGGTCTCCTCGGGTGCCATCGCCGCCGGCCTCGCTCCGCTCGGGCTGCGGCGGCGCCCCCGCGACCTGGCCACGCAGCAGGCCGCGGCGAGCGTGGGGCAGGGGCTGCTCATCGGGCACTACACCGCCGGCTTCGCCCGCCATGGGCGTACCGTCGGGCAGGTGCTGTTGACCGCCGACGACGTGACCCGACGCGCCCACTACCGCAACGCCTACCGGACGCTGCGCAAGCTGCTCGACATGGGTGCGGTGCCGATCGTCAACGAGAACGACACCGTCGCCACCGACGAGATCCGGTTCGGCGACAACGACCGACTCGCCGCCCTGGTCGCCAACCTGGTGCAGGCCGACCTGCTGATCCTGCTGTCGGACGTGGACGCCCTGTACACCGGGGATCCGGCCCGGCCCGACAGCCGCCGGATCGACGAGGTGCGCGGCGAAGCGGACCTGGCCGGGGTCTCCATCGGCGGTGCCGGCCGCGCCGGGGTCGGCACCGGCGGCATGGTCACGAAGATCGAGGCGGCGCGAATCGCCACCTCCTCGGGCATCCCGGTGGTGCTGACCGCCGCGCCCCTCGCGGCCGCGGCGCTGGCCGGTGAACCGGTGGGCACCCTGTTTCACGGCAGCCCGCAACGGCCGGCGGCCCGCCTGTTCTGGCTGGCGCACGCCACCGCCCCGCGGGGGCGACTGCACCTCGACGCGGGCGCGGTCGACGCGGTCGTCCGTCGGCGCAAGTCTCTGCTGCCCGCCGGCATCACGGCGGTCGACGGCGCGTTCACCGCCGGAGACCCGGTCGACCTCGTGGACGAAGCCGGCCGCCCCGTCGCCCGCGGCCTGGTCAACTACGACGCGGTGGAGCTACCCGGCCTGCTCGGCCGCTCCACCGGCGAACTTGCCGCCGCCCTCGGCCCGGCGTACGAGCGGGAGGTCGTGCACTGCGACGACCTGGTGCTGCTATGACCGAGGCGGGACGTCGTCCTGCCGACGACCCCGCCGCACCGCCGGCGAATCGACTAAGGAGATCAGGATGAGCGTCATCGAGCAGGCGCGGCGGGCGCGGGAGGCCGCGCACGAGCTGGCCACCGCGCCCCGGGCGGTCAAGGACGCGGCGTTGCACGCCATGGCGGACGCGCTCGTCGCCCACACTTCGCGGATCCTGGACGCGAACCAGGCCGACGTGGCGGCGGGTCGGGACAGCGGGCTGTCCGCGGCCATCCTGGACCGGCTCTCGTTGACCGAGGCACGGGTGGCGGCGATCGCCGACGCGCTGCGGCAGATCGCGGCGCTGCCCGACCCGGTGGGTGAGGTGGTCCGCGGCACGACCCTGCCGAACGGGCTCGAGCTGCGGCAGATCCGGGTGCCCTTCGGCGTGGTCGGAATCATCTACGAGGCCCGACCGAACGTGACCGTCGACGCCGCCGGCATCTGCCTCAAGTCGGGCAACGCGGTGCTGCTGCGCGGCTCCTCGTCCGCGGCCCGGTCCAACGCGGCGCTGGTCGACGTGCTGCGGGACGCGGTAGCCGCGAGCGGCCTGCCGGCCGACGCCGTGCAACTGCTGGACGCCGCGTCCCGCGACTCGGCGAAGGACCTGATGCGCGCCCGAGGGCTGGTCGACGTGCTGATCCCGCGCGGCGGGGCGTCGCTCATCCGTACCGTGATCGAGGAGTCCACGGTGCCGGTGATCGAGACCGGGGTGGGCAACTGCCACGTCTATGTGGATGCGGCCGCCGACCTGGATAAGGCGCTCGCCATCGTGTTGAACTCGAAGACCCAGCGGCTGTCGGTGTGCAACACCGCCGAGTCGCTGCTCGTGCACGCCGACGTCGCCGACGCGTTCCTGCCCCGGATGCTGGCGGCGTTCGCCGAGGCAGGCGTCACCGTGCACGGCGACCCCCGGGTGGCGGCCTACTCCGCCGCGGTGGTGCCGGCGACCGAGGAGGACTTCGCCACCGAGTACCTGTCCGCCGATATCTCCGCCGCCGTCGTCGACTCCCTCACCGATGCGGTCACCCACATCCGCCGCTACGGCACCGGGCACACCGAGGCGATCGTCACCGAATCGCTCGCCGCGGCCCGGGAGTTCGTCGCTCGGGTCGACTCCGCGGCGGTGATCGTCAACGCGTCCACCCGGTTCACCGACGGCGGTGAATTCGGCTTCGGGGCCGAGATCGGCATCTCCACCCAGAAACTGCACGCCCGTGGCCCGATGGGGCTGCCCGAACTCACCTCGACGAAGTACGTGGTGACCGGCGACGGGCAGCTGCGCGGCTGAACGGCCTAGCGGCAGGCGCGGATGGCGGCGAGGGTGGTGTGCACGTCGAACGCCGCGCCGTCGTCGCTGGCCCAGCCGCCGTCGCTGCGCTGCGTCTCGGCGAGCCGACGACGGGCCGCGGCCAGCAGCGGGGTCTCCTCGCCCACACCGGCCCGACGCAGCGCGGCCGCCATCGACGCCACATCGGCGGGCGACATCCCGGGCAGCCGGTCGGCCAGGACCAGCTGGATCCGGACCGATTCGTAGAACATGCCCTGGCGGTGCAGCAGCGCGGCGGCCAGCCACCCGGCGGCGAGGAAGGACGGCCAGGTGCCGTCCGGGCGCAACTGCCCGGCGAAGGCTTGCGCCGCGGCGCGCACCGTGCCGACGTCGACCGGAGAGTCCGGTCCGGCCAGCGCCAGCCAGTAGCCGGCGCCGGCGGTCAGGTAGAGCCGTGCCTCCGGGTCGCCGGGTTGTGCCCACGGAGGTGCCTCACGGAGCAGCGATTCGTCCTCTTCCCAGGTGCCGTCCGGCTGCTGGCGGCCCGCCAGCCAGACCAGGGCGCGCTGAGCCGCCGGTCGGCCCAGCCCACCGAGATCGTCGAGCTCGGACAGCCGGAAGCAGGTCGCGTCGACCGAGGCGACCGCACCCGCCCAGGTCGCGGGCCAACCGCCCTCGGGACTCTGACCGATCTCGGCGTCGGCCAGGATCTCCGGTGCCGGGCTCACCCCGGTACGCAGATAGCGCAGCCGGGCACGGTCCACGCGGTCGCCGTGGGCGACGACGAAACCGATCGCGGCGTCCATGTCGATCACGGTCGGCAACCTACCGCCCCGCCCCGGCCGGTCGCATCGGCAGGGGGGCCGGGGTAACCCGACCGAACGGCACCGGAACCGACCGGGGCGGACAGCGGAACGTCAGTAGCTGGGCAGCGACGGATCGATCTGTTTGATCCAGGCGAGCACACCGCCCTGCAGGTGCACGGCGTTGGCGAACCCGGCCGCCTTGAGCGCGGCCAACGCCTCGGCCGAACGGACCCCGGACTTGCAGTGCAGCACGATCTGCCGATCCTGCGGGAACTCGGACAACGCCGCGCCGGACAGGATCTCCCCCTTCGGGATCAGCGTTGCCCCGGGGATCCGCACGATCTCGTACTCGGCCGGCTCCCGCACGTCTACCAGGAAGATGTCCTTGCCGGCGTCCTGCCACTCCTTGAGCTCCCGGGGGGTGATGGTGGCGTCGACGGTCGCCGCCTCGGCTTCCGGCGAGACCGTCCCGCAGAAGTCCTCGTAGTCCTCCAGCAGGTCGGTCATGGTCGGGTTCTCACCGCACAGCACGCAGGCCGGATCCTTACGGACCTTGATCTTGCGATAGGTCATCTCCAACGCGTCATAGACCATCAGCTGGCCGACCAGCGGCTCGCCGGTCCCGGTCAGCAGCTTGATGGCCTCGGTCACCTGGATCGAGCCGATCGACGCGCACAACACGCCGAGCACCCCGCCCTCCGCGCAGGATGGCACCATGCCCGGCGGCGGCGGCTCGGGGTAGAGGCAGCGGTAGCACGGGCCGTGCTCGGCCCAGAACACCGAGGCCTGGCCGTCGAACCGGTAGATCGATCCCCAGACGTACGGCTTACCGGCCAGCACCGCCGCGTCGTTGACCAGGTAGCGGGTGGCGAAGTTATCGGTGCCGTCGACGATCAGGTCGTACCGGGAGAAGATCTCCATGATGTTGTCCCGGTCGAGCATCGTGTTGTGGATCACCACGTTGACCAGGGGGTTGATCTCCCGTACGCGTTCCGCGGCCGACTCGGCCTTGGGCCGCCCGATGTCGGACTGGCCGTGGATGATCTGACGCTGCAGGTTGGACTCGTCGACGGTGTCGAAGTCGATGATGCCGAGCGTCCCGACACCGGCGGCGGCCAGATAGAGCAGGGCCGGCGACCCCAGTCCGCCCGCCCCCACGCACAGCACCCGCGCGTTCTTCAACCGCTTCTGGCCCTCGACGCCGACGTCGGGAATGATCAGGTGGCGCGAGTAACGGCGGACCTCGTCGACGGTGAGCTCGGCGGCGGGTTCCACGAGTGGCGGCAACGACACGATGAACTCCCGGGATCGATGATGATGTCACCGCCAATTGTTACGCGTGGCGTCCCATCGCAGCCATGACGAGGAACACCGTCCGGGCAGGGAAGGGCGGCGACCGCCGGAGCCGTCAACGCGGCGGCCCGGCGTAGCGGCGACCGTCCAGGTACGGCCAGGGATTGGCGACGCAACCGTCGAGGTAGAGGGTCTGCTGCATCATCGTCGGTGCCGGGCGGCCCTGACCGGGGCAGTTCTCGTGCCCGTGACCGAGTTCGTGCCCGACCTCATGGTTGATCACGTAATCACGGTAGGTGTCCAACGGCACACCGGCCTGCACGAGGTGGTCCACGGACAGTTGCCAGCGGTCAAGGTTGATGATCACCTTGCCGCCGAGCCGGCACGAGGTGTACGGCTTGCCCCCGACCCGGATGTTGATCCCGCCGGCACCGCACATCCGTCCCGCGGTCTGGGCGGTGGCCAGGTAGATGGTGAAGTTGTGGCTGCCGTCGTTCGGCACCCGTTGCAGGCGCAGGCGACCGCTGGCGATCCAACTACGTGGATCGCCCAGGGCCCGGTCCACCGCTGCGGCGAACTCGGCGACGTCCACCTCGGCGCCCTGCTCCACCGCCACGCGGAACCGGCGCAGCGTGCCGGCGGTGCCGAACACCTCGCCGGGCTCGTCCGCGTAGGCGAAAGCGCCGCTCCCGGCAGACCGCACCGGCCCCGGCAGCCGGAGCACCGGCTCGGGCGGCGACGGCGACGCGGTCTCGGACGGGGCGGCCGACGGCGACGGATCGATGGTCGGCGGCGGTGCCGGGGACGGTCGATCGCCGGACTGCGCCGACGTGCTGCCGGCCAGGCCGAGGAGCTCCAGCGGGGCTGCGCTGACGACCACGGTGAGCGCACCGACCACGACGATCAGCGACGCCGCCCAGATCGGCCAGACCGGATTGCGCGCGCGCCGACGACGGTGACCGCCCCCGCGTCGACGCGCGCGTTCCGATGCGGCTCGCAGCTGCTGTCGTGTTGTGGTCATGACTCCTCAGGCGAGCAGGGCGACCAGCCGCCGGTTGACCGCGGCGAGGGTGGCTCGGACCACCGCCTGTCGGGGATCACCGGTGACCACGGCGGAGCCGGCCAGCTGTTCCACCCAGCCGTCGCAGGTGAGCAGGACCACGACGACCGCGACCTCGCAGGTGCCCAGCGGTACGACCGCGGTGTGCTCCACGAAGCAACGCCCCCGGCGAGCGGGTGGATTGGCGGCGAGCAACTCGTCGATCGCGGCGGCGGCCGCCGCCGCGGCCAACCGCTGCACGTACCCGTCCACGGCCGGGCCGCTCGTGCGGCCGGTCGCCGACCGCTCCCCGGCGACCAGGCGGACCTCGACGTTGGCATCGAGCCCGAACGTGCTGACCTGTACGTGGTCGATGACGACACGGGGACCGGGTCGCCGGCCCGACGCCAGCGGGCGGGACGGGCGGGTGTCACTGACCGGAAGATCCCTTCCGGCGCGCGGCAGGTCGCCTGCCCCTCGCGTGCTTGATCCGACCGGTGTCGCGGGCGGCTCGTCCGGCTGCGTCCAACGAGTCGGGGCGTCGTGGCCGTGCCGGGTGCCCGAACGCCGTCGGCGACGTGGCGCCACAGGCGACCCCGAAGGCAGCGTCTGGGGTGCGGCCGCCAGGCCCATCCGCTCCTGCAACAGCCGCGCCACCGTACGGCTCACCTCCGCCGCATCCGCTCCGTCGGCGAGGTCGAGCCGCAACCGGTGAGCACCGTCCGGGGTGGTGCGCACCGACGCATCCCGTACGCCGTCAACGCCGCGCACGGCCGCGAGGATCGCGTCCACGTCGAACCCGTCGGGGCGCTCGTGCGGTGGCGCCGATGTGTCGTCGCGGCGCAGGTGGGTGGCGATTCTGGCGAGTTCGGGTGTCTCTGCGGACGGCTCGGCCGCGGGGACCTCCGGCACGGTCGGCACATCCGGTTCGCCGGGGACCCGTTGCGGCAGCGTGTCGGCGGGTGCGGGATGACCGGCGGTGGCTTCGGCACCGCGGGCCCAGGCCGAGCGGTCGGCCGGTACCGGCTTTCCTACCGCCTCGCGACGGGTGCCGGGCCATGGATCCCGGTCCGCTTCGGATCGCGCCGCTTCGGATCGCGGCCATGACTCCCGGTCCGCTTCGCGGCGGGCGGCGGGCGCCCCGCCGCCGCCAGGTTCCTCCGCAGCACCGGACCGGGGCGGCCCGTCCGGTTCCGCGCCGCGATGGCGCGCCTCCGCATCGGCGGCGGCCGCCTCGCCGTGGAGAGCCCCGCCCTCGTACCGCGAGAAATGCCGGATGTGCTGCTCGTCACCGTACGTGGCGCCGTTGGGGCGCGCCTGGCGCGGCACCTTCACCGGCGGCGCGGTCAGCGTTTCCCGATAGGGGTCCGACCAGGTCGGGGCCGGGTAGTCGGCGTCGTGCCAGCCCGCTTGGCCGGCGCCGATGCCGCCCCGCTCCGACGACCAGTCGGATTCGGTCGATGACCAGCCACTTTCGGACCACGACCGGTCACTCATCGAAGCCGCATCGCCCGCCGCAGGAGGCGTAGCGTCACCGGCTTGCCCTGTTTCGTCCACGTGCGCTCCTCGGGTTACCCCCGCTGAGGCTACCGTGCATGGGCGGTCGCGATAAGTTGCACCGTCGGGGGTTTTCGCCGGCGCCAGACGTATGCGCCATCAGTATGGCTGATTCGGAGGTAACCATGACTGCGGCGTCAGAAGGCGCGAGCACGGCCGGTCGGCCGACGCGTCTGCCGCGCTCAGCGCGGCGCAAGCAACTGCTTGCCGCCGCACAGGAGATCTTTGTCGCGAACGGCTACCACGCGGCGGCGATGGACGACATCGCCGAGCGGGCGGGGGTTTCGAAACCCGTCCTCTACCAGCACTTCCCGGGCAAGCTGGAGCTGTACCTGGCGCTGCTGGACATGCACTGCGACGCCCTGGTGGCGAGGGTCCGTGCGGCCATGGCGGCAACCACCGACAACCGGGAACGGGTCATCGGGGCGGTACGCGCCTACTTCGACTTCGTGGATCACGAGAGCGGGGCGTTCCGGCTGGTCTTCGAGTCGGATCTGCGCAGCGAGCCGGCGGTGCGGGAACGGGTGGACCGGGTGGAGCGCGAGTGCGTGGCCGCGATCAGCGACACCATCATCTCGAGCACCGGTGTGGACCGGGCGCGCGCCCAGCTGCTCGCCTCCGGATTGGTCGGCGCCGCCGAGGTGGCGGCGCAGTTCTGGCTGGCCGATGGCCGGCAGGTACCGAAGGCCGAGGCGGAGACCCTGCTGGCGGCGCTGTGCTGGCGGGGCATCGCGAGCTTTCCGTTGCAGGATGAGTCGGCCTGACCGGTTGTTGGCGATCGGCTAGCCTTCGCTATGAGCTTCCGACCGTGCGATCGGTGTCGGTGGCAGACTCTGGCGGGAGGTAGGAGGGCCTGTGGAGGTCAAGATCGGTGTGCAGTACGCGCCTCGTGAACTGGTCATGGAGAGCGCGCAGTCGCCAGCCGAGATCGAGCAGATCGTCACCGAGGCACTCGCCAGGAACGAGGGCACGCTGTCGCTGACCGACGAGAAGGGGCGACGCGTCATCGTGCCGGTGGCCAAGGTCGCGTACGTGGAGATCGCCGAAGCGGCGCCCCGGGCGGTCGGATTCATCGCCCGGTGAGCCGACGCCCCACGCCGCGCTGAATCGGTACCCGTCGTTCGCGGTGCCGTCAGTTGTTCAGGCCGACCGCAGACATCCGAGCGGTGTGTGCGGTCGTCAGCCGTCGGAACAGCGCCTGAACGCCGGCGGGGTCGCCGGTGCCGCGGCCGATCAACGTGATCAGCGGCGGCCGCGCGGCGGCTACCCGGTTCGCCTGCGACAACGCTTCGCCGACCAGTCGTCGGGCCCACATGGACAGCCGATGGGCGAGCGTGGGATCGGCGGTGAGGGCGCTGCGGATCTCGACGGCGGCGAAATCCGCGTACCGCGTGTCGTGCAGCACGTCGAGTAGCAACCGCCGGTCGGGTTCGCCCAGCAGCTCGGCGACCTCTCGCAGGAAGTCGTCGGCGATGGCGTCCCCGACGTACGCCTTGGTCAGCGCCTCCAGCCAGTCGTGGGGGACCGTCGAGTCGTGGTAGCCCAGGAGCGAATCACGGAAGGGCGCCATGGCCGCCTCCGCCGTCACGTCGAATTCGGCGAGCCGGTCGGCCAGCCGTCGGTAGTGGGCGATCTCGGCCGCCGCCATCTCGCTGAGCATCGCACGACGGTCGAGGTCCGGGGCGAGCCGGGCGTCGGCGGCCATCCGGTCGAACGCGAGCAGTTGACCGTAGGCGACCAGCCCCAGCAGGTCGATCACCGCCCCCCGGCTCGGTCCGGAGGGTGTGACGGAGTTCGCGGGATCGGACACGACGGCAGGTTACCGTCCCCGGCGGGTCGGGTATCCGCCGGTGTGACGGCCGCTGACGGCGGTGCCGCAGGGCCGTACCGGCGCGGCGCGTCCCGCCCGAGCGGCTCGCGGGGTAGCATTGACCCGTTACCGCGGGTCGAGATGATCGAAGACCCGTCCGCAGCGGCGCGAACGGCCCGGTTTGACCGCTGGCATCTCTGCCGGCAAGCCGCGTGGCCCGCGCTCACCATGCGCGCCCTGGCGAGTCACGGGGCGCACCACGAGAGGCACCCCAGACAAGCTGATGACCAACCACACCGAACAGAACTCAGTCAGTCCGGAGCTGCCCGGCACCAAGCCGGCGCAACCGGAAGCTCCTACTTTCGCCGCACTCGGGGCGCGGCCGGAGACGGTCGAGGCACTGGCCGCGGTCGGCATCACCCATGCCTTCGCCATCCAGGAGTACGCCCTGCCGATCGCCCTGCGCGGCAGCGATCTCATCGGTCAGGCACCGACCGGCACCGGCAAGACCCTCGCCTTCGGGATTCCGCTGCTGGAACGGGTCCTCGCCCCGGCGGAGGGCGCGTCCGGCGAACCGCAGGCCCTCGTCGTGGTGCCGACCCGGGAACTCGGCCTGCAGGTGGCGAAGGATCTGGCGACCGCGGGCAGCACCCGCGGGGTCCGGGTGCTGCCGATCTACGGCGGCGTGGCGTACGAGCCGCAGATCGAGGCGCTGCGGACCGGGATCGAGATCCTGGTCGGCACGCCCGGCCGCCTGCTGGACCTCACCGCACAGAAGCATCTGCGCCTCAACCGCGTGCGCGCCCTCGTGCTCGACGAGGCCGACCGCATGTTGGACCTCGGGTTCCTCGACGACATCGAGAAGATCCTCGCGATGCTGCCCGAGGATCGACAGACCATGCTCTTCTCGGCCACCATGCCGGACCCGATCGTCTCACTGGCCCGGCGGTTCCTGCGCCAGCCGGTGACGATCCACGCCGGGCACGTGGCGGAGACCGGGCCGTCGCCGCAGACCCGGCAGTTGGTGTACCGCACCCATCCGATGAACAAGGCCGAGATCGTGGCGCGGATCCTGCAGGCCCGCGACCGCGGCCTGACGATGGTGTTCACCCGGACGAAGCGGGCCGCGGACCGGCTCGCCGAAGATCTCGACTTCCGCGGCTTCGCGGTCGCCGCGGTACACGGGGATCTGGGCCAGGGCGCGCGGGAACGGGCGCTGCGCGCGTTCCGTGCCGGGAAGATCGATGTGCTCGTGGCCACGGACGTCGCGGCGCGCGGACTGGACGTGTACGGCGTCACCCACGTCGTCAACTACGACTGCCCGGAGGACCCGGAGACCTACACGCACCGGATCGGGCGTACCGGTCGAGCCGGTGCGACCGGGGTCGCCGTCACCTTCGTGGACTGGGAGGACGTGCCGCGCTGGCGGCTGATCGACAAGTCGCTCGGCCTCGACCTGCCCGACCCGGCGGAGACGTATCACACCTCGCCGCATCTCTACGAGGACCTGGACATCCCGACCGATGCGTCGGGCACCCTGCCGGCTGCACGCCGCACCCGCGCCGGGCTGGCCGCGGAAGCCGAGGAGGATCTGGGCACCGCCCACGGCACCGGTCGTCGGCGCAGGCGCAAGCCGGGACGGGGTGAGCCGGAGTCGAGGGAGGCGGCGGAACCGTCGCCGGCACCGCGGCGTCGCCGGCGTCGTCGGCGTCTGGTGGAGGGTGCGACGGCGGAGCCGGCCGACACCGTCCTTGCCGAGCCGCCCGCCGCAACCGTCGAGGAGGACGGCACGACCCGGCCGCGTCGCCGCCGCCGCAGGCGCCGGGGTGCGGCGAGCGCACCGCAGGCGGAGTCCAACAGCCGTTCGATCGGCTGACCGACCGACGGCGTCGCGGCGCTCGGTCGGCGCGATGTGAGGATGTGTCGATGCACACCCCTCACGAGATCCTCGTCGCGTTGGCCGAGCAGTACGCGTTCCGCGAGGTGGCCGTCCTGATCGCGCAAGGCGCCTGCGGTGACCGCCTGACCACTCGGACCGCGGCCCAGGTGCAGCAGTTGTGCGCCTTCGGGCAGCGACTGCTCGAGCTCGACGCGGAAGACTTCGGTCGGCCGGACGCGGCTGTGGGTGCCGCCACGGACACCTCGTTCGCCGATCGGGTGGTCGGTGACGTGGTACCCGCGGAACTGCTCGTACGGGCGTTGGCCTGCCGCATGCCGCAATCCCCCGGCGAACGCCACCGCGGGGCGTTGGGCTCGTTGCGGCCGGCGTACCGGCTGCTGCTGGAGGTGATCGACGCCCACTGGCGGCGTCGGGAGATGAGCGCGCTGGTCGCCGCGATGCACATCGCCAGCGAGTACGGCCCGCTGCTGGCCTGGGAGAAGGTTCTCGGACACGCCGGTGACCCGGCTCGCCTGGCCGCGGTCGTGACCGGGCAGGACAGTGCCTGGGGTGACCCGGACGACCCGTCGTGCCCGCACACCAGGGCGGAGAAGGCGGCTGCCCGACGGTCGTTGCGGGTGGCGGATGGGGACTCGACCGACTGGCGCAACTACCTGGACCGGCAGCACAGTCACGTGGCGCACGCGCTGGGTGTCTGCGCGGTCGAGTGCGAACGTCCGTGCCGCGTGTTCACCCGGTTGTCGCAGGCGGATGAGGCGTCGGTCGTCGCCGGCAGCCGCCTGGCTTTGGCGTTCATCACGTCGCCGATCGTCCGGTTACGTCATTCGGCGCCGGTCGGCCACGGATTCGGGGTGCCTTCGCCGGCCGAGGTGCTCGACGCCTGGGAGGCTTCCCGCGCCCGGTTGGGTCGGCTGACCGCGGACGGGCTCGCCGATGACGGGTTCCCCCTGCCCGGGCTCACCCGCCTGTTCAGCGCGATCGCCGGAACACCCCTGACCCCCGACACCCTGCTGGCGGATACCGCCGCCGCGGTCGTGAACGCCTTGTCGACGGAGGAGACCGGTTAGGCTACCAAAAGGGGCATAAGGGGGGAAGGTGTTGAACTCTACCAGGGTACGCAAGAACCTCGAAGTGCTTCGGCCGTGGGCCCGGTACCAGCCCACCGACTTCACTCACCGCCTCACCGCCCCGCTGCCCGGCTTCCGGGACCTGGTACGGATGCTGTGGCAGAGCGGACCACACCTGGCACCCCTGGGCGACGCCGATCGCATCCCCGTCGCACGGCGGCCGTGGCTGCCCCGGGCCGGCCCCGGGCAGACCCTGGTCACCTGGGTGGGGCACGCCACATACGTGCTCCAGGTCGACGGGCTGACCGTGCTGACCGACCCGGTCTGGTCCGAGCGGATCCCGGGAGTCCGGCCACGGCTGACCCCGGTAGGGGTCAGCTGGTCGGCCCTGCCGCGAATCGACGCGGTCGTCGTCAGCCACAACCACTACGACCACCTCGACGCGCCGACGATTCGGCGGCTGCCCCGCAACACCCCGATGCTCGTACCGGCCAACCTGGCCGGCTGGTTCCGACGGCTCGGCTTCCAGGACGTCACCGAACTGGACTGGTGGGAGTCCCGACAGCTCGCCGGAGTCGGCTTCGACTTCGTGCCCGCACACCACTGGAGCCGGCGTACCCTCACCGACGCCAACCGCAGCCTGTGGGGCGGCTGGGTCATCACCGCAAAGACCGGCACCCGCATCTACTTCGCCGGCGACACCGGCTACGGCCACTGGTTCGGCGAGATCGCGCAACGCTACCCCGGAATCGACCTGGCACTCATGCCCGTGGGGGCCTACGACCCGACGTGGTTCTACCGGACGGTGCACCTCAACCCGGAGGAGGCGGTTCAGGCCTGCCTCGACGTCGGTGCCCGCCGCATGTCCCCGATGCACTGGGGCGCCTTCGTACTCACCTGCGAGCCGGTCCTGCAGCCGCTGGAACGCGCCGTCACGGCCTGGCTGGCCGCCGGACGACCGCGGGAGGACCTCTGGGATCTGGCGGTGGGCGAGACCCGGACCATATAGGTATGCCGCAACCGTTGGACACCGCCCTGGCCGAAGTACGGGAGCTGCTGCTCGGCCCCCACCTGATCCGCGCCGTGGCGGCCGGGCGCCGTCGTGGACAGACCCCCTCGGTGGTTCGCGCCGAGCTGCGCCCGGTCACGATCAAAGCCGGACCGCGACTTCAGGTCAGCACCTTCGACGGCAGCCGCCCGTACACCCGCAACCTCGCGCCGGGATCGGAGGCGGAGGCGGCGGTGGACGTCCTGCTCGCCGAGCCGTTCGGCAACTGGCACGTGGAGACGGCCGCCACCACGGTGCAGCTGCGGGTGACGAAGAAGGGCGACGCCCAGGTGCATCGCGCCGCGCCCCGTCCGGCCAATCGGTCGGCAACCGGCGGTGCCCCGTCCGCGCACGACCGGGTGAAGGCATACCTGCTGGACCTGGACGACCCGCTGTTTCGCGTGCTGGGGGCGAGCGCCGCGAAGCGGCGCCAGGTGGACGCGTTCCTGCGGGCGTTGGCCGCCACCCTGGCCGACGCCGAGCTGCCCCGGCCGCTGCGGGTGGTCGATCTCGGATGCGGCAACGCGTATCTGACCTTCGCCGCGCACCGCTACCTGACCGAGCGCGGCGTCGACGCGGAGGTGGTCGGCGTCGATGTGCGGGAGGATCAGCGGCGGCGCAACACCGAACTGGCAGAGCGTCTGGGCTGCGCGGACCGGGTACGGTTCGTGGCCGGCACGATCCGGGACACCGCGGTCGACGCGGCCCCGGATCTGGTGCTGGCGCTGCACGCCTGCGACACCGCGACCGACGAGGCGTTGGCCCGCGCGGTGCGCTGGCGGGCCCGCTGGCTGCTCGTCGCACCGTGCTGCCACCACGACCTGGCCGCGCAGTTGCGTCGGAAGCCCGCGCCGGCGCCGTACCGGCTGCTCACCCGGCACGGCATCCTGCGGGAGCGGTTCGCCGACGTGCTGACCGACGCGCTGCGGGCGGCACTGCTGCGCCGACACGGCTACCGCGTCGACGTGGTGGAGTTCGTCGACTCGCAGCACACGCCCCGGAATGTGCTGTTGCGGGGCCGCCGCACCGGCGCACCCGCGCCCGCCGATCAGCGCGACGAGTACGACACCCTGGTACGCGAGTGGAACGTCACTCCACATCTGGCAGCCCTACTGGCGGACTGATCCCGGCCGGCAGGCCGTAGTGGCCGCGGCGGCGTCTGAGCCGCGTGACGGAAGGTCGTGGTGTCCTGCTGCCCCCTGCCAGCAGGACACCACGACGTCTGCGATCCCGCCCATTCGGACCAAAGTGGCGGGAACTCAGCGAAGGTTACCCGATGAAGCGGCCCCGTCGCAGCCCGTACTCTCAGTCCCGCCTTCCGCGCAGCCGTGGAGAGCGACCGTTGACGGTCGCCAGCTCCGCCGGCTCCTCGGTCGGGAAGACCGCCCCTGGCCGGTTGAGTCGGTTGGTCAGATGAACCCGTGAACGGACGTGCAGCTTGGCGAAAATGCGGGACACGTGTGATTCCACGGTCCGACGACTGAGGAATAGCCGGGCCGCGATCTCCTGATTGCTCAGCCCGGCCGTCACGAGTCGGGCGATCTCCTGCTCCCGAGCCGTCAACCGCTCCGTGACCACCGCCTGCCGTCGATCGACCGGGTCTCGCACGTCATCTTGCGGCAGCGTGGTCGACAACCAACTCGCGCCGCAGGCCAGATATCCGCTTCTCGCGCGGGCGAACTCGTCTCGGCTCTGCTCCTGCTGACCGGCCCGTCGGTACAGGTGTCCCATCAGGTGATGGGCCCGGGCCTCGTCCACGGCCGTGCCCGCCGCGCTGAAGTGCGCGACGGCGTCCCGGACCCGCGCCACCGCCTCGGCATGACGATCAGCCTGCGCCGCAACATATCCCATGGCGAACGCGGCGAGCCCCTGCTCGTAGCTCAGGCCCGTCACATCTGCCACATCCATGGCTCGGTCGGCCCACTCGCGGGCGGTGGTGAGATCGCCGATCCGGGCAGCTGCTGTCGCCCGCACCGTGTGCAGGGTGACCAAGGCCAACGGGTCGGCCGGCTCCGGGCTGATATGAACCTGGTCGAACGCCACATCATCCTCTGCGGCGAGCCGGGCGACCGCGACAGCCAACTCCATCTCACGGCGCGCGAGCCTCGAACGCGGGCGGTCCGCCTCGGCAAGCCGCCGGGCCGCAGCACTCACGGCCGCGGGACCGGCCACCCACAACAGCGGCCGCAGCCGAACGGTCTCCGCCACCGACGCCAGCTCCGCGTTGCCCAGCAGCCGAGCCCGTACCACGGCTTCGTCGAGGAGTTCCAGTGCGCGCGCCAGCCGGCCGCGCCGGCACGCGAGGGCGCCTTCCACCATCAGCAGGTACGGCCAGGCGTTGTGCCGGTCGATGTGATCGAGCAGACTCCTCGCCCGGGCCAGGTGACGGGCAGCCGCCGCTATCCGTCCCAACCGCAGCTCCACCCAGGCCAGGACGCAGAGCACCTCGGGACGCGGCAGCAGTACGCCGTCCGCGGCGACGTCGACCAGCCCCGCCGCCTGACCGAGTTGCGCTACCGCATCCTCATACCGTCCGCCTTCGACAGCCGCCCAGGCCCGCAGCGCCGCCGCCGCAGCGATCAGTTCGGGTCGATCGGTGCCGACCAGACGTGTGGCTCGCTCCGCGTGCTCCAGCGCCTCGGCCGGGTCGGCGTGCAGCATCGCGACCGCCGCCGACTCGATCCGCCGGACGGCCTCGGCGAGCGGCGCGCGTACCGGTGTCTGCGTCGCGAGCAGCGCCGCCGCATCTTCGCGGTCGCCCAGCAGACGGGCGAGCGTCGCGGCGACCGCGAACGCCGGTGCCCGCGTCGGCCCGTCGGCGTTCAGCACCTCCCGCAACACGTCTCGACCTGTCCCCGACTGTCCGCTCAACGCCAGGGCGTGGGCGTAGCGCAGCAGCAGCGAGGGCCGGCGACGAGGCCATCGACCCGTTCCGGGCAGGATGCGCAGTGCGGTGCCGAGCCAACGCGCGGCCGACGCCGGAGCCTGACCGACGTGGGTTCGGGCGGCCTCGATCAGCAGCCTGGCGGCCGACTCGTCACCATGGCGGGCGGACCGTTCCGTGTGGTCCGCTCGAAGGTGCAGCGCACCGCCGTGGCGGGCCAGATGTCCAGCGGCACGGGCATGGGCTTCGAGCCGCCATGCCGGGCCGGCCAGGTGGTACGCGGCCACCCGCAGCAGCGGGTGCCGAAAGCGCAGCCACGCCCCGTCGACCCGGATCAACCCGGACCGGTGCAGCCGGTCGATCACTTCCTCGACCACCTGTACCGGCCGTTGCGCCACATGTGCCACCAGGTCGATCGCAGCCGGGTCCCCGACCACGGCCGCGGCTTGCGCGACGCCCTGCGCCTCGGTGTCGAGCACGGTGATCTCAGCGGCCAGACCGGCGAGCAGATGCTGAGCCTCAGCCCCGGCGAGATCGCCACCCGGCAACTCGCCATCGGCGGCGAGCGCGGCCAGCGTGGCGTCGTTCAGGTGCGCGAGCACTTGGACGTACCGCGGATTACCCTGGCCGATCTTGCCGATCAGGGCACGACGGTGGCGGGGCTCGACCGGCAGCAGCGAGTCGAGGTCGGCCGCCGCCAGCGGAGGCACCACCACCCGGACGGCGGCTGCGCCGAGCCGGCCGAGCGCGTCGGTTATTCCGGGGTGCGACCAAGCGCTGGCGCAGGCGACGGCGATGAGTGCCGGCCCCTGCGGCGGTTTGCGAAGCAGGTATTCGGTCAACGCCAACGACGCCGGATCAGCCCACTGCAGATCGTCAAGGCAGAGCGCGACCCGGTCGCTGAGCAACCGCCGGATCCCGGCGTGCAGGGGGAACAGATTCGCCGGCGGTCGAGGATTCACAACGCCGGCCTGCTCGCGTAGGGCCAGCAGTGCGGTGGTGCGGTCGTCGTGCTCGTCCCTCGGCGCTATCGGCTGAAGCGCTTCCACATACACCCCGAAGGGCACCGTCTGCTCCATCGGGGTCGCGCCGGCGTTACAGACGAACAGGCCCGCTGCGTCGGCGCGTCGGACGAGCTCGGCGAGCAGCCGGGTCTTGCCGATACCGGGTTCTCCGGAGATCTCGACGACCGCGAACTGCCCGTCACGCACCCGGTCTAGTGCCTGCTCGAGCAGTTCGACCTGCGCTTGCCGGCCGACCAGCGCGGCAGTCGTGTCTTCGATCATTCTTCGAGCTTCGTCGCCCAGCGCCGCGGGCACATGCCGGAAGCGCACCCAATATGTCGTGCGCTGGTCCTCCTGCGCTCCCGGTGCCTGGCCTGGCGCGTACCGGACGGCGTGGGCGCCGCGGAGCTTGGGCTGGTCGCGGCAGGCAGCGGCGCTCTCCGCCGATCACGTCGGGCAGGCCGGTCGTGCCCGTGACCCGACCGAGGGTAGGAACGAAGTCAAATGTGGGTGATGTCTACCCATGCCGGCCGGCTACGGAGATGAAAACCTGCCAGGCATGAGGCACGACCCGACCACTGTCCACCCCGGTGGTTCGCTCGATGAGGTGCTCGGACCGCGATGGTGGGTCTGCGCGTTGGCACCGCACGAGCGACCGGTGGTGGGTCGCGGCCGGCGCCGGCGCCTCGACGGCGATGCGGTGCTACGGGAGAGCCGACCCGCGTGGGCAGACCTCCTGGAGGAGGCGGCGAACATCGAACCGGCGTCGTCGGGCGGGGGCGGGGAAACGCTCGCGGAGTCGTTGCGGCCGCTTGTGACGGCGGCTGGTGAGCGGCTACGGCGGCTGACGGACGGGTGCCTTCCCGATGGGTTCGTGGACATGCCGGAGATCCTGGACGCGTACGCGGCGCGACTCGGCGATAGGTTGGCCCGCACCGCAGCTTCGGCGTTGGCGGCGGCCGAGCCGGCGAGGACGAGCACGGTGCGGCTCGCCGAACAGTACCCGGTACTGGCCCGCCTGCTCGCACAGACGAGCCTACTCGCGGTCGAGGCGCATATTGAGCTGCTCAAACGGTATGTCGTGGACCGGACCCGGATCGTCGACGCGCTGCTCGACGGCATCGACCCAGGCCCGCTGGTGGCGGTGGAGACCGGCCAGGGCGACACGCATCGGCACGGACGGAGCGTGTCGTTCCTCCGGTTCGCCGACGGGCGGCGGGTCGTCTACAAGCCACGTAGCCTCCAGGCACAGGTCTGCTTCACAGCGCTCGCCGAATGGCTGAACGGCGCGGCACCGGATCTCGGGCTGCGGTCCGTCAAGACCGTGGTCGGCGACGGATACGGCTGGGCCGAGTTCGTCCGCAACCGACCGTTGGCCGGTCCGCACGAGGCGACCCTGTTCTATCGGCGGCTGGGGGCGCTGCTCGCCCTGCTCCACGCGGTGCGGGCGACCGACGCTCATCACGAGAACCTCATCGCAGTCGGTGACCAACCGGTACTCGTGGACGCGGAGACCCTGTTCCAGCCCTCTCTACCGCTACCGGCGCTGTTTCCGGACCCGGCGGCCGAGGCACTGACCGAGTCGGTGCACCGGACGGCACTGCTGTCCAGCCTGGTCCTCACCGACGGTGAGGTGCTGGATGTCTCCGGGATCGGCGGCACCGGGCACACCGGCCGCGCATCGGCGAACCGTGCCCGAATCGCCGACCATCCGGTCGAGCCGGCCAATTACGAAGCGGAGCTGCTCGAGGGTTTCCGGCTCGGATACGACACGATCATGCGCGGCCGGCGCGAGTTCCGCCGGTTGCTGACAAGCTTCGCCGACATCGAGATCCGCATCGTGGCCCGGCCGACCCGGGTGTACGCACACGTACTGGCCGAGGCCACCCGTGCCGAGGCGCTCGGCGACGGGGCCGACCGCGATCGGATGCTGCGCAGGTTGGAGTACGCCTCGCCGTGCCCGGCCCTGCACCGGCTCGTTCCGCACGAACTGGCGCAACTGTGGGATGGGGACGTGCCGCTGTTCGTCGGACGCCCCGACAGCACCGGTGTCTGGACGGCCCAGCGCCGGCGAATACCCGACCTGTTCGACCGGTCCGGGCTGAGTTCGGCGTTGCACCGGCTGGACGCGATGGACGAGGCCGACCGACAGGACCAGGAGTGGATCATCTCGGCTACCCTGGCCGGCCGGCTCCCCCATGACCCGCACGCCGGTCGGCGGGTGAGCGCCGGCAGTCTGACCGTCGGTACCGTGCCGGACCCCGAGTGTCTTCTCGCTGCCGCCTGCGGACTGGCTGACCGGATCGTGGCACGGAGTATGACCGACCAGGACCGGGTCAACTGGCTCGGCCTCGAACTGGTGGACGACCGCCGGTGGCTGGTGCTGCCGATGGGTGCCGGGCTGGCCAACGGATACTGCGGGGTGGCGCTGTTTCTCGCCCAGCTCGGTGACCTCACCGGTGTCTCCCGTTATCGGGACGTGGCGCGGCGGGCGGTCAGTGCTGTACCACCGCTGCTCGAGTCCCTTGCCGCCCGTCCCGACCTGGTCGAGGCAGTCGGATGTGGCGGGTTCCACGGATTCGGTGGGATCGGATACGCGCTTGCCCGTATCGCCACCCTGCTGGCGGACGCGGAGATCCGACGGGCCGCCGCAGCAGCGGTCGAACTGGCCGCTGTGGCGGCCGGGCGGCCGGGGCCGCTGGGCGTGGCGCGGGGATTGGCCGGCTGCCTGGCCGCCATGCATGCGGTGCATCGGGAACTCGACCTGAAGGTTGCCGGGCAGCTGGCTGAGGCCTGCGCCGAGCGACTGGTGCAGCTCACCGTGGCACCGGATGGTCGGATGAGTGCCGATGGAGAGCCGGCCGGCTTCGCCGACGGTGCGGCCGGGATGGGTTGGGCTCTTCTCCGGTACGCCTCGGCGCGTGACGATGCCCGGTACGCGAAGGTCGGTCGCGCCTTGCTGTCGCGGATCGATCGACCGCCGGCCCGGGTCCCGGGCTGGTGTTCGGGCGCAGCCGGCCTGATCGCGGCACAGGTCGATACGGATACGGCCTCGACCGCGCAGACGCGAGAGCTGCTGGCGGCGCTCACCAAGCATCCGGTACGGGATGATCACAGCCTCTGCCACGGTGAACTTGGCATCGTCGAGGCGTTGATCCTGCTCGCGCAACGCGACCGGGAAATGGTCAGGGTTCGCCAGCGGCGTGCCGGAATGGTGCTCGACACCTTGACGCGGTACGGACCCCACTGCGGGGTTCCGAATGCGGTGCCGACCCCCGGCCTACTTACGGGGCTGGCCGGGATCGGCTACGGCCTGATGCGCCTGGGCTTCGCGGAGCGGGTGCCTTCGGTCCTGCTGTTGGAGCCCACGCCAACACACCACAGGTCAACAACTCACGCTCGAGCTGTTGGCGAGTTCGGAAAGGGATGACGAAGAGTGCGGGAGGAAATCATGCCGATGGAGTCGCAGACCCCGATCACATCGCTGGGCCAGGAGGCAGCGGCAGCACGGCGGCCGGTCGCGAAGTCAACCCTAGGGCTCGGTGCCGCAGTGCTCGCTGGCCTGGCCGTTGCCACCGGCGTCACGGCCCCCGCGGCAGCGGCGCACCAGCCGTCGCACACGGTCGTGTTCAACATCGCTGAGATCATGGGCTCGAGCAGCACATGCTGCCCGGATGAGCCGAACCGCAGGAACTGACCGGTGGCTTGAGGAGCCGATCGGCCGAACGGGCGGAGCAGGCACCCGATTCGATCGGCCCCCATCGGCCGTTCGGACTAGACGCTATCGGACGGAATCGGCGTCAACGACCCGGGGAGTCCAGATCATCGATGGCTCCCTAGCCGAACCGGCTCCTGCCTCGATACCGTTTCGCTGGTGCAAGGCAGCGCACTGGGCATGGTCGGTAGGGACGCCGAGACCCGCCTGTTGGCCCACACGCTGAGCATGGCGCGCGCGGGCCGAGGCGGCGCGGTGTTCCTCGTCGGAGAAGCCGGCATCGGCAAGACACGCCTCGCCGGCGCCGGCATCGAGATGGCGCTCGACGCCGATATGCGGCTGCTGCGCGGCCGCGGTAGCACCGTCGGTCCGACGGTGCCCTTCCGGTCCATCACCGAGGCACTGATGTCTCTGCTGAGGGCTGACAACTCGGCCGATATCAGCGAACTGGGCCCCTACCGTCCGATCCTCGGCCGGCTGGTGCCGGAGTGGGGTCCGGCCACCTTGGAACCGGTGCCCGGGTCGTTGGTGGTACTCGCAGAGGCGGTTCTGCGGTTGACCGGTCTGGTCGGCCGCGACCGCGGGTGTCTGTTGGTTCTGGACGATCTGCAGAACGCCGACGCCGAGACCTTGGCCATCGTCGAATACCTCGTCGACAACCTGGACGGCCAGCCGACCGCGTTCATCGGTGTGGTCCGTGCCGAACCCTGCGCAGCGCTCGACCTGGCCCATTCGGCGACGCGGCGGGGTTCCGGCAAGTTGATCGAGTTGGGCTGCCTGACCGAGGATGACCTGCGGCTGCTGGCCGCCGAGTCGCTGCGGTGTGCTCCGACCCAGGTGCCGGATCAGGTGGTCGAGCGGCTGTGGGCCGACAGCGGCGGCAATCCCTTCCTCGCCGAAGAGCTGTTGGACGGGATGCTGGACAGCGGTGCCCTGATACCCGGTCCGGACGGGTGGCGGGTCGTTGACGCGTTGCGGGTGAACGTGCCGGACGCGGTGGCCCGCAACCTTGCCCGCCGACTCGATCAACTCAGCCCACAGACCCAGGATCT
>DASVCA010000148.1:0-9962 GCA_036381835.1 Micromonosporaceae bacterium
GCAGCAGCCACAGAACCCAGCCAGCCCACAAACACAAACGCACTGGCAAAACAAACACCCTGTTGAGTTCTCAAAGAACAGCAACACACCAAGGCAACAACCCCAACAAGGGAAGCCACCCCAGGGCCCGCTCCCAACCCGAACAAGCCATCCAACCCGCCCGGGCCCCCGCTAGGCTAGCCACCACACCCCCGCGAGTCAAATCGGAGAACCAACCCCGACCACCCACGAAATGCAGAACCAACCAGCGGCCCACAATCATACAACCAGAACCACCAGCCGAATCATGTGGGTCCGACAGGACGGCCGCCGCAGCTCTCCACCACGTCGCCCGGCTCCCTGCCGGAAACGAATATTAGTAGACCGGTTTCCGAGACCCAAACCCACCCCCCCGGGTGGGCGAGGGCTCCGCATCGGTCAGGTGCAACGCCGACCCCGCCCGGGAGATTCCCGCACCCCCGGCAAGGACATGAGCTGCGGCTCCGGCACAGGTCGCACCGTACGGCCGCATGGTGCCAGGCCGGTACGGAACCGGTGGTCAGCAGCCTTTGCCGGTCTTGTAGCGGGTACGCAACATCTCGACCGTGCCGGCCTCGATCGAGGTGACCCGTCCAGCCGAGTCGAGCTGGAAGAGTAGGCCCTTGCCCTCCTCGGTCACGAACCACGCCGGCCCGGCCGGGCCCCCCGTCAGCCGTTCACCGTCCGGATGCCGCTTGCGGATGGCGTTGAGAGACATCGTCACCCGAGCGCCCTCGGCGGTACGCGCCAGCGGGGTGTCGACCATCAGGTAGATCAGCTTCCCGTCCCGGAACGCCAGCGTCGGTGTGTCGTATTCCTCCATGCCCTTCGCCAGGATCCGCTCGGGGCAGTCGTCGGCCGGCGCCGCCGACGCGATCAGCCCGTCCGCTTCGAGGTCGGTCAGACTGGCACCGATCAGGTACGGCCCCATCCCGCCCGGCCAGAGATCCTCCGGCGGACCCGCCGACGGCGCACCGGAGGGGGTTGCCGCCGCATCGGCGTGCTGCGTCGGAAACGGCAGCGGCTCTTCGACGGGGATATCGGTGCCGCATCCGACGACAAGGAGCAGGGTCGCCGCGCCGAGGGCGACGGCCCGCGACGTTCGGGAAGACATCATCGACAGCCTCCGACACGATCGGGTAAGCGAAGAAGCCCGAGTATCCCCAATCCGGTCAAGCCGGACGTCAGCGGTGTCAGCTGACGACGTCCTTCCGCGTGAACCGCCAGAAGGCCAGCGCGCAGAACGCGACGAAGTAGCAGATTCCCGAGATGCAGCCGAGGACGATGTCGGTGCCCTGTACCGGTGTGGACAACAGTCCCAACCAAGCGTTGCTGTAATGGGTGGGCAGGATGTTGCGGATCGCGCCGAGCGCCTCGATCTGGTCGAGAATGCTGGACAGGATCCAGAACATCACCGCGCCCCCCACCGCACCGAGCGGAGCGTCGGTCGACACCGACAGCAGGAACGCGAGACCGGCGACCGTCAGCAGTACCACGGCCAGATAACCCAGGATGCCGAGCAGCCGCAGCACCCCTTCCCCGGGGGCGATCTCCGCGGCGACCGTGCTCTGTAAGGGCGCCCAACCGTAACGCAGGGTACCGACCAGCAACGCGGTGCCGGCGAGCAGAATCAGCGCCAGCGCCGCGTAGCCCAGCGCGACGATCAATTTCACCGCCAGCATGCGGGCCCGCGGGACCGGGATCGCCAGCAGATACCGCAGGCTTCCCCAACTGGCCTCGCTCGCCACGGTGTCCCCGCAGAACAACGCGACCACGACGACCAACAGAAAGGACGCCGAGACGAAGATCGCGAAGAGGGCGAAGTTGAGGCCGCCCGCGGTCGCCAGATCGACGAGGCTGGCGAACCGACCCGCACCGTGTCGATCGTCGTCGCCGCTGTCGAACTGGAACGCCAACAGAATGATCAAAGGCAGCAGGACCATGAATCCCAGCGCCAACTGGGTGCGACGCCGGGCCGCCTGGCGACGCCACTCCGCGCGGATCGGAAGGGTGGCGCCCGGCCGGTAGCCGCGGGCTGCGCCGGCCGTACCGGAGTCCGGTGCCTGCCCCGTATCGCTCGACTCCCGCAACCTCGCCATCACCGGTCTCCGCTTCCGTGCGTGTGCTCGCCCACCAAGGCCAGGAACGCGTCCTCCAGGCGGCGGCGGGGCACCACCCGGTCGACCTCGATTCCGGACCGGACCAGCGCGGCCACCACCTCGGCGCGCGGCAGGCCGGCCACATCCACCAACAAGCCGCCGTTGCCGTCCCCGCCCAGCGACCGCACGCCGACGAGTCCGTCCAGGACCCGCTGCGCGGCGGCGACGTCGGAGACCGCGAGCTGCACCGTCGGCGAGTCACCGACGATCTCCTCGACCGGGCCGGCCGCGACGATCCGTCCCTTGTTCACCACCACCACGTGGGTGCACGTCTGCTCGACCTCGGCCAGCAGATGGCTGGAGACCAGGACGGCGCGTCCGCCGGTCGCGTACCGCTTCAGCACCCGCCGCATCTCGGCGATCTGGGGCGGGTCCAGCCCGTCCGTCGGCTCGTCCAACACGAGCAGTTCCGGCAGGCCGAGCATCGCCTGCGCGATGGCCAACCGCTGCTTCATGCCGTGGCTGTAGGTGCGGACCTTCCGGTGCACCGACTCGCCCAGGCCGGCGATCTCCAGCGCCTCGTCGAAACGAGCGTCCGCCGCCGGTCGGCCGGTGGCCCGCCAGTACGCGCGCAGGTTCTCCAGACCGCTCAGGTGCGGAAGGAAGCCGGGCCCCTCGACGAGCGCACCGATGCGGGACAGCACCGGGGACCCGGGCACCAGCCGGTGCCCGAATATGTAGACCTCCCCGGCCGTCGGCTGGGTGAGTCCCATCAGCACCCGCAGCGTGGTGGTCTTGCCCGCGCCGTTCGGTCCGAGCAGCCCGACCACCTGGCCGCGCCGTACCTCGAAATCCACGTTGGCCACGGCGACGAACCCGTCGGCGTATTCCTTGCGCAGTGCCCGAACGACGAGCGGCACGTCGGCGTACCCCGGATGCACCGCGGTGTCGCGGCGGCGCTGGCGGCGACGCGCCATCGCGACCGCGACGACGGTCCCCAGTACGACGGCGGTCAGCAGCCCGGCGAGCACCCAGGTCCAGACGGCGGCGGGCGACGGGATCGGTTCGCCGGTGACGGTGGGCACCGTCACCTCGTTCGCGCCCAGGGCCACCGTGTACCGGGTCGGTTCGACCGGCCCCGCGTACCCCTGGTCGGCGGTGGCGACCACCAGCCCCAGGTGGTGGCCGGCCTCGACCCGGTGCACGACCGCGGGGAGGGTGACGGTCACCGCCTGCGCCTCGGCGACATCTGCGGGCAGGTCGGCCAACCGCACCGGGGCGACGTGGCCGTTGACGAGGGTGACCCGCCCGGCCGGGTCGACGTCGTACAGCTTGACGAACAGGACGGCCTCGCCGGATGCCGAGGCGGCGCGGATGGAGACCTGTGGCGCGCCCACCACGGTCAGCGGCGTGTCCAGCGGTGCGGACAGGAACCAGGCGTGCTGTCCGGGCAGTTCGCTGCTGACCCCTTCGAGCAGTCCGGAGATGCCGCCGGCCATCGGCAGCGAGGAGAGCGCCGCCGGGCTGCCGTTCGGTGGGCTGGCGATCTGCTGCGGCGGGCCGAGCAGCGCCACCCGGCGGGTGTCCGTGCCGGTGAGGCCCGGGTAGTCGGCGGCGTGGTATCCGGTGGCGAGCAGCCCCCGCTCCTGTGCGTCGAACCCGGCGATCTCAGACCAGGTGAAGCTGTTCGCCGGTGCGCTGCCCGCACCCTTGACATGGTGGTCGAGCCATTGGGCGGTCAGAAGTTTTATCCGGTCCCGATCGGTTCTCGGACCTTCGCCGCCGTCGTGCCCGCCGTTGAACCAGGCGACCCGCACCGGGGTGCCGTTCGCGGCGATGCCGCGCGCGTTGGCGTCGGCTTCGGACAGCGGGAACAGGGTGTCCGCGGTGCCTTGGATCAGCAGGGTCGGCGCGGTGATGCGGTCGAGTACGTCGGCGGGGCTCGACCGCCGTAGGCGCGCCACCGCCGCCTCGGTGGCGCGTCCGGTGGTGGCGATCTCTAGGTACGCCGCGCAGATGTCGGCGGCGAATCGGCCGCAGGCGGGGTCGAACCGCTGGCCGCCGGGCGCCCCGGGAACGGGAGCGCTGAGGGGTCCGCTCGGCCCGGCCTCGGCGTCCGGTTCGTCGCCGGCGGGGCCGAAGGCGGCTTCCGGGCCGGCGAAGCCGCCGCTGCCGAAGAAGTAGCCGCCCCACGCCTTCTTGAACACGCCCTTGACGGGCGCCTGTCCGCTGGACTCGGGCAGGAGAGCGCGGGCCAGGTCGTTCCAGGTGATCATCGGGACGATCGCGTCCACACGCGGATCGTGGGCGGCGAGCAGCAGCGCCAGCGCCCCGCCGTACGAGCTGCCGACCACGCCGACCCGGGGGTCGCCGGCGGCGTCGGTACGGATCTCCGGCCGGGTCGCCAGCCAGTCGAGTAGGCGCTGCGCGTCGCGTACCTCGTGATCCGGATGGTTGAGGTGGATCTGTCCGCCGCTGCGGCCGAACCCCCGGGCGGTGTAGGTCAGTACGGCGTAGCCGAGCCCGGCCAGCTCCTCCGCGTCCGCCCGGACGCTCTGCTTGCTGCCGCCGAAGCCGTGCGCGAGCAGCACCGCGGGCACCGGCGCGGCGGGCGATGCCTCGTCCGGCAGGTAGAGGCTGGTGTCCAGGTCGACGGGATCGGTGCCGGTCGGCCCCGAGTGGACGGTGAGCATTCGTTCTTCGACGGTGAAGCCGTCCCGTTCCGGCCACAGCGCGGTACCGACCGCGCCGAGGAGCACCGCGGCCAGCACGATGGAGACGGCCAGCCGCCGGGATACGGCTCGGCGGATCCGCGCCGACAACGTTGGCATTGCCATACCGTACGCCGTGTGACGCGTCGGGGTTGGGGCGTGGCGGAGTCAGCGGCGGCGGATACGGACGCGGGCGGCGCGCAGCCGGCGCAGGCGGTTGACGAGCACCGGGTCGACAGCGAGCGCGGCGGGGTTGTCGAGCAGTCCGTTGAGGAGCTGGTAGTACCGGGTCGCGGAGATCCCGAAGGTGTCCCGGATGGCCTGCTCCTTGGCGCCGGCGTGCCGCCACCAGCGGCGTTCGAAGTCCAGCACCCGGCGCTCGCGGTCGGTCAGGGCCGGCTCGGCGGGCCGGACCTGGGCCGGCACTCGGGGGGGTTGCGCCGGTTCGGCGATCGGGGACGCATCGGGGGTGTCGGCGATGTCTGGCACGTCGGTGGTGTCTGGCGCGTCCGCGGCGGGCCTCATCACACGCTTCCCCGGGTCGAGTCGGCTGGTCTCAGCAGGCTACCCGCCGGCACGGTGCGCTGGACAGTCGGCGAGCCGGGCTCGCCGACTGTCCAGCGGTCAGGTCATCGGCTCCCGTTCGACCCCCGCCGGCGCCGGTAGCCGACCAGCAGGGCACCGGCGGCCAGCAGTGCGATCGCGTACCCGAGCTGGATCCAGCCGAAGGTGAGGACCACTCCGCTGAGGGCGACGAGGATGACCGTCCCGAAGACACGGTCCCGGATCGCGGGGAAGAGCCGGAGGTACGCGGCGGTGCTGATCAGATAGAGCAGGAAGAAGTTCGCTCCGGCGACGGCCAGCAGGTCGCCGAGCGACACGACGCCGAGGCTGCTCGCGGTCGCCACGGCGATGAAGCCGACCACGCAGGTGACGATCGAGAGCCAGGGCACCTCGGTGCGGCCGACTTTCGCCAGCGGTCTGGGGAGCAGTCCTTCCCGGGCGCTGGACATCACCAGGCGGGAGGCGCCCCACAGCGCGCCCACCAGGTTGGCGGCGATGATCACCACGCCGAGCGCGGCGACGAGTCGGCCGGCCCCGCCGCCGACGGCGTCGTCGATCAGCGCCGAGATCGGGGTGGTGTCCAGGCGCGGTTCGCTCGGGGTCAGGCGCGCCTGGACGCTCCAGGCGAGCAGCAGGTACACGCCGGTGACGAGCAGGAAGCTGATGGTCACCGCGCGGGGGAAGTCGCGGCGCGGGTTGCGGTATTCCTCCGCGGTGAACGAGAGCATCTCCCAGCCGGTGAAGGCGAAGAAGACGACGGCGACCGCGGTCGTTGCGTCACGCACGGCCGGGCCGTCAAGGGGCGGTGCGGCCGCCGGGCGGGCACCGGGAGATAGCAGGCCGACCAGTCCGACGGCCACCAGCCCGACGGTGAGGCCGATGGCGAGGATGGTCTGCACGCGGCTGGAGAGCCGGATCCCGGCCAGGTTGACCGCGCCGGCCGCGCCGAGCATCAGCGCGGCGATGACACCGGCCCATGCGCCGGGCAGGCCGAGCAGGGCGGCGAAGTATTGGCCGCCGGTCAGCGCGATCGCCGGGATGCCGAGGCCGAATGTGCCGATCGTCATGATCTCGACGCCGCCGGCGAGGCGGCGTCCGAACGCGGCTTGGGCGAAGCCGGCGATGCCGCCCGCGGTGGGGTAGGCGCCGCCGAGTCTGCCGAACACCAGCAGCAGCGGTGCCACGAGGGCGGCGCTGATCACCCAGGCCCAGAACGCCGCCGGGCCGGAGCGGGCGTAGGCGATGCCGGGCAGCACGAGTACCCCGCTGCCCACGACGATGGTGATCGCCAGCGCCACCGCCCCGGGCAGGGTCAGGTGGCGGCCGAGTTGCGGCTCGGCGGTCTGCGCCGAGCCGCTGACCTCAGTCGCCACGGCGGGGGTGCGGGTATTCGTGCGGCTCAAGGAAGACGGTCTTGGCCGTGGCACCGCCCTCCGGGCGGATCAGGTAGACCGCGCCTCTCGGGCCGGCGGTCGAGCCGTGGACGACGCCGGCGGGGAGTTGGATCCAGGTTCCCGCCGGACAGTGCTGTTCGCGGTAGGTGCCGTCGTCGGTCCAGAACAGGGTCACCTCCCCGTCGAGGACGAAGAGCTCCTCATCGAGGCTGTGGTGATGCCAGTTGTGGGTCTTTCCGGGCTGATCGTGCTGCAACTCGAAGCTGCCCTGCTGGGGCAGCAGCGCGATCAGATCGTGCGGCAACTCGGGCGGCTCCGCGGTGGAAAACCCCGGCTTCATCCGCGCTTCCCTTCTCTGCGACCGGGTTCGTGCGCTCAGGAATGCATTGGGCAACGTACGCCCGCGTGGGTGGTGTCGTTGTCGTCCTCGAGAAAATACTGAATCCACTCACGATTGCCAACCACCCCGAAACTGCCGAGCACGGGTGCGGGGCCGAGTTCGTCGTATTCGGCGAGACGGCTTCGGATAATTGCTCGTGCCCGCTGGCCCTGGGGGGAGGTCTCGGCGAGGTCGTCGAAGACGAAGCGCGGTTGGAAGGTGATCGCGAAATATTCGAAGTAGCGGCTGCGCCGCCGCTTGTGGACGGGGGTGTTGACCACGACGAACAGGGGGACGCCGTGAAAGCTGAACTCCCACTCGGGGTGTTCGGTGTCCCGGGAGATGCCCTCGGGCCAGGGTTCGGTGTCCCGCTCGCGTAGCACGCTGAGCATCGACCAGAACTCGGCGCGGTAGTCCTCGAGGGTGGCGAGCGCGGAATCCGGCTCGAAGATCGCCACTAGCGAGGTGCGGCGGCCGAGCTCCTGCGCTTGTTCGGCGAACGCGACCAGCGCGGCGGCCAGGTGGTCGAGTCGGCGTGGGCCGGCCGGGACGAAGGTGAGACGCAGCGTTCCGCGGCGCGTCGCGTCCACTCCGAAGATGCAGGGAAACGGCGGTTCGGCGTCGCTCATCCTTCGTTTGAACAGATCGAGCGCATCCGCAGCCCAGCCGGTTAGCTGCGACTGTCCGGGGTGGACGAGCAGCGGCTCACCGGCGGGGCCGCCAACGGAGCCTTCGACCAACTGGGCCATCTCATCCTCCTCCGGCCGGGTGTGCCGCCAAGACTCTAACGCGGAGGGCTTCAGTATTCAATGGTCGTCAATATGCTGATCCACTTTCGCAAAGACATTCATGTATTCATGTACGACCTGGCCCGCGGCGCCTCTGACGCGCCGCGGGCCAGCGTGAGCCTGGTCGCTCAGGTGATATCACGATTTCGCATCGACCACGTGGCCACCGCGAGCAGCAGCACGGACACCACGGCGAACAGGATCCCGGCATGCTGCCAGACGATCTCCATCGTCTCGGGCTCGCACATGCCTCCGGGCGACATTTCGCAGGAGCGGTAGTTCACCAATTCGATCTTCCGGTACATCCACGCCCAGAGGTACGTCGGCAGCAGCCACGCCTCCATGAACTTCGCCTGGGCGATGGTGAGCGCGACACCGAGGCCGAACTGGCCGACCATCGCCACCCCCAGGACCACACCGAGCGCCGTCGCGGTGTGCCGACCCGCCGAGGCGAGCGCGAAGCCGATCAGCCCGGCCACCAGCACCAACACCAGCCCACGTAGGCCGGTAAGACCGAATGACTGCCACGTGCCGGCGGTCATCCCGTCCATGCTTCCGCGATAGGTGCCGATCGCCCAGAAGGCGGCGAGCCAGAGGAGTGCGGCCACCAGGGTGATCCCGGCCAGACCGGTGAGCAGCACGGCGAGCTTGGTGTACAGCACCCGCAGCCGCCGCGGTCGCCACAGCAGCAGGTTCATCATCCCGCCGCTGCTCCACTCCGCCCCCACGAACGACGCGCCGACGACGAATCCGACCAACGCGAGCACCGCTGCGAAAGTGGTGATCATTATCGGAAACTCGTCGCGGAACAGAAACGTCGGCGGTAGAAACCACTCCGTCTGGATCTCCTCCCGAGGCTGCGGCTGAATCACGTCGCAGTCCGGCGGAAAATGCTCTTCGACTTCCTCGTCACCGGAGGCATGGGCCCGCTCGCAGTCCCGCCTCGCCTCCTCGGCCCATCTGACGTTCTCCCGGTAGTTCTCATCGGCGGCACGTTCGGCTGCGGCGAGCTGCTCGGGCCCGATCGGCTGATTGCTGACGAAGGTGAACGCCGCCACCGCGGCCAGCACCAGCATGCCGAGCAGCACCGTGTAACGGATCAGGCGCCGCTTGCCGAAACGACGCATCTCGGTCTTGAACAGGCTCACTGACCCCAACCCCCAACGGTCGATGCGGACGACGACGCACTGGCGGACTCGTCGACCTGGCGATGCTGGCCAGGGACCGGAGCGGTGCCGGTCAGTTCCAGGAAGACACTCTCCAGATCCGGGGCGACCGGAGAGAGCTCGCTCACGTAGAGGTCACGGTCGGCCAGCGTACGGGTGACGATCGCCGGCTGGTCCACTCCGGTGACCATCAGATGGTCGTCGTGCACGGTGACCTGGGCGCCGGCGGCGGTCAATGCCTCGGCGGCGGGTCGTAGGTCGGTGGCGGCCTCCAGCCGCACCCGCAGCGCCCGGGCGGTGTGTCCGGCGAGGACCTCGGTGACCGAACCGGCCGCTACCCGCCGGCCCAGGGAGATGATGGTGACCGAGTCACAGATCAACTGCACCTCGTTGAGGATGTGACTGGACAGCACCACGGTCATGCCGCCGTCTACCAGGTTGCGCATCAGGGTGCGCATCTCCCGGATGCCGCCGGGATCGAGCCCGTTGGCGGGCTCGTCGAGGATCAGCAGCCGCGGGTTCTTCAGCAGGGTGGAGGCGACCGCGAGCCGCTGCCGCATGCCGAGCGAGTAGGTCTTCACCCGCTCGTTCGCCCGGTCCCGCAGCCCGACCAGCTCCAGCACCTCCGTGACCCGCTGCTGGGGCACGTCGCCGGCGGTGGCCAGCAGCGAGAGGGTGTCTTTCGCGGAGAAGTGCGGGAAAAACTGCGGGCTCTCCACGAGCGCGCCGACCTGGCCGATCACCTCGGGCAGGGCTGCCGGCACCTCTTTGCCGAGGATCGCCATCCGACCGCCGTTCGGGCGGATCAGGCCCAGGAGCGTTCGCAGGGTGGTGGTCTTACCG
>DASVCA010000149.1:0-4470 GCA_036381835.1 Micromonosporaceae bacterium
TGAAACCGTGATCGGTTTCCTGATTAGGCGGATCGGGCAGGCGATCCTCGTCATGATTCTCGTGACGGCCGCCACCCTCGGCCTGGTCCACCTTTTCCCGGGCGGCCCGGTCCGCGCTCTCCTTGGTCCTAAGGCGACGGCGACGCAGATCGCCTTCTACAACCACCAGTACGGGTTCGACCGGCCGTTCTACGTGCAGTACCTCAAGTGGGTCAACCAGTTGCTGCACGGCAACCTCGGCGTCTCCGACAAGCTGAACCTCCCGGTTACCACCCTCATCGGGCAGGACCTGCCGAAGACCGCCACCCTCGCCGTGCTCGGGCTCTTCTTCGCGCTGCTGTTCGGCATCACGCTCGGCGTCTACCAGGCGGTGCACCGCAACAGCGTCGCCGACTACGTCCTCACCGGGCTTTCGTTCCTTGGCTACTCGACACCGGTCTTCTTCCTCGGCATCGTGCTGGTGGACTGGTTCGCGGTGGATAGCCACGTCTTCCCGCCGTTCGGGCCGCAGAACACCTCCTCGGTCTGGGCGATCCTCGGGGACCCGAGGGCGCTCGTGCTTCCGGTCTTCACGTACGCCTTCACCTTCTACGCGATCTGGTCCCGGTACATGCGCTCTTCCGTGCTCGACAACCTCGTGCAGGACTACGTGCGGACCGCGCGCGCCAAGGGGGCGAGCGAAACCCGGGTCGTGTGGGGCCACGTGTTCCGGAACTCGCTGGTGACCATCGTGACCCTGCTCGGCCTGTCGCTGCCGGCGGTGGTCGGCGGCGCGATCCTGATCGAGGACGTGTTCAACTACCCGGGCATGGGCCTCGCGTTCTACCAGGCGGCGCTGAACAACGACTTCAACGTGCTGCTCGGCCTCACCGTGCTGGCCGTGACCGCCACAGTGATCGGGAACCTGCTCGCCGATATCGGCTACGGGCTGCTCGACCCGAGGGTGAGGTACTGATGGCTGAGGCCCAAGTGATCGCCGCTGCCGACGCCGACCTGGGCATGGTCCCGTCGGAAAAGCCCCGCAGCATGTTCTCCCGCGCCTGGGAAGTGTTCGCGGAGAACAAGCTCGCGCTCTTCGGCGTGGGCTTCATCGTCTTCATCCTGCTGTTCTGCTTTGTCGGGCCGCACATCTACGTCACCAACCAGACCAACACGGATCTGACCAACTACCTGTGCCCGCCGTCGGGGCAGCACCTGCTCGGCTGCAACGACCTCGGCTACGACGAGCTCGGGCGGCTGATGGCCGGCGGCCAGACCTCGATCGAGGTCGGGCTGGCGGCAGCGGTTGTCTCGGTCTTCTTCGGCACCATCTACGGGGCTATCTCCGGCTTCGCCGGCGGCTACGTCGACGCGGTCATGATGCGCCTCGTCGACGCCGGCCTCTCGCTGCCGTCGCTGATGGTCATCATGATCCTCTCGGTGATCTTCAACCCGACGCCGTCCGTGATCATCTTCATCATCGCGATGTTCTACTGGTTCGGTGTCGCCCGCCTCGTGCGGGGTGAGACGCTGGCCCTGCGCAACCGGGAGTACGTGCAGGCGGTCCGGATCCTCGGCGGCCGCCCGCTGCGCAGCGTGATGAAGCACATCATCCCGAACGCGATCGGCACGATCATCGTCCAGGTGACGTTCGCGGTCGCCGACGCGATCATCACGCTGTCGATCCTCGGCTTCCTCACCCTCGGCATCGCGCCGCCCAACACGGACTGGGGCTCGATGCTGGAGGGCGGTCTCACCTACATCCAGGGCGGTAACTACTGGTGGCTCATCTACCCGCCGGGCGTGGCGATCATCTTGACCTGCATCTCGTTCAACTTCATCGGTGACGCGCTCCGCGACGCGTTCGAGACCCGGCTGCAGCGCCGGTAAGGGGGACAAGTCGTGGCGCTACTAGAAATCACTGACCTGCGCACCGAGATCCAGCTGCGGGACGGTGCGGTTCATGCTGTCGACGGCGTGACCTTGCAGGTCGATGCGGGCGAGACGCTGGGCGTAGTGGGCGAGTCCGGTTGCGGCAAGACCATGACCGCGCTGACGATCATGCGGCTCCTGCCGAACGGCGGGCGCATCGCCGGCGGGTCGGTCAAGCTGGACGGCAAGGAGCTCACCACGCTCAAGCCGGACGAGATGCGCTCGGTCCGCGGCAACGACGTCGGCATGATCTTCCAGGATCCGCTGTCCAGCCTGAACCCCACGCACACGGTGGGCGCGCAGATCGCCGAGGCGGTCCTGCTGCACCGGGACGTCACCAAGAAGGAGGCCCTCGACCGGGCCGTCGAGGTCCTTGACCTGGTCGGGCTGCCCAGGGCGAGGGAGCGGGTAAGCGAGTTCCCGCACCAGTTCTCCGGCGGCATGCGCCAGCGTGTCATGATCGCGATGGCGCTGGCGTGCGAGCCGAAGCTGCTCATCGCCGACGAGCCGACGACCGCGCTCGACGTGACGATCCAGAAGCAGATCCTCGAGCTGATCGACAACCTCCGCCACCGGCTCGGCATGGCGGTGATCATGGTCACCCACGACCTCGGCGTCATCGCCGGGCGCGCGGACCGGGTCGCGGTCATGTACGCGGGCAGCGTGGTGGAGACCACCGAGACGAGCGCCTTGTACGCCAACCCCCGCCACCCCTACACCGAGGCGCTCTTCCAGGCGCTGCCGGAGAAGTCGGCGGAGACCAGGGAGCGGCTGTACTCGATCCCCGGCGCGCCGCCGGACCTGGTCAACCCGCCCGCCGGCTGCCGGTTCGCGCCGCGCTGCCGGTACGCGACCGACAAGTGCCGGACCGACTTCCCGGAGCTTACCGGGGAGACGACCGCGCACGTCTACCGCTGCTTCTTCCCCGTCGGGGCGAAGGAGCAGACGGTCGCGGGTCACCTCACGGTGGTCGAGCCGGTCACCGGCAGCGACACCGAGACGCTCTCCGAGCAGCAGGTCGGCGAAGTCGTGCTCTCGGCGCGGAACCTGGTGAAGGACTTCCCCGTCACCAAGGGGGTGCTGCAGCGCCGGGTCGGCGCGGTGAGCGCGGTCGCGGGCGTGTCGTTCGACATCCGCAAGGGCGAGACGCTCGGCCTAGTCGGCGAGTCCGGCTGCGGCAAGACCACGATCGGCCGCATGCTCGTCGGCCTGGAGAAGCCGACGGGCGGCACGGTCAGCTTCAGCGGCAAGGACCTCACCCGCTCCAGCGGCCGGGAGTACCGCCGCCAGCGCCGCGACATCCAGTACATGTTCCAGGACTCGTACGCGTCGCTCGACCCGCGCATGCGGGCCGGGTCGATCCTGCGCGAGCCGCTGGTCGTCCAGGGCATAGGCAGCCGCCGTGACCAGCACGCCAAGGTCGTGGAGATGCTCGGCAAGGTCGGGCTGCCGGCGGCCTGGACCGAGCGGTACCCGCACGAGTTCTCCGGCGGTCAGCGGCAGCGCCTGGGCTTCGCCCGCGCGCTGATGCTCAACCCGCAGCTGATCATCGCGGACGAGCCGGTGTCCGCGCTTGACGTCTCCATCCAGGCGCAGGTGCTGAACATGATGCGGGACCTGCAGCGCGAGATGGGCCTGACCTACCTGTTCATCTCGCACGACCTGTCCGTCGTCCGGTACCTGTCCAACCACATCGGCGTCATGTACCTGGGCAAGCTGGTCGAGATCGGCACCGCTGACGAGGTGTACCTGCGTCCCGCCCACCCCTACACCAAGGGCCTCATCGAGTCCGCGCCGACCGCCGACCCGGCGGCGGAGCGGGCCAAGACCCATGAGGGGATCTCGGGCGAACTGCCGAGCGCGCTGCACCCGCCGACCGGCTGCCGCTTCCGCACCCGCTGCCCGCTGGCCCAGGAGATCTGCGCCACCGTCGAGCCGGAGCTGAAGCCCTACGGCGCGTCCAACCACCTGGCCGCCTGCCACTTCGCGCTCCAGCCCCCGGTCGAGGCGGTGACCCCGCCCGCCGCGGAGCAGGTCCAGTAAGCGGTCGCACGACAGACAGTGGATGGTCCTGCATGCCATGATGCGCAGGACCACCCGCCGTCTTTCCGCTTGCCGGATAACAGCAACAGGCGCGCAGCGCTACGGTGGCTGGGGCGGCAGTGCGGCCACGGGTTCGCGCCGGCCGCCGCCTAGCCCCATCCAGAACGGATTCTTGCGTCGCGTCCTCCGTCCCTCCCCCCTGCGGGGCGCGGCGCGGGGGCGACCGGCATCGGAACGACTTCGTTCTGGCTGATATGACTTTGACCTATGAGCAACGAGACGCTGGCCGACAAGCTCGCCATCAGGGAAGTCGTCGAGAACTGGGTGATCGCGCGGGACTCGGCGGACTGGAACCTGTTCCGCGAGCAGTGGCACGACGACGGCTACATGATGGCGACCTGGTTCCAGGGGCCGCGCGACGACTTCATGAAGGTGAGCCAGGAGGGCTTCGCCAAGGGGGTCAGCATCCTGCACTTCACGGGCGCCAGCCAGGCGACAGTGCAGGGCACCCGGGCG
>DASVCA010000150.1:0-8858 GCA_036381835.1 Micromonosporaceae bacterium
CTCCGCGGCCAGTTGACCGCCCGGGGGGTGGTGCCGGCATGCCGGCACCACCCCCCGGGCGGTCAACTGGCCGCGGAGGTACGCACGAGGGTGCGGATCTGCCGCAGCAGCACGGACAGGGCCGCCAGATCCGCGTGGGACTCGTCGAACTCGCCCATCGCGCTGCGGGCCCGGGCGACCGGGACGGCGTTGACCTGCTCCCACTGGGCCACCCGCTCGTCCGCGGGCAGGGCGTCCGAGGTGGCGGTGAGCACCTCGACGGTCAGCGCCGCCAACGCCGCGTACAGGTCGTAGCGCAACGCCATCCGGGCGAGCGTCTGCCACCGGTCTTCCCGCGGCAGCAGCGAGATCTTCGACAGCAGGGTGTCGATCCGGAACCGGTCGGAGAGCACGTAGTAGACCGACGCCACCTCCTGGACGTCACGGCCGGTCACCGCCGCGGTCTCCACGATGTCCAGCAGGCCGAAGCTGTAGACCACGCGGATCGCACGCTCGGCCAGGTCACGCGGCAGACCCCGGTCGGTCATCCGGCCGATGTCGGCCAGCACGGTCTCCCGATCGCCGCCGATGCACAGGTTGGTCAGCTCGGGCAGCAGCCGGGACACCGGCTTGAGCCGGTTGATCTCACCGGTGACGTCGATCGGCGACGGGCGGTTGGTGACCAGCCACCGGACCGCCCGGTCGAGCAGGCGTCGACTCTGCAGGTACACCTCGGTCTGCGCCTCGACCGGCACCCGGTTGTCGAGCGCTTCCGTGGCCGCCCACAGGTCGCCGATGTCGAACACGTCGCGCACCACGACGTAGGCGCGGATGACGTCGGCGGCAGACGCGCCGGTCTCCTCCATGGCGCGGAACACGAAGGAGATGCCGCCGCGGTTGACGACCTCGTTCACCAGCGCGGTGGTGACGATCTCTCGCCGCAGCCGGTGCTCGATCATCCGGTCGGCGAACCGTTCGCGCAGCGGAGTCGGGAAGTACGCCGCGAGAACCTCGTTGGTCCACTCCTCGTCGGCGATGCCGTCGGCCAGCACCTCCCGTTCCAGCCCGATCTTGGTGTAGGCCAGCAGCACCGCGAGCTCCGGAACGGTCAACCCGCCGTCGGTTCGGGCGGCCAGTTCCTCGTCCGAGGGCAACGCCTCCAGCGTCCGGTTGAGCTGGCCCTTGCGTTCCAGCTCGTTGAGCATGCGGCGGTGCACCGGCAGCAGGGAGGCCGCCTGGACCCGCGCGACGCCCAGCGCCCGCGCCTGGTCGTAGTTGTCGCGCAACACCAGGTCGGCGACCTCGCTGGTCATGTCCGCCAGCAGCCGGTCCCGGTCGGGCTGGGACAGCTCACCGTCCGTGACCGCCCCGTTCAACAGGATCTTGATGTTGACCTCGTGGTCGGAGCAGTCGACACCGGCCGAGTTGTCGATGAAGTCGGTGTGGATGCGACCGCCGTTGCGGGCGTACTCGATTCGGCCGAGCTGAGTGAACCCGAGGTTGCCGCCTTCGCCGACCACCTTCACCCGCAGATGCTTGCCGTCGATCCGGATCGGATCGTTGGACTTGTCGCCCACCTCGGCGTTGGACTCGGTCGACGCCTTGACGTAGGTGCCGATCCCACCGTTCCACAGCAGGTCGACCGGGGCGGTCAGGATCGCCCGGATCAACTCGGACGGTGACATCGCGGTGACGTCGCCCTCGATGCCGAGCACCTCGCGCACCTGCGGGCTGAGCGGCACCGACTTGGCGGTACGCGGATACACGCCGCCGCCCTCGGAGATCAGCTGCGGGTTGTAGTCCGCCCACGACGAACGTGGCAGCTCGAACAGCCGTCGCCGTTCGGCATAGGAGACCGCCGGGTCCGGCGACGGGTCGAGGAAGATGTGCCGGTGGTCGAAGGCGGCCACCAGTCGGATGTGCTCGGACAGCAGCATGCCGTTGCCGAACACGTCGCCGGACATGTCCCCGATGCCGACCGCGGTGAAGTCCTGGGTCTGGGTGTCGACGCCGAGCTCCCGGAAGTGGCGTTTGACCGATTCCCAGGCGCCTCGCGCGGTGATGCCCATCTTCTTGTGGTCGTATCCGGCCGAGCCGCCGGAGGCGAACGCGTCCCCGAGCCAGAAGCCGTACTCGGTGGAGATCTCGTTGGCGATGTCGGAGAACGTCGCGGTGCCCTTGTCCGCGGCGACCACCAGGTAGGGGTCGTCGCCGTCGTGGCGGACCACGTCCTGCGGCGGGACGACCTGGCCACCGACGATGTTGTCGGTGACGTCCAGCATGCCGGCGATGAACTGCCGGTAGCACTCGACCGCCTCGTCCCGGTCGCCCGGCTTCTGCTTGAGCACGAAGCCGCCCTTGGCACCGACCGGCACGATGACCGCGTTCTTCACCATCTGCGCCTTGACCAGGCCGAGCACCTCGGTGCGGAAGTCCTCACGCCGGTCCGACCAGCGCAGACCACCTCGGGCGACCTGACCGAACCGCAGGTGAACCCCTTCGAACCGGGGCGAGTAGACGAAGATCTCGTACCTGGGCCGCGGCTCCGGCAGGTCCGGGATGGCCTGCGGGTCCAGTTTGAAGGCCACGTACGACTTCGGCCGGCCGTCCCGGGTGCGCTGGTAGAAGTTGGTCCGCAGGGTGGCCTGGATGAGGGTCAGGTAAGAGCGCAGGATGCGATCCTGATCGATGTTGGCCACCTCGTCGAGCTGGCTGTTGATCAGGTCGATCAGCTGCTTGCTGTGCAGGCTGCGTTCCTCGTCGCCGAGCGGCAGCACCGGGGAGAAGCGGGTCTCGAACAGCGACGCCAGCAGCGCGGCCAGGCCCGGGTAGGCGATGAAGGTCGACTCCATGTACTCCTGGGAGAACACCGTTCCCGCCTGTCGCAGGTACTTGGCGTACGCCCGCAGCACCACGACCTGACGCCAGGTGAGCCCGGCCCGCAGCACCAGCTCGTTGAAGCCGTCGCATTCGGCCTCACCCCGCCAGGTGGCGGAGAACGCGTTCTCCACGTACGCGCGCACCTCGGTCAGGTTCCGCGCGCCGTCGGGCAGCTGCAGCCCGAAGTCGTAGAGGTAGATGGTGCTGTCGGCCCGACGGAGCTCGTAGGGGTACTCGTCGGTCACCTGCACCCCGAGCGAATGCAGGACCGGCAGCACCGCGGAGAGCATCATCGGCTCGCCGTACCGGTAGACCTTGAAGCGGACGTCGCGCGCTTCCACGGCCGCCTGGTCCGGCTGCGCCCCGAGCCGCTCGTCGGGCCGCCGACGGAACATGTGCAGCTCCAACTGCCCCGGCTCTTCGAGCAGCTCCAGCTTGGCCAGGTCCTTGACCGCCTCTCGCGGCGAGTACCGGTCCTTGTAGCCTTCGGGAAACGCCTCGGCGTACCGGTTGAACAACTGCTTGGCCTGTTCGTCGCCGAGCTTGCGTTCCAGCATCAGCCGGAAGTCGTCGTTCCACAGTCGGGTCGCGTCGGCGAACAGTTCGGCCAGGCGGTCCGGGTCGAGTCGAGGCGGCCGGGCGGGGTCGGTGCGCACCGTGAAGTGCACCTGGGCGAGCATCGACTCGGTGACCCGGGTGGTGTAGTCCACCCCGACGCCGTTGAGTTCCCGCAGCAGGATCTCCTGCATGCGCAGACGGTTCTGGGTGTTGAACCGGTCGCGGGGCAGGTAGACCAGGCAGGAGATGAACCGGCCGTAGGCGTCCGGTCGCAGCACCACCCGCAGTTGGCGCCGGCCCGCCATGCGCAGCACGCCGATGACCGCCTGGTAGAGCTCGTCGGTCCGGATCTGGAACAGCTCGTCGCGCGGATAGGTCTCGAGGATCTGCAGCAGGTCCTTGCCGGAGTGGCTGCGGGGATTGAGCCCGGAGCGCTCCAGCACTTCGGCGACCTTGCGGCGGACGACCGGCAGTTGGCGGACGCTGGTGCGGTAGGCCGCGCCGCCGAACAGGCCGAGGAACCGCTTCTCCCCTACCACGTCACCGGCCTCGTTGAAGACCTTGAAGCCGATGTAGTCCAGGTAGGCCGACCGGTGCACGGTCGCCCGGGAGTTGGCCTTGGTGATGATGAGCAGGCGCTTCTCCAGGGCTTTCTCGTACGCCTCCGGAGTCATCTCGGACAGCAGCCGCGGCTCGGTGCGGTCCCGCCGCAGGATGCCCAGCCCGCTGCCGAGCACCGCCTGCAACTGCTTCTGCGGCTTGCCGTCCGAGTCGGGCGCGTCGACCAACCGGTATTCCCGGTAGCCGAGGAAGGTGAAGTGGTCGTCGGCCAGCCAGCGCAGCAGT
The DNA here is from genome assembly GCA_036381835.1 of Micromonosporaceae bacterium. Taxonomy (GTDB): domain Bacteria; phylum Actinomycetota; class Actinomycetes; order Mycobacteriales; family Micromonosporaceae; genus DASULK01. The sequence continues at coordinate 4,264 of DASVCA010000150.1, forward strand.
TCGATGGAATCGGTGAGGTCCTTCTCCGGTACGGGTGGCCGGGCCTCGGAGGTACGCGCGGCGGCCAGCTCGTCGGCGAGCGCCAGCGCCCGCTGGCGCATCTTCTGCCAGTCCTCTACCGCCTCGCGCACGTCGGTGAGCACCCGCTGCAGGTTCCGGCTCAGCTTCTCGCGATCCGCCGGGTCGCGGAGCGGGTCGATGCGGATGTGCATCCAGCTTTCGACGAGGTCACCGGGAAGCGCGTCGCCCGGTTCGAGTTCGGCGGCGACCTCGATGAGTCGGCCCATCGGTTCCCTGCGCACCACCACCAGCGGGTGGACCAGCAGATGCACGTCGAAGCGCTCCCCGGTGAGCAGCGCGGTGACCGAGTCGACCAGGAACGGCATGTCGTCGGTGACGATCTCGATGTCGGTGTACGGGTGATCCTCGCCCGGGTCGACCACGCGCAGTTTCAGTTCTCCGGGCAGCCGTTGTTCGGCCAGCTCCCGGTGATCACGGACGGCGGTGAGCAGGTCCTCGGGCGTCAGCCCGACCAGGTCCTCGTCGGGAGCGAACCGCCAGAAGCGCTGGACGAGCGCGGCCATCTCGGTGTTCTCACCGACGAGTGAGACCGCTTGGGTGGTCAGCCGCTCGCCGTTCGGCAGCGGTTCGTCGAGGTCGACCTCGTCGCCGTCGTCACTCAGGGTCTGCCCTGGTGTCCGACCCAGATCGTAGCCATGTTCGACACTGAACCCGGCCAGAGTCGAATCCAGCCGGGCTCCATCACCGTCGGTAGTCGTGTCGAAGGTATCGGTTCCGCCGGCCTCACCCTGCCGGAAATCGGGTGCTGGTTTGATCGCCGGACGCCGGTTCATTCGGTGCCACTCCCCTCGACCCACCACGCTGTGGGTCACTCTCCGCTCAGCCTAAGCCCTGCCGGTCCGCGCCGAATGTCGGGCGGTTGGGGTCGGATCTTCGGGTGCAGCTGCGGTCCCTTCTTTCCAATTTGTGTCTTTCGCCACAATGATGCCTTCTGGCGGCTGATGAGTACCCGTCCTTGCTAAGTCTTCACCGGCGACGCGGGTCCTTGCCAACGTCCGGGGCTTCGCCCGAATCACACCGGTACTACTGTCGCTCTGGTCCGAAGGTGGAGGATTCATGCGTCCGAGGTACCCGTTGCCCACCCGTTCGATCCGCAACCGGCCGATCGCGCTGCTGGCGTCGGTCCTGACGGCCGCCGCGCTGCTGACCGCATGCCTCGGCGATAACGGCCCGGAGAAGACCGTGGACGCCTTCCTCGCCGACTGGCGGAGCGACGAGATCCACGAGATCGGCTTTTTGACGCCGGCCGGCGAGAAGATCCCGGCGAACCGGGTGGCCGCGGAGATCAAGGAACTCTCCGGGGAGTTGGAGCCCCCCACCCTGCGCCGCAACGGCGCGGTCCGGGTCGACGGGGACATCGCCACCGCGAAGCTCGACATCGAGTGGTCGCTGCCCGGCGACATCGCTTGGCAGTACGACAGCGAATTGCGCCTGCACCGGGGCGACGACGACCGCTGGCAGGTGATCTGGGAACCGAGGGTGCTGCACGAGCAGCTGATCGGCGGCGACCGGCTGTCGCTGGTACGGCTGCGTCCCCAGCGGGCACCGGTGCTCGACGCCGCCGGTCAGCCCATCGTCACCTCCCGCCCGGTGGTGGTGGTCGGCGTGCAGCCGAGCGAGGTGACCGATACCGCGGGGTTGGTACGGGAGTTGGACGCCGCCTTCAAGGCGATCCGGCCCGCGATCAACCCGCCGGTCGACCTGTCGGACCTGCCGGATCGTATGGCGCAGGCCCGGCCCGACATGTTCGTGGAGGTCGTCACCCTCAGGGAGGCGGATTATCAGCAGATCAAGCCGCGCATCTACGACCTGCCGGGCACCCGCTTCCGAGCCGAGCGACGAGAACTGGCACCGAGTCGGGAGTTCGCCCGGGCCCTCCTCGGCACGGTCGGCCCCGTGCTCAAGGAGGACATCGAACGCGACCCGGACCGGTACGCGGCCGGCGACTCGGTCGGCCACGGCGGGCTGCAGGAGGCGTACGACAAGCGGCTGCGGGGGACGGTCGGGGTCAGCGTGGTGATCAGCCGCAAGGGGCCGGACGGGAAGTTCGCGCTCACCGACACCGAGGTGTTCCGGCACGAGCCCAAGGCGGGCTCGCCGCTGCGGACCACCCTGGACCCCCGCGTGCAGCTCGCCGCGGACGAAGCCCTGAACACGCAGTCGCGCCGGTCGGCGCTGGTCGCGATCCGCATCAGCGACGGCGCGATCCTCGCCGCCGCGAACGGTCCACACGGCGGCAGCCAGAACCTCGCCTTCACCGCGCAGGTGCCGCCCGGTTCGACGTTCAAGATAGTCACCACGCTGGCTCTGCTCGACAAGGGAGTGGTCGCCCCGGACACCCCGGTCGCCTGCCCGCGAACCTTCACCGTGGCGGGTCGCTCGTTCCGCAACGCCGACGATTTCGAGTTGGGCACGGTGCCGTTCCGGGTCGACTTCGCCAAGTCCTGCAACACGGCGTTCACCGCGCTCGCCCCGCACCTCGGCGACGACGGGCTGCGCGCCGCCGCCCGCCGCCTGGGATTGGAAGGGGACTGGAACGTAGGGCTGGAGGCGTTCACCGGCAAGGTCTCCACCGGCGGCTCGCCAGCGGAGCAGGCAGCGGCCTCGTTCGGCCAGGGCACCACGCTGGTCAGCCCGTTGGCGATGGCGGCCGCCACCGCCGCGGTGGCCCGGGGGCGGTGGCAGCCGCCGCGGCTGCTGATCGACCCGGATGCCGGGAAGGCCGGGTCGGTGGAGGCCTTACCGCTGCGGTCGGCGGCGCCGCTGCGGTCGCTGATGCGGGATGTGGTGACCGCGGGCACCGCCACCGCGCTGCGCGACGCACCGGGCGGACCGGTCTACGGCAAGACCGGGACGGCCGAGTACGACGACAACCCGGAGCACACCCACGCCTGGTTCGTCGGCTGGCAGGGGGACATCGCGTTCGCGGTGTTCGTCGAGCAGGGCGGCTCGGGTTCGAAGACGGCGGTGCCGATCGCGCAGCACTTCCTGCGCGGCCTGCACCGCTGACGCGGATCAGGCGATCTCGGCTGCCGGATCGCGGTCCGCCGCCGGGGCGGGGCGGGCGGCCCGCCCCGGCGCACCCGGCTCGATCCGCTCGTCGGGGCGCCGGTCCGGGGCCTGGCCCCGGACCGGCGCGAGCCCGGCGACGAGAGTCGCGACGATCTCCGCCGCGTACTCGCCGTCCGGGTCGTAGTCGGGATCGAAGACGGTGACGTCGGCACCGAGGCAGTGCGGAGTGGCGACCAGACCGGCCAGCAGCGCCTCCAGCTCCGCGAAGGCGATCCCACCCGGATCCGGGGCGTCCACCGCGGGCATCACCGACGGGTCGAGCACGTCCACGTCCACGTGCACCCAGTAACCGACGCATTCGGCGATCTGCTCGCGGGCCCACTGCGCGCTGCGGGCCGCGCCCTCCGCGCGCAGTAACGGCACCGGTCGGGTCACGATGCCTGCCGCCTGCAGATCGAGGCGGTACGCGTCATGCTCCCGGATGCCGAGGACCACCACGTCGATGTCCCGGAAGTAGGGCCGCCGCCCCTCGATGGCCGCCAGGTCGGTCTGACCCCGCCCGGTGACCAGGGCAAGGTCCTCGCCCGCGGCGGCACCCACGTAGGGGGCGTTGCCGGGATGCCGGAAGTCGGAGTGGCCGTCGACGAACACCAGTCCGACCCGTCCGCCCACCGCCTCACCGAGCCGGTTCATGGCGAGGGCCGCGCCGAGCAGGATCGAGCAGTCCCCGCCGAGCACGACGGGGAACTCCCCCCGGTCGATGATCGCGCCGATGCGCTCGGCGAGCGCCACCGAGTACGCGGCGATGGATGCGGCGTGGCAGACCCCGTCACCGGGGCGCCAGTCGCCGGGATCGTAGCGGGGCGGGGTCAGGCAGCCGGCGTCGCGAGCACCGAGTCGCGCGATCAGGCCCTGGTCGCGCAGCGCCCCCGGTGCCTTCGCACACCCCGGCACCGAGGTCGGCGTGGGTGGGCGCAGGCCCAGGTTGGACGGCGCGTCGAGGACGGCGATCCGGCGCATGTCCACGGCCGCCGGCTAGAACAGCGCGCTGGCGAGCGCGCGGCGCGCGGCGGCTACCGCGGGATCATCGGGTCCTGCGACGGCGAACAGCGAGACCAGATGGGCCCGCGCCTGTTCCCGGTCGTCTCCGGTGGTACGGCGAACCAGGTTCACCAGTCGGTCGTACGCCTGCTCGGCGCGTCCGTTGAGCACCTCGACGTCGGCGGCGGTCAGTTGGGCGGCGATGTCGTCGGGGGCGGCCTTGGCCCTGTCGAGCGCTTTGACCGGATCGACGCCCGCGGTCCGGCGGGCCAGCGCCACCTGGGCCAGGCCGGCTTCCGCGGCCGGGTCCGCGGGGGTCTCGGCGAGGATCTTCTTGTACGCCTGCTCGGCGGCGTCGAGGTCGCCGGCCAGCAGCGCCTCGTCGGCCGCTTCGAGGCGGGGGTCCGCCGGCGGTGTGACCGTCACCCCGGCGGCCTTGAGCAGCGCGTCGATCCACTGCC
>DASVCA010000151.1:0-9645 GCA_036381835.1 Micromonosporaceae bacterium
GGAGCACCTCGCGTAGCGCTGCGGCAGCAGCCTGGCGACCGTTGAGCAACGCCGCGTGGGCGGCGAGCACCGGCCGGTACGCGACCAGGTCGCGGGGGACTGGCAGTGTCGCAGTCGAAAGCGCACCGGCCTGCAGCGCCCGGGCCATGCCGACGGCCCGCCGCTGTACGGGCGAAGCGGCCGTCTCCTGCATCGAACTGTCGTCGGTGAACCGCTCCGCAAAATCGTCCGCCGAGTCGTCGTCTGCGATCGCGATGGGGCGTCCGGCAGCCGCCATCAGCGACACGACCGTGTGCTCTTCGCTGTCGCTGGCGATGGTCGCGCCGGTCAGTCCGCCCGGCCGTTCGGCGAGGAGCGATCCGAGTTCGGCGTAGCCCGCCGCGTCGTCACCGATCTCGCAGATGTCGAGCAGCCGGCCGGCGTCGTCGACCACGGCCGCCACCAGTGCAGATCCGGTCGAACCTGGTTCGGTTGCCGGATCGACCGACGCGAGACCGCAGTACACCCGTACGAGCGCCACGGCGTCGTCCTCCTCCCGAAGCACATGGGTTGTGCCAAGGACTGATCGTCCCTGCTAGGGGGTCAGTCGCGCCAGTCCACCGCGGCTGAGATCTTGCCGATGATCGTGCGCCAACCCAGACTTGCCGTTTGTGCCCCGATCTTCTTGAGGCGTCGCCGTGCCAGGAAGCCGCCGATGCCGCCGTCGACGGAGGCACGCAGCGCCTCGTCGAGATCGTCGAGACTGGAGCCCGGGGCAAGCATGTCGAGGACCGATGGTAGCCGGAGGGCGTATCCGAGGTCGCGCGCGAGCTCCCCGGCCTTGATCAACAGTGGCGGATCCCACACGTCGTGACCGCCGCGGAGGTTCTCCACCACCAGGTCGAGCTCGTAGGAGTCTTCCTCCAGCGCGACGACGTCGGCGGCCGTGATCCGCTCGACGAGCTCGTGCCAGGTGTCCAACTGGGCCAGGTCGTGGGGCGCCTCGGAGCGGACGAAGCGGACCAGGGACTCGGGGCTCTTGAAGAGCAGCAGCCTGCCGCGGTGACTGAGGAAGACCGGCACCTCCTCGGCGACCGGCTCCTCGTCGTCCTCGACGGCCTCCTCGGCCGCGTCGTCGTCGGCATCGGAGAGATCGGCGCCGTCCCGGCGTAGCGCTTCCTCGGCCGCCTCGACGTCGGCGTCCGGGAACTCCTCGTCCTCGTCCTCTTCGCTCTCCACGACCGCGCGGTGCCGGGTGAAGACGTCGTCCTCGTCCCGTTCGCTGATGTCCGTCGGGGTCACTTCGGTGGAAAGGCGGTACGCCCGCAGGGTGAATCCGACCCCGGACGGCAGTGCGATCTCGATCGGATCGATGCGGGTGTCCTGCCACAGCGACACGTCCGCAGCGGACCGCGCGGTCTCGTCCGCGCCGTCGTCGGAGGCGGCGTCGGTCTCGGACTCGTCGATCCGGGTGGGCTCGTCGGCATCGTGCCGGTGGGACGACTGGCGGGGCACGCTGACCTCCGTGAGCGATCCGTTTCGGTACCCGGGGCGGGTGACCTTCCGCACACACCCTAATGGGCGACGCGTCGTCCCGGACGGCCCCCACCCGGCCCGACGCCGGTCGAGAGCGGGCCGACCCCGCCGCTGGCCCGCTGCCTAGCCGGCCAACGCCAGGTAACCGCGCTCGGCGGCCTCCTGCAGCAGCCACTGGTCGCGGTACCAGCCCGGTGCTCGCAGCAGGTCGACGTGTCGACCGCGCTGGACGATGCGGCCCGCATCCAGCACCAGGATCTCATCGAACCCGGCCAGCCCACGCAGCCGGTGTGTGATGAGCACCACCGATCGGTCGGGCCCGGCGGCGGCCAGCGCGGAGGTGAGCACGGCGTCGGCCGTCGCCGGATCGAGACCCTCGGTCGGCTCGTCGAGTACCAGTACGTCCGGTGCGGCGATGAGCGCCCGGGCCAGCGCCAACCGCTGTCGCTGCCCGCCGGACAGCAGGCCGCCGTCCTCGCCCACCACGGTGTCCCAGCCGGCGGGCTGGGCGCGTACCCAGTCCAGCAGGCCGGCCGCGGCGACCGCCGAGATCAGGTCCGTCTCGTCGGCCTCGGGGCGACCGAGCAGCAGGTTGTCTCGGATCGACGCATGGAACACGTGCGCGTCGGCGAGCAGACCGCCGACCGCCCCGGGCAGGCGTTCCGGGTCGTACGCCGCCAGGTCCGTGCCGTTGAGCAGCACCCGGCCGGCGGTTGGCGGCACCGCGCCGGTGAGCACCCCCAGCAGGGTGCTCTTGCCCGCCCCGCTCGGTCCGACGATCGCGATCCGCCGACCGGGCGGGATGTCGAGGCTGATCGCGTCGAGCGCCGGTGGCGCACCGTCCCGGTAGCGCACCGTCACCTCGTCGAGCCGCAGGTGCACCGTGTCGGGCGGCGGGGCGGTGCCGGCGGCGGGCTCGCAGCCGGGTTCGAGCAGGTCGGCGAGCCGGCGTAGGCCGGCCCGGGACTGCGTCCACTGCCGGGCGGCGCCGACCAGCGCGAGTGCGCTCTCCAGCGCCGCGAGCGCCGCGATCGCGAGTACCCCCACCCACACTCCGTCGGTCCCCGCGCGGACCGCGGTCACGGTCACCGCAGCGGCCGTCGCACCGGACACCAGTACGCCGGTTCCGTCCAACGCCCAACCGGTGACGGCCAGCCGGCGCTCGAGGCGGGCGAGTTCCCGGGCCTGCGACTCGGCGTGACGAAGGGCTCGCTCGGTCGCCCCGAATGCGGCCAGGTCCGCCGCCCCGTGCGTCAGATCGATCGACTGGGCGGCCAGCGCGCCCCGCAGCGGGGCGACCCGCCGCGCGGTGCGCCGGGTCAGTACGGCCGCGCCGGCCGGCAGTACGGCACCGGCGATGAGTAGTCCGGCGGCGAGCGCCAGCCCCGATCGGGGCGACACGGCGGCGGTCCCGGCCACCGCGAGCAGCCCCGCGAGTGCCGCGGCGACTCCGGGTACCAGCACGCGCAGCAGGAGGTCCTGTACGGCGTCCACGTCGGAGACCAGGCGGCTGAGCGCGTCGCCGGAACGCGGTCGGGAGCGGCGTCGGGCGGCGAGGGCTGCGAAGATCCGGGCCCGTACCTCGGTGAGCACCCGCAGCGTCGCGTCGTGTCCGGCGAGCCGCTCCGTGTATCGCAGCACTCCTCGTCCCACGGCCAGCGCCCGCACGGCCACGATCGCCACGGTCAACGTGTCCAGGTGTGGGCGACCGGCAGCGGTCATGATCAGCCAGGTGGCGGTGGCCATGAGGGCGAGCGCCGCGAGTTCGGTGGCGGTGGCGAGCAGTCCGGCCGCGAGTAGCCGGCTCAGGTAGGGGCGTGCCAGCCGGAGCACGGCACGTTCCGGTGCGAAGGCGGGCCGGTGTCGCATCGGGCGTACGGTCATACCGCGGTCACCTGCGCAGCCGGGGTGAGTTCGACGACGTGACCGTCCGCGACCCGCAGCACCCGGTCCGCGTCCTGCAGCAGGGCCGGTCGGTGGGCGACCAGGAGCGCGGTCCGGTCGGCGATGAGCCGTCGGGTGGCGGCCAGGACGGCGGCTTCGGACGCGCCGTCGAGCCGCGCGGTGGGTTCGTCGAGCAGCACGATGGGCGCGTGGCCGCTGGTCTGGGCGCGGAGGAACGCGCGGGCGAGCGCCACCCGTTGCCGCTGCCCGCTGGACAGGCCGTGCCCGCGCTCGCCGAGCACGGTGTCCAGACCGTTCGGCAGGGCGGCGACGACGTCGTCGAGCGCTGCGGCGCGCACCGCGGCTCGGAGCGCGGCCGGGGTGGCGTCGGGGGCGCCGAGTCGGATGTTCTCCGCCAGGGAGGCGGCGAACAGATGGGGACGCTGCGGCACCCAGGCCAGCTGTCGCCGCCAGGCGTCGAGGTCGAGATCGGCGAGTTCCGCTCCGTCGATCAGGATTCGGCCCTGGGTCGGGGTGATGAAGCCGAGCAGCAGGCCGAGCAGGGTGCTCTTGCCGGCACCGCTCGGTCCGATGATCGCGATTCGTTCGCCGGCCCGGATGGTCAGCGACACGTCGCGTAGCGCGGTGGTCCGGTCGTAGGCGACGGTCACCCCTTCGAACCGGATCTCTTTCGGGGACGGCGGTACGGCCGCGGTCGCCGGGGGCGTCGCCGGTCGGGTCGGGTCGGGTTCGTCGAGTAGGGTCAGCGCCTCGTCGAGCACGGTGAGTCCTTCCATGCTCGCGTGGAAGCGGCTACCGGCGGCACGCAGCGGCAGGTACGCCTCCGGGGTCAGCAGCAGCACCAGCAGCGCGGTGCTCAGGGTCAGTCCGCCGCCGAGCAGTCGGAGTCCGACGGGCACCGCCACGAGCGCCACGGACAGGGTCGCGATCGCTTCGAGCGCCAGGGCGGACAGGAACGCGATGCGCAGGGTGCGCATGGTGGCCGCCCGGTGTTGGTCGGCCATCCGGCGTACCACGTCGACCTGGGCGCGGGTGCGGCCGAAGGCGCGCAGGGTGGCGAGCCCGGCCACCATGTCCAGGAAGTGGCCGCCGAGGCGGGCGAGCCGCCGCCACTGCCGTTCGGTGGCTGCCTGGGCGTGCCAGCCGAGCAGCGCGCCGAAGATCGGCATCAGGGGCAGGGTGCTGAGAATGATGAGCGCGGACCCCCAGTCGGCGAAGAAGAGCCGGGCGAGCACCGCGGCGGGTACGGCGACGCTCAGCACGAGCTGGGGCAGGTAGCCGGTGAAGTAGGAGTCCAGGGCGTCGAGTCCGCGGCCCGTGAGGGTGGCCAGTTCACCGGCCCGTTGTCCGGAGAGCCAGCCCGGACCGCGTCGGTTGACCGCGTGCAGCAGGTCCGTGCGCAGGGTGGCCTTGGCGGTGGTGGCGGCCCGGGCCGCCACCACGCCTTGCAGCCAGCTCACCGTCGCGCGTGCGGCGACGGCGGTGAGGAACGCGGCCAGGGCGATCCGGTCCAGGCGGTGGTCCGCCGCCGCGACCAGCAGCCCGGTCAGGGCCGTGGCCTGGGCGATGACGAGCCCGGCGGCGGTTGCCCCGAGGACGGCGAGCAGGAGGAGCGGGCGGCGGATCGCGGGGACTCGGCGCGGCAGGCGGGGGTCGAAGGGACGGCGGTTCACCGCGGACGCCACTTTCTACTACTACTACGGCATGTCGTAATCGAGTGTATGGCGATCCGTGCTGACGGGGCCGGTGATCCGTGCCGCAGCGGAGCCATCCGCGCTCAGCTCAGATAGATCGAGGTGGGCAGGTAGAGCAGCGCGGCCGCGAAGGTGAGCGCCGCCGCGGCGCGGGCCCGCGGCGGCCGGCCGCGCACGAGCAGTCGCTGCACCCGGGCGTCCAACTCGCGATCGGCGATACCGAGCGCACCGATCGGGGTCACGCGGGCCGGCGCGGTCGCGAACCGGATCAACGCGGTGGCCAGCAGGCGGTCGTTGTGCAGCCGGCGCGCCCGGTCGTCGGCCCGCATCTCCACCAGCAACGCCACCGCGTCGCTCGCCTCGCGCACCCAGCCGAGCCACGGCAGAGCGCGCCGCAACGCGGTGAACGGCAGCAGCACCAGATCGTGCCGCTCCCTGGCGTGCGCCTGCTCGTGGGTGAGCACCGCAGCCAGTTCGGCCCGGTCCAGCAGCCGCAGCGTACCGGCGCTGACCACCACCCGGGGTCGTACCCCGGGCAGGCAGTAGGCCGCCGCGCTCGGGTGGTCGAGCACCAACGCCCCGGGCACCTCGGGATCGTCGCGGGCCACGAGGTTCAGCAGGTCGCGGTGTCGTCGCTGGGCGCGCAGCGCGGTGATCAGGCCGTGCCCGGTGGAGCCGAGCAGGACCGCGCCGAGCGCGAACCCCGTACCGATCAGCACGAGATGGTGCGCCCGCAGATCCACCGCCAGTTGTCCGCCGACCAGGTCACGGACGAAGCGCCGCAGCGCCGTCCCGGTGGGCACGGCATACGGGGCGAGGCCGAGGGAGAGGGGCAGGCCGATGGCGGACAGCCCCATCGCCAGCCCGACCGCCTGCCAGGACAGGATCGCCACCCCCGGGATCTGCCAGGTCCAGCGGGCCCGGAGCAGCACCTGGGCGGCGAGATAGCAGGCGACCAGCGCGGCGGTGAAATGCGCGGCGTAGACCATGGGGTCAACCCTGTCGATCCATGACGGGCTCGGTGCGTGCCGGGCCGGGTTGGTCGGCGAGCGCCGCGCGCAACACCTCGGCCTCCTTGCCGGTCACCGACCGGGCGAAGCGCACCAGGGCCGCGTCGCGGCTGCCGGTGAGATCGAGCGCCTCCAGCATGAGCTGCGCGACGTACGCGTCGCGGCTCGCCGCCGGACGGTAACTCCAGGCCCGCCCGGTCCGCTCCCGCTCCACCATGCCCTTGCCGGCCAGCCGGTCGAGCACGGTCATCACCGTCGTGTACGCCAGCTCGCGCGTCGTGAGTGCGTCGGCCACCTCGCGCACCGTCAGGCCGCCGGACTCCGGGCAGCGGTCCCACAGCACATCCATCACGGCACGCTCGAGGTCACCCAGTCGCATCACACCTCAAGCCTACCGCCGGTAGTACGACGTGGCGTCGGACGCCCGGCCCGCTCGCGACCGGTCGCGACGCGGTCAGCTGCCCTTCGGGTGCCAGACGGTCTTCGTCTCCAGCAGCGCGGTCATCCGGGCCGTGCCCGGGTCGGCCAGCCAGTCGACCGGTGCGGCCGACGGCCGTACCACCCGCTTCAGGTTGCCGGCCGCCGCCGCTTCCAGCGCGGTGGCCAGCTGCGGGTCCGCGACGCCGGTCAGATCGATCGCGTTGACGTCCATGTGTCCGGCGAGCCACGGGGCGGTCTCGGCGACCCGGCCGGTGAGGATGTTCACCACACCGCCCGGCAGATCCGAGGTGGCCAGCACCTCGGCCAGGGTCACCGCGGGCAGCGGTCGCTGCGGCGAGGCCAGCACCACGACCGTGTTGCCGGTGACGATGGCCGGCGCGACCACGCTCACCAGGCCGAGCAGGGCCGGCTCGTCCGGTGCCACCACGCCGACCACCCCGGTCGGCTCCGGGGTGGAGAGATTGAAATAGGGGCCGGCGACCGGGTTGGCCGCCCCGTACACCTGGGCGATCTTGTCGGCCCAGCCGGCGTACCAGACCCAGCGGTCGATCGCCTCGTCCACCTCCGCCGCCGGCACGTCCAGCGCGACGAACTCGGCCCGCCGGCCCTCCAGCATCTCCGCGATCCGGTAGAGGATCTGGCCCCGGTTGTACGCGGTCGCCCCGGCCCATGCCGGCATGGCGGCACGGGCGGCGACCACCGCGTCCCGGACGTCCTTGCGCGAGGCCAGCGCCACGTTGGAGTTCTGCACCCGATACGACCGCCCCGATTCGCTGCGCGGGAACTTCCCGCCGATGAAGAGCTTGTACGTCTTGCGCACCGCGACCCGCTCAGACATCCAGGTACGCCTCCAACCCGTGCCGACCGCCCTCGCGGCCGTAACCCGACTCCTGGTAACCGCCGAACGGGGAGGTGGGGTCGAACCTGTTGTAGGTGTTCGCCCACACCACGCCGGCCCGCAGCCGGTCGGCCACCCAGAGGATCCGCGAGCCCTTCTCCGTCCAGATCCCGGCCGACAGCCCGTACGGCGTGTTGTTCGCCTTCGCGACCGCCTCGTCGGGGGTGCGGAAGGTGAGCACGGACAGCACCGGACCGAAGATCTCCTCGCGGGCGATCCGGTGCGCCTGGGTCACCCCGGTGAAGATCGTCGGTGGGAACCAGTAGCCCCGATCCGGCAGTTGACACGGCGGCGACCAGGGTTGCGCCCCCTCCCGCGCGCCGACCTCCGACAACATGCGGATCTTGTCCAGCTGGGCCGCCGAGTTGATCGCCCCGATGTCGGTGTTCTTGTCCAGCGGATCGCCGACCCGCAGCCGGGTCATCCGCCGCCGCAACGCGGCGAGCACCTCCTCGTGGACCGACTCCTGCACGAGCAGTCGCGAGCCGGCGCAGCAGACGTGGCCCTGGTTGAAGAAGATGCCGTTGACGATGCCCTCGACGGCCTGGTCGATCGGCGCGTCCTCGAAGACGATGTTCGCGCCCTTGCCGCCCAGCTCCAGGGTGAGCCGCTTGCCGGTGCCGGCCACCGTCTTCGCGATGAGCCGCCCCACTTCCGTGGAGCCGGTGAACGCCACCTTGTCGACGCCCGGATGCTCGACCAGCGCCCGGCCGGTCTCGCCGTCCCCGGTGACGATGTTCACCACACCGGCGGGCAGCTCCGCCTGCCGGCAGATCTCGGCGAAGACCAGCGCGCTCAGCGGCGTCGTCTCGGCCGGCTTGAGCACCACCGTGTTGCCGCAGGCCAACGCCGGGGCGATCTTCCAGGCGAGCATGAGCAGCGGGAAGTTCCACGGGATGACCTGCCCGGCGACCCCCAGCGGTCGCGGCTGCGGCCCGAATCCCGCGTACGCCAGCTTGTCCGCCCAGCCCGCGTAGTAGAAGAAGTGCGCGGCGGCGAGCGGGATGTCCACGTCCCGGGTCTCCCGGATCGGCTTGCCGTTGTCCAGCGACTCCAGCACGGCCAACTCGCGGGCTCGCTCCTGGATGATCCGGGCGATACGGAACAGGTACTTGGCGCGGTTCCGTCCGGACATCCGGGACCAGACCTGTTCGTACGCCGCGCGGGCCGCCCGGACCGCCCGGTCCACGTCGGTGGGTCCGGCGAAGGCGAACTCCGCCAGCACCTCCTCCGTGGCCGGATTGATCGACTTGGCGGTCGTCCCGTCGGCGGGGTCGACGAACTCGCCGTCGATGAACAGGCCGTACGACGGCTGGATGTCGACGACGGACCGTGACTCGGGGGCGGGTGCGTACTCGAATCGAGCCATGATCAGTCCAGGGTGAAGTAGTCGGGGCCGGAGTAGACGCCGGTGGCCAGCTTCGTGCGTTGCATCAGCAGATCGTTGAGCAGCGAGGAGGCCCCGAAGCGGAACCAGTCCGGGCTCAGCCAGTCCTCGCCGGCGGTCTCGTTGACCAGCACCAGGTAGCGGATCGCGTCCTTGGCGGTCCGGATGCCGCCCGCCGGTTTCACCCCGACCTGGCGTCCGGTCAGCTCGCGGAAGTCCCGCACCGCTTCCAGCATCACGAGGGTGACCGGCAGCGTCGCGGCGGCGGCGACCTTTCCGGTCGAGGTCTTGATGAAGTCGGCCCCGGCGATCATGGCCAGCCACGAGGCCCGCCGCACGTTGTCGTACGTGACCAGCTCCCCGGTCTCCAGGATGACCTTGAGGTGGGCCCGGCCCCGGCCGTCGGGCCGCTCGCACGCCGCCCGGACGGCCGCGATCTCGTCGTACACCGTCCGGTACCGTCCGGCCAGGAACGCGCCGCGGTTGATCACCATGTCGATCTCGTCCGCGCCGTCCGCCACCGCCGCCGCGGTGTCGGCCAGCTTGACCGCGAGTGGCGCCTGCCCGGACGGGAACGCGGTGGCCACGCTCGCCACCCGCACGGGCGAGCCGCGCAGCGCCTCGACGGCGACCGGCACCAGTGTCGGGTACACGCAGACCGCGGCGACCGCGGGACAGGACGGGTCGGTCGGATCGGGGCGCAGCGCCTTGTTCGCCAGCGCGCGAACCTTGCCCGGGGTGTCGGCGCCCTCCAGCGTGGTCAGATCGACCATTCGGATCGCGAGGTCCAGCGCC
>DASVCA010000152.1:0-2327 GCA_036381835.1 Micromonosporaceae bacterium
GGTCCGCGCCCGGTCCGCCAGGTTCAAAGTCTTCGGGCCGTCACGCGATGTGACGGCCGCCCGATGCCGCGCGATGCGGCGGAGGAGTGATCACGAGATGCCAAGTGGTGGTGCGCGAGTTCGTTCCGGGCCACCGCCGGACCCTAGCGCCCTACGGCGGGACCGGCGGTCGGACGGCGAGTGGACGGTACTGCCGGCGGAGGGCCGGGCGGGCGATCCGCCGGCGTGGCCGCTGGTGGGGCAGTCCGAGCGCGAGGCCGAGCTGTGGACGCTGCTGTGGAGGAGGCCGCAGGCGGTCGAGTGGGAGCGGCTCCATCAGACGGTCGAGGTGGCGCTGTACGTCCGTAACTTGTCCGTGGCTGAGCTGCCGGGCTCGCCGGTGGCTCTGGGCACGCTGGTGCGCCAGCAGGCCGACGCCCTGGGGCTGACGATCCCGGGCATGCGGTCACTCCGGTGGCGGATCGACGAGTCGGCGGAGCAGAAGAGGCGGGCGGTGGCGAAGGCGGCGCCGGCGGCGCGGCCGTCGGCGCGAGACCGGTTCCGGGTCATCGATGGCTCGGCGGCGGAGTGAGCCGGAGGCGGTCGGGCGGTACGTCGTCGACTTCCCCACCCTGTTCGTCGCGGTGGACTGGATCGAGGCCCACTGCGTCATCCCGGATGGGTTCCACCGTGGGCGCCCGTTCGAGATGTACGACTGGCAGGCGTGGTGCACGCTGAACCACTACCGGGTCCGCGAGGACGCCGAGTGGGTCCCGGAGAGCCCGCTGTTGGGCACGGCGTTCTACTATCGACGGTCACTGATCATTGCCCCGCAGAAAACCGGCAAAGGCCCGTGGTCGGCAGCCGGGGTGGCGTTGGAGGCGGTCGGACCGTCGGTGTTCGCGGGCTGGGCAGGTCGAGGGGACGGCTACGCGTGCTCGGACCACGGCTGCAGGTGCGGCTGGGAGTACGAGTACGCGCCGGGCGAGCCGATGGGGATGCGGCACCCGTCGCCGCTGATCCAGATCACTGCGTACGCCGAGGACCAGACGGACAACATCTACCGGCCGCTGAAGGCGATGATCCGGCAGGGGCCGCTCGCCGACCTGATGCGTGTCGGCGAGGAGTTCACCCGGATCGTGGACCGCGAGGATGGCCGGATCGACGTGGTGACCTCGTCGGCGCAGGCGAGGCTTGGTAACCCGATCAGCTACGCAGCCCAGGATGAGACCGGCATCTGGACTGCGCAGAACAAGATGATCAGCGTCGCGGACACGCAGCGGCGTGGTCTGGCCGGCATGCAAGGCAGGTCGCAGGAGACCACCAACGCGTTCGATCCGACGCAGCGGTCACAGGCTCAGCTGACCTACCAGTCGCCGAGACCGGACATCTTCAAGTTCTACCGGCAGCCGCCCGACAACCTGCGGTACGACCGGAGGGCAGACCGTCGCAAGATCCACGCGTACGTGTACGCCGGGTCTCGACATGTCAACCTCGACGCGATCGAGGCCGAGGCCGAGGAGCTGATCGCCAAGGGCGACATCGCCCAGGCCGAGCGCTTCTTCGGTAACCGCATGCGGGCCGGGTCTGGTCGCTGGCTGGACATCGACCGGTGGCGCGCCCGGGCTCAGCCTCGCGAGGTGCCGGACGGCACGCCGATCGTGTTGGGGTTCGACGGCTCCGACATCGATGACTGGACCGCGTTTCGGGCCGAGACGCAGGACGGCTACCAGTTCACGCCGACCTACGGGCCGCTCCGGCTGCCGACGGTGTGGGATCCGGCCGAGTGGGGCGGCCAGGTGCCGCGCGGCGAGGTGTCCGACGCGCTGGCCGAGCTGATGCGCCGGTACGTGGTGGTGCGTCTGTACGCGGACCCGCCGTACTGGACGACGGAGATCGACCAGTGGGCGGCCGAGTACGGGGACCAGCGGGTGGTGCGCTGGTACACGCACCGGCCGGTGCAGATGCAGGCGGCGGCCGACCGGCTGCACACCGACGTCACCAAGGCGGGGTCGACGCTAACGCACGACGGGTGCCCGCTGACGGCCGCGCACATCGAGGCCGTGCACCGGGAGCCGCGGCCCGGCGGCCGGTACAGGCTGACCAAGCCGGACGACGGCCGCAAGATCGATCTAGCGATCGTGTCGATCCTCGCCCACGAGGCGGCCGGGGACGTGACCGCTGCCGGACTGTGGCCCAAGCCAAAGGCCCGACCGAAGGTCATCGTCATGAGGCGATGAAGGGGGGCTGCTGATGTCACTCCCGACCACCGACCTGGACTGGGTGCAGTATCTCGCCCGGCTGCATGACGCGGAGCGGCCCGAGCTGGAGATGCTCGACCGCTACTA
>DASVCA010000153.1:0-2122 GCA_036381835.1 Micromonosporaceae bacterium
CTGCTCACCGTTCCGCGTGCCGGTCGCCCGGCTCGCGGCGGCCCAGGCGGCGATCACCCACACCGAGACCCGCGACAAGTAAGGTCCCTCGCTTCTGGACCGATACGCGCCGGCCGGCCCACTCGCCGACCGGCGCGCTTCTTCCTCCGGATGATTGGTTCGAGGCGAGGTCGGCGTGCTAGCGCCGTCGCCGAGTTGTCACGTGCGCATCCTGGCGACGGTACCGGTGGAGGACGGCTGCCGAGTTGTCACGTGCGCATCCTGGCGACGTTAGGCGACGCCACGCGGCCCCGGCGCCTGTTGGTCCGCGTCCGCCGAGCGTGAATCCGCGAGCACAGCGGCGCGCACAGTGGTGCCAGGCCGTCTAGCGTGGCCAGAACAGACCGCTGGCGACAAGCGACGCGGAACGCGCAGCGCGGTGGCACGAGCGGGTTTGAGGGTCCCGTTGGGTGACCGGCGTCCCGGGTCGGGGTGCCGAACGGCCCTGTCTGGGCGTGGAGCGTGGCAGCGACCTTCACGGTCATGCTGGTGCCCGCCCACTCTCCCTCGCGCATCCTCGCAATCGTGGTGTTCGCGACGGTTGCGGCGCTCCTCCTGACGCTCACGCCACGCAATCAGGCCGTCACACGGGCGGCCGAGGCGCCCCCGAAGGTGGCGATCATCGTCGGCCCGGTGGGGGAGCAGTTGACGCCCACGTACCTTGCCCTGGCCGAGATGGCCGCCGCGGAAGCGGAGTCACGGGGTGCGACCGTCGCCCGGGCGTACTCGCCGGATGCCACACCCGAGCGGGTGATCGCGGCGGTCGACGGCGCGAGCATCGTGATCTACTTCGGCCACGGGACCGGCTTCCCGAATCCGTACAGTGACGTGCCGAACCCGGAGACCGTCAACGGCTGGGGCCTTCAGGGACCCGGGGCCATGGGCAATCACGACGACAGCCTGGGCACGGGTGCACTGCGGTATTACGGGGAGGCGTGGTTGGCGGCGAACCTCCACCCCGCCCCCGGCTTCGTGATGATCTATTCGAACGCCTGCTACGCGCCGGGCGCGTCCGAAGGCAGCCAGCCACAGCCGACCGAGGAGGAGGCGCTGGCGCACGTCGCCAACTATTCGGCGCCGGTCCTGGCGCTCGGCGCATCGGCCTACTTCGCCACCGACTTCTACGCCGGCGCGGCCAGGCTGGTCGCGACGTTGCTCGACCAAGCCGCGTTGTCGTACGGGGAGGTCTTCCGGTCCGACCCGCTGTTCATCGAGGCCGGGCTCGCGGAGTTCGACCATCCAGCCTCGTCATCCGCCCGCATCTGGCTCCACCGCTCCCCCTACTTCGAGAACCTGACCGATTACTGGTACGCGTTCGCCGGCGATCCGAGCGGGGGCTTCGCCACGCGCCTGACCGGCCGAGAGGGGGTGCTCGGGAGCACCGTGGCGACCACGCTGATCGCCACCGGGCGGGCCAGCAGCTACGGCTTCACGCCCGGCTTCGAGGGAACGGCCACGGTTGCGCTGCCCGATGCCCTGGGTGGCGTGCCGTGGCCGGCGCAGAGCGGGAGCGTCGTCGTCTGCGGCGACCGCTGCATCGAGCTGCCGGTCGTCGACTCCTGCCCCTGCTACTGGGGCACCACAGACCAGCGGGTCGCGAACCTCTCGAACGCGGCCTGGGTCGAGGTCACCGACGGGCCGCTGGCGGAGGGCCTCGTCGACGTGCGCCTCTACCCCGTCGGCCAGGTCCCGGCCGGAGAGTCGCCGCAGGCGCTGCGGCTCGAGACCGTCGCGGTAGCTCCACGAAGCGACGTCGCCACGCAACCCTGATCAAAGGGCCGAAATCGGGCCCTCCGGCCCCCACTCCTCGGTCCCCGTTGGCCCCCTGACCCGGGACATTTGGGTCTCCGTCGACCAGGACCATCGGCGGATCGTTCGCGGCAATACGACGCCATCTCAGGCCCAGGGATGGACCCGTGCGTGCCGCGAGATGGCACCAAAGCAGAGGGGGGCCGACTGATGTCAGCCCGAGCCCGGGTCAGCGTGACCCTCTTCGCCCTGCTGTTCTCCGCCCTCGTTCCGGCGGGCCCACGACCGGCAGTCGCGTCACCCCAGCGGCCTGAGGCCGCCCAGTCGCTCACCG
>DASVCA010000154.1:0-4873 GCA_036381835.1 Micromonosporaceae bacterium
CCACCGGCAGCTACCACGCGATCGCCGAATCCACCCGGATCGAGGCGCGGCTGCGCGCGGACAACCCGCGCAAGGTGGAGGCGGCACTGGGTGCATTCGAGTCCCACGTCGACACCACCGAGCTGGCCGGCCGGCTGCGCGTGACCCGTTCGGAACGGGTGACGCCGTTGATGTTCGAACACGACCTGATCGACCGGGCGCGGGCGAACCGGCGGCGGCTGGTGCTGCCGGAGGGCGACGACGTGCGGATCCTGCACGCGGCGGAGATCCTGCTGCGTCGCGGGGTCGCCGACCTGACGCTGCTCGGCAACCCGGACGAGATCGCCCGCCGCGTCCGGGAGATCGGAATCGACATCGGCGCGGCGGAGATCATCGACCCGGTGACCAGCCCGTGGCGGGAGCGCTTCGCCGCCGAGTACGCCCGGCTGCGCCGACACAAGGGGGCCACGGTCGAGTTGGCCTGGGACGTGGTCGCCGACCCCAACTACTTCGGCACGCTGATGGTGCACCTGCGGCAGGTGGACGGCATGGTGTCCGGTGCCGCGCACACGACCGCCGCCACCCTGCGGCCCGCGTTCGAGATCATCAAAACGGAGCCTGGGGTGTCGATCGCCTCCAGCGTGTTCTTCATGCTGCTCGCCGACCGGGTGCTGGTGTACGGGGACTGCGCGGTCAACCCGGACCCGGACGCCGCCCAGCTCGCCGACATCGCCATCTCGTCGGCCCAGACCGCCGCCCGGTTCGGCGTCGATGCGCGGGTGGCGATGCTGTCGTACGCGACCGGCACCTCGGGTGCGGGTGCGGATGTGGAGAAGGTGGCGGCGGCCACCGCGCTGGTCCGCGAACGCCGGCCCGACCTGGCGGTGGCCGGCCCGATCCAGTACGACGCGGCGATCGACCCGCAGGTGGCGGCGACGAAACTGCCCGGCGACCCGGTGGCCGGGCGGGCGACGGTGTTCATCTTCCCGGACCTGAACACCGGCAACAACACCTACAAGGCGGTGCAGCGGTCCGCGGGCGCGGTGGCTGTCGGGCCGGTGATGCAGGGACTGCGCCGACCGGTGAACGACCTGTCCCGGGGTGCGACGGTGAAGGACATCGTGAACACGGTCGCGATCACCGCGATCCAGGCCGCCGACGAGGAGGAGCGATGAGCCGGGTACTGGTGCTCAACTGCGGATCGTCGTCGGTGAAGTATCGGCTCTACCAGGATGAGACCGTGATCGAGCAGGGCAGGGTGGAGCGCATCGGGGAGGCGGACAGCGGACCACCGGACCACGAGAGCGCGCTGCGGCAGGTGACCGACCGTCTCGACCTGTCCGGGCTGACCGCGGTCGGGCATCGGGTGGTGCACGGCGGGGTGCGCTTCGCCGAACCGACGCTGATCGACGACGAGGTGGTGGCCGAGATCGGACGGCTGGTGCCGTTGGCCCCCCTGCACAACGGGCCGAACCTGACCGGCATCGCGGTGGCCCGGCGGCTGCTGCCGGACGTGCCGCAGGTGGCGGTGTTCGACACCGCGTTCCATCGCAC
Organism: Micromonosporaceae bacterium; assembly: GCA_036381835.1. GTDB lineage: Bacteria > Actinomycetota > Actinomycetes > Mycobacteriales > Micromonosporaceae > DASULK01. The sequence continues at coordinate 1,534 of DASVCA010000154.1, forward strand.
CCTGCCCGAGGTCGCGGCGGCGTACGCGATCGAGCCGCGGCTGGCGAAGGAGCACGGGATCCGCCGCTACGGCTTCCACGGCACCTCGCACGCGTTCGTGTCGCGCCGCACCGCGCAACTGCTGGCCCGCCCGTACGCGGAGACGAACACCATCACCTTGCACCTGGGGAACGGGGCGAGCGTGTGCGCGGTGGAGGGCGGGCGCAGCATCGCCACCTCGATGGGGTTCACCCCGTTGGAGGGTCTGGTGATGGGTACCCGCAGCGGCGACCTTGACCCGGCGGTGGTGGTGTTCCTGCAACGGCAGGCCGGTCTGTCGGTGGACGAGGTGGACGACCTGCTCAACCACCGCAGCGGGCTGTTCGGGATGTGCGGGGCGAACGACATGCGGGAGGTGCTGCGCCGCCGCGACGCCGGCGATCCGGCGGCCCGGTTGGCCTTCGACGTCTACTGCCGGCGGATCCGCTCCTACGTTGGCGCCTACTATGCGCAGCTGGGTCGGGTGGATGCGGTCACGTTCACCGGCGGGGTGGGTGAGAACGCCGCACCGGTGCGCGCGGCAGCGCTCGCCGGCCTGCAGCGGCTGGGTATCGCCGTGGACGAGACCCGCAACCGGGCGAGTGGAGACCGTCTCATCTCACCGGACGGTGCCGAGGTCGCGGTCTGCGTCATCGCCACCGACGAGGAGCTGGAGATCGCCCGCCAGGCCCGCGCGGTGGCGGAAGAGCGGCACCTGCGGTCGCCACTTCGTTGATGTGGGGGGCCGATCCTGAACGGACCCCCACAGCTAACGACATGTAGTCGATTTCGGCCGCCGGTCGGAGCGGCTCTCCTGACGCAGCCGGCACCACGGTGAGCGGGCCGGTGTCGGCTGGAAACCGATCAGCCGAGTGCGAACCAGCCGATCACGATGGCGGCGAGCAGCACGACGACCGCCGCGCCGATGATCAGCGGGAGGTTCGAGGGCTTGCCGGCCGGCTCCGGCTTGTCGACGAAGGCCTGGAACATCTGGGTGGTACCGCTCTTGTCCTCGTACGCATCAGCCATGGCGGAAAACCTAGCGGATCCGCCCCGGCTTCGCAGGATTTCGGGTCCGTCCGAGTCGGACGGTAAGCACACCCGCGGCGAGGGCGTCAAGTGGATCGCAGTTACTGAACGAGCCTGATGAAGGCTATTCACATATTCACCTGTAGGCCGCTACCGTTCGGTAACTCGGCTCTCCCCCAAGCCGAGCAGCCGAAAGGAGTGTGTCGATGTTCAACCCCCGTCCGGGGGGACGCGACCCGGGTCGCCGGCGTGCCGTCACCGCCGCCGCGATCGTCGCGGGTCTGGTCCTTCCGTTTCTAACGACTGTCTCCTCCCCCGCCAACGCCGCCCGCCCGCCGATCCAGCCGCTGCCGGCCCACCTGGAGGAGATCCGGGCCGCGGAAGCCACCCAGCTCTACGGCAGCCCGGAGATCCGCCCACTGGAGCAGCGCAAGACAGCGCTGATCACCATGGGTGACAGCGAGATCTCCGGTGAAGGCGTCGGCAACTACGACCCCAACACGCACCGTCCCGGCAACTGGTGCGACCGGTCGTACGACCAGGCGGTGTTCCGCCTCGACATCCCCGCCGACGTGCGCTACAACATCGCCTGCTCGGGCGCTACCCCGTGGAATCTGATGTACAGCGGGCCGTCGCAGCACGACGAACTCAACCAGGGCGACAACCTTGCGATCAAGGCGCGTAACACCCGGATCAAGCTGATCTGGGTGGTGGTTGGCGCCAACGGTGACGGCACCATCCAGTTCGGCCCGGTCGCCACGGACTGCACGCTGCGCCGGGTCTTCTTCATGGGCCCCTGCTACCCGACATACACCGACGAATGGGCGATCCGCGTCGACGGTAGCCGCCGGGCGGTGGAGGGCGCGCTGTACAGCATCCGCCAAACGATGGAATACGCCGGCTACCTGGAGTCGGACTACGAGCTGGTGTTCATGTCGTACCCGAGCCCGGCCAGCCCGGACGTGGAGGACAACCCGGACTTCCCCGGCTGGTACGACGGCGGCTGTCTGATGTATCTGCACGATCAGGCGTTTGCCCGGAACAAGGCGGTGCCGATGTTCGAGTCGGCGTTGCGCCAGGCCGCGATGGGCACCGGCACCCGCTATCTGGACGCGAGCCGACTGTTTCACGGCCATGAGGTGTGCACGGACAACACCATGGTCCGCGGCCTCTACATCGAGCTGGGAATCTGGGACGAGAACGCGGCCCGCCAGTCGTTCCATCCCAACTACCGTGGGCATGGCATGTTCGCCGAGTGCATGACACAGTTCTTCAACTCGGGTCTGCAGACGGCGACGTGTGTCGACCCGGCGAGCACCGGGCACGGTCGCCTGTACGCCGGGCTGATGGAGTTCAAGCAGCTGCGCAACGCGGCGACCGGGACGTGTGTGGACGGCAAGGGCTACAACTCCCGCAACGGAACCGTGCAGCAGTCGTACGCCTGCCACGGCGGACGTAACCAGGGCTTCTGGTACGACCCGCAGGAGCGGTCGCTGCACTCGGAGCTGTCCCACGACCGGTGCCTGGACGTGGAGGGCGGTTCGCTGACCTCGGGCACGGCGGTGAACATCTACGACTGCCACGGTGGCATCAACCAGAAGTGGGTGTTCAGCGGCAACCAGATCAAGGCGGCCGGCAACACGAACCTCTGCCTGGCGTTCGACAACCCGTGGTTCAGCACGCCGCGGCTGCGGTTGGCGTCCTGCTCGACGAGCAGCCGCCAGCAGTGGCTGTTCGAGTCGCGTAACTTCCCGAACCCGGTCGGGTACGGGCACGACGACTTCATCGGCTCCCGGGTCTACTGACCGCTGCTCCTGGTCCCCAGACGGGTCCCTCTTCCCACTGAAGAGGGACCCGTCCTCCGAGATAATAGAGAACTCCCCGTTGTTCTTGCGACGGAGATTGCCGATGTCCACGCGTCAACCTGGCCTCCGTGCGGTTCAGCGGTGCCGGCGGGAAGGCTCCGGCGGTGGCGGTAAGCCGGTGGTTCTGCTGGTGGTTCTACCCGCAGTAACGGGGGTTCCAGCGGTTCGCGCTGTAATACTTCTGGCCAGGTGGAAATATGTATTCAGTTGCGAACTTCAGCGACGGAAATGGGCTGGATACGGGAGTTGCGCGCGAGCTGAGGAGGCCATTGAATTCGCTTTGATGGCACTGAGGTTCCCCCCGGGATGTGGACACCGGGTTATGCCGCGATCCGGTGCAGCGTAGTCGGTGTGGAGGTCTGTTCGTAGTCGGCGGGGCTGAGGTAGCCCAGGGCGGAGTGGCGGCGGCGGTGGTTGTAGAAGGCGAT
>DASVCA010000155.1:0-15011 GCA_036381835.1 Micromonosporaceae bacterium
AGCTCGTCCAGATCGACGACGGGGATGTGCCAGCGTCCGGGGCATGTCGGGTTCACCGCGAGTCGACCGTCGTGGTCGACCACGGTGCGCAGCACCTCGTGGGCGGCGATCAGCCGCAGCCAGGCGGACTCCAGCCGGGCCGGATCCAACTCCTCGACGTGGAAGGAGTGGTAGACCTGGCAGCCGTCCCACGGGGCGGGGCCGGACATGGCCCGGGGCACGAAGTACGCCTGTTGGAGTTCGTTCATGGCGCGGCTTTGCGCCGGCCGATCGGTCAGGGCCTCGAGACTGTTGAGGAATCGCGCGAAGATCACCCGGACCGCGCCCGCCGGGAAGGCGTGCTCGATGACGTCCCACCGCACATGCAGCGCACCGTCGCGCTCCCACATCTGATGGTCCAGGGTGATTCCGCTGGTCTGGCTGACCGCATAGCTGATCGCCCGTTCGAAGTCGACGTCGCCTTCGGGCCGCGCCCCGACGCCGAGCATGCTGGTGAAGACGACGGGGAGGCTCGGCGGAGGACTCGTCCGATCGGCGGCACGTCGCCGGCGCAGCGCGGTGACACCGGGCACCACCGCGTGCTCCAGATCTGTCCACAGCTGCTGATGGATGCGCTGGGCGGCCTCCCGCAGCGGCATCTGCGCGGTGTCCGGGACCGGGACCGTGATGCTGGACGTGAACGGCCCGACGGTCGTCTCGGCTTCCGCCGGCAGCCACATCCGGTCGCTGGTGGTGAGGACGATGGAGAACGGCGCTTCGGCCCCCTGACCGACGAACGCCTCGACGAAGAGGGTGAACACCAGCGCGGTGGGCGAGACGTCCCAGTCCCGGGCGAGCCGGGTGATGACCGACCACTGGGGCGCGGGGACGGTAGCGGTGAGCGGTGTTCGCCGCAGTGACGCGCTGGACGGTGGATCCGTCGGACCCTTCGCCGGCACCGGCCCGTCGGGCAGGTCGGCCAGCCGCTCATCCCAGTACCGGAGCTGCCGCTGGTATTCGGGGGACCGGCGCTGGGCGGCGAGCGTCGCCAGACAGTCCCGGACGGTCAGCTCGACCTGCGGCCGCGGCTCGTCCGGCCGCGCGTAGCCGTCGCTCCAGTCGGCGAGGACGACCGATAATCCGTGCCCGTCGATGATCAGGACGTCGATGCTGAGGTGGACGACCGCCCGGCTGTGCGGGCCGAGGGAGATCTCCACCGTCCAGAATCGCTCGCTGTCGGGCTCGTACCGGTGGTGGGACAGGCGGGTGCGGACGGCGGCGACGTGCGCGGCGAACGTCTCCTCATCCGCTGTTCGACGGTCGTGCACCGGGAGCGTCTCCCGGGGCAGGACCTGACGGATCCGCTGTCGCCCGTCCGGGGTCAGCACCAGCCGTAGCGCATCATGCCGGTCCACCACCCGCCACCAGCTCGCCACCAGTCGGTCGACATCGACGTCGGGCACTTCGAACTCGCGGTAGACATGGCAGCCGATGGGGTCGGGGCCGAGGTGCGGATCCTTCCCCACGAGATACGCCTGCTGCAGGTCGCTGAGGGAGAACGGCGCGTGGCGGGCGTCCGGGTCGGCCTGCAACGTCGGTGCCGTCTCGGGGTCCGCAGCACCGGCTTCACACAACTCGACCACGCGATCGACCAGCTGCTGGACCGTCTCGCACCGGGTCAACCAGGGCACGGTCAGATCGACGCCGAACGTACGGCGTACCTCGAACCACAGTCGGGTCACCGCCAGGGAACCGAGCCCGATCTCCCGCAGTCCCCGCTCGGGGTCGACCGGGCTGCCCGGTGGGAGCAGGCCGGCGATGATCGCCAGCACCCGGTCGGTGGGATCGTCCGGCGTGCGCGGGACGGCCTCAGTCGCGGTAGACACGGTGTCCTCCCTGAGGGTCGGGCGACGAGCAACTGGTCAGGACGCGGACCATGCGATCGAGGTGCGCTGCGGCCCCGGTCATCAACAGCTCGGCGATGGCGTCGACATGCCGTGCCCGCCAGTCCTGTAACGGCGTGCCGGCCACGCAGCGGTTGAACGTGCCCATCGCCGGGCCGCAGTGAATCTGGAAGTTGACCCGTTCGGCGCTGACGCCGTCGAGCGCCAGCCGGGTGGAGTGCGCGAAATACCAGCGGAAGACCAGTGCCATCTTCACCTTCGGGTTGCGTTCGGCGCGCTCGATGTCCTGGCTGCGGTTCTTCCGCAGGTATTCCCGGGTCTCCTCCCACACCTCGTCGAAGGTCGCGCGGAAGTAGCGCTGTTCGATGGTTTCCCGGGTCGACGGGTCGATGTCGTCGAGACTGTCGAGCTGGCGGTAGAGCTGGTGCAGCTTGTTCGCCCGGGCGGCGAACAGAGTTCCCTTACGCACCACCTGCACCCGCGCGCCCAACTCGAACAGGTCACCGGCCGGCGCGTACGCGGTGTCCGGTACATCGATTCGGGCGAGCAGCTCTTTGACCGCGTCGGAGGTACCGGCCTGCGGAGAGCACTGGTTCACCGACCCGGTCAGGACGAAGTCGGCGCCGAGGCTGAAGGCCGCGGCGACCGCCTCCGGCGACCCGATGCCACCGGCCGCGCCGACCCGGATCAGCCCGGTGACGCCGTGGCGGGCGGCCACCTCGTCGCGCAGCCGCAGCATGGCGGGGATCAGCGTGTAGGGATTGCCGCTGTCGGTGTGGCCCCCGGAATCCGCCTCGACGCAGATGTCCCCCGCCACCGGCAACTCGGCGGCGATGGCGGCCTCCTGTTCGGTCAGCGCCCCCTCGGCGACCAGTTGTGCCAGGATCGCCGCCGGAGGGGGGCTCATGAACGCCTCCGCGACCTCCGGCCGGGACACCTTCGCGAGCACGTGCCGGAGGGCTCGCGGCCGCCCTTCCGAGTCGCGGTGCGCACCGCGGAAGCGGAAATGGACCACCCCCGGGGTGACCCCGGTATAGCTGGCGGCCTCGATGAACCGCACATCGTGCCGTAGGTAGAGGTCGACGATCTCCCGCTCGACGCCGGGCGCATCGGGGCTGGCCAGCAGGTTCATCCCGAACCGGCCGTCCACGCCAGGGGCCGATCGAATCGTTCGCAGCGCCGCCTCGATCTCGTCGATGGTGCAGCCGCCCGCGCCGAAGAAGCCCATCAGCCCGGCCTGCCCCAACCGGATCACCAACTCGGCGGAGGCGATGCCCTTGTACATCGCCCCCGCGAGGTAGGCGTACCGGATGCCGTAGTCCCGTCGGAACCCGGCCGAGCCGAGTTGTTCCGCGCGCACCCGGCCTGCCGAATCCGCGCTCGGGGCGGGGCCCGGCATCGGAGCGGTCGGCGCCGGATCCGCCGATGCAGCCTGCGACGGGACCTGGCAGGGCCGTGCCCGGGCCGCCTCCCACAGCGGGGTGAGCACCCGGCCGGGGCCCACTTCGACCACCTCGCCCACCCCCTGCCGGACGAGCAGGCTCATGCTCTCCCACCACCTGACCGGCTGGTGAATCTGCCGGACCAGAAGCTCGGCCACGGAGCCCGCCGGATACGGGCGGGCGGTCACGTTCGAGATCACCGGGATGGTCGGATCGACAAGCGGCTCCCCGGTCAGGAACTGCCGGAACTGCTCGGCCGCCTGCGCCATGTACCGCGAGTGGAACGGCGCGCTGACCCGCAGCGGTACCGCCCGCCCACCGGCTGCGGCCACCAGCTGTCCGGCCCGGGCCAACGACTCGACCGGGCCGGACAGCACGATCTGCTCGTCGGAGTTGCGGTTGGCGAGGTCCAGATCGTCGATACCGGACCCGGCCAGCAGCTCCTCGAGCGTGTCGGTCCGCAGGCCCACCACCGCGGTCATCCCGCCCCCGGACGCCGCCGACATCAGTTCGCCTCGGCGCCGCACCAGGCGTACCCCGGTGGCGAAGTCGAAGCAGCCGGCCACGAACAAGGCGGTGTACTCGCCGAGGCTGTGCCCGGCCAGTACGTCGGGGCGGCCGCCCTCTTCGAGCCGGGCGAGCGCGCTCAGCGCGCACACCACGAAGAGTGCGGGCTGCACGTACCTGGTGTCCTGCAGCCCGGGCTCGGCACCGGTCAGGCACTGTTCGCGCACGGAATAGCCGAGCGCTTCGTCGGCTTGGGCGACCAGGTCCGGGTAGCGGTCGAGGACGGATGCGCCCATGCCGCGTCGCTGGGCGCCCTGCCCGGGGAAGAGCCATGCGGTGGTCACGGCCGCGCTCCGGTGCCCGCCGGGCTGTCCCAGGGGAAGGCCTGTCGCTGCGCGAACGCCCCCAGTCGCTGCCGGACCACCGGCGAGGACATCAGCCGGCTGAACTCCGTCACCGCGGTCTGCTCGGTCTCTGCCGACAGGAACCACATGCGGCGCAGATAGTGCTTCGCATCGCCGATCGTGGCGGTGTCCAGCTTGGTCAGTCGGGCGCGCAGACGTCGGAGCACCGGTGTGAAGTCCTCGACCACCTCGTCGACCAGCCCGGTAGCGAGCGCCCGATCGGCCGACACGGGGAGGGTGGTGAGGGTCATCGCGTGGGCCGGCTGGAACCCGACCCGGCGGATCAGGAACGGCAGCACGCAGCAGGGCAGCAGCCCCCACAGCGCCTCGGGCAGGCCGAACGTGCTGCGCGGGGTGGCGACGGCGAGGTCGCTTGCCGCAACCAAGCCCACGCCCCCACCGGCGACTCGGCCGTCGACGTTGGCGACCACCACCCGGGGCATGGTGGTGAGCCGGTCGAGCAGACCGAAGAACTCCTCGCCGCCCCGGCGGGCGAGATCGTCGGTGGCGTGGTCGTCGCGGGTCGCGTCCGCGAAGTCCATGCCGGTGCAGAAGACGCCGTCGCCGCCTTCGAGGACGACCATCCGACAGGTCGGTGACGCCTCCGCCTGGTCGAGTACGGCGTTCAGCTCGTTGAGCATGGCTCCGTTGATGCTGTTCTGCTTTCCGGGTCGGTCGAGGGTCACCCGGAGCACGCCGGGCTCGACCCGGACCTGCAAGGTCTCAAACGACACCGCGACCTCCGTCCTCAGCTCCAGCGGTACTTGCGGTGGAAGTTCTCGATCCGGTCGAGCACCAGCAACTGCCGGCCCTCGAACCGCTCCTTGTAGATCGCCTCGTACGGCGTGACGTCGTAGCGGTGGTCCTGCACGCCGCACATCCGGTGCAGGCTGAGATCGCTGAGCAGTTCGTACTCGTCCATCGTCAGCGGATGCCGGTCGGCGATCGCGGCGGCGATCCGCTGACCGGTCACCTTGGCCGCCGCGCCGGGGGTGACCACCCCGCTGTAGAACTCCGCCGCGCACCCGGAGCCGTAGGAGAACATGCCGATACGGCACGGTCCGGTGATGTCTGCGTGATCGAGGAGCGAGCACAGCGCGAGGTAGAGCGCGGCCGAGTAGACGTTGCCGACCTGCTGGCAGTAGTGCAGACAGTGCGCCACACGCCGCTCGAAGTCCGCGTCGATGGCAGCCGGCGGCAGTCCCTTCACCCGTCGCAGCAGGTTGCGGTGGGCGCCGCGCACCATGCCGGCGAACGGGGTGTGCAGCACCAGGTGGTCGAACGAGTCGACGACGTCGACTCCCGCTACCCGTTCGGCATACGCCCGGAAACTCTGTTCCAGCGCCTCGAGGTAGGACAGCAGGGAAAGGTCCGAGTCGCCCGCTTCCAGGTCGGGTCGCGGGCGGAGCGTGTCCATCACCTCGTGGCTGTAGTAGCCGTTGGCGCCCGGGTCCAACTCCAGGACCTCCGGCCGGCGACTCACTATCATCGCCACCGCGCCGGCCCCCTGGGACGGTTCCCAGTAGGTGTTGCGGGCCGCGACGCTCGCCGCGTCGGCGGCGATGACCAGTGCTTTGGCCGCCGGATTCGGACTGCCGCCGATCATGCCCACCGCGGTCTGCAGGGCGGCCGTCCCGCCGTAGCAGGCGTGCTTGACTTCGAATGATCGGCAGCGCCGGCTCAAGCCGAGATAGTGATGGATGTACGTGCTGATCGGCTTACCGAAGTCGAGGCCGGATTCCGTGCCGACGACCACCAATTCGATCGCCTCCCGCTCCGCGGGGGTCAGCGCGTCGATCAAGGGTTTCGCGGCGTTCACCGCGTTGCTGACCGGGTCCTCGCAGGGCAGGTTGACCGACTTGCGCTCCATCATCAGGTTGGCGAAGCGCCGCATCTCCAGCCCGCGGGCCGCGAACAGTTGCCGAACCCCGAGGCTGGCCCTCCCGACGTAGGCGTTGATGCTCTCGATGCCGATCGCCATCGTGCGCCTCAGGCTTCCTTGGTCCCGTACAGCCCCCAGTGGTGGGGGGTGAGTGCGGTGTCGGTGACACTGCCCGGAACGAACAGTTCGGCGGCGGTGGTCTCGATGTGCCACTGCGGGGCATCGAGCAGCCGACGGTAGGAGGTCAGGTCACGCAGGTGCAGCAGCCAGTGCAGGCGGCCGACCGGGCCGAACGCCTCCTCATAGCGGAAGACGGTGACCTCGCCTGCGAACTGCTTGTTGACCGTCTCGGCCTGTTCGGCGGCGAACGCCCGGGCACGGTATCCGGCTCCTGGGACGATCTGCGCGACGCGGTGCAGCACGATCCCGGCGCTCGCCGAATGCAGCATCTCCTCCGGGGCCTGGCCGGTCTGGTCAGCGGCGATCGGCTCGGCACCGTCGGACTCCGACGTTCCGATGGTCGGGCGGCACGGCAGCAGCACGCTGGAGTGCAGGCTGCCGTCGACGAACAGGCGATCCCAGGCCTTGGCCCCGTCGTCGGTCTGCACCCGCTCCTGGGTGAGCGACTCCCGGTAGGCCCGGTCCTGGTCGCCCATCTCGACCATCCGGTAGTAGACGTCGAGTGAGCGCAGGTGGATCAGCCAGTGCAGCCGATCCTCCGTGCCGAACGTCTCCTCGTAGACGAAGGCGGTGGCGTTACCGGCCTGTCGGGCGTTGACGTGCTTGGCCATCTCCCGGGCGAACACCCGGGCTTCGTTGCGGTACTCCGAGCGAACCTGCCCGACCTTCGACACGATCACGGCCGCGTTGGCCGAGTGCAGCAGCAGCTCCTCGGCGAGACCGGCCTGCCGTCGCGCGGGCGGCACGATCTTCGCACGCAGGTCGGGGGTCAGCGGCTCGGTCGGTGCGCCTGTCTGCGTGCTCATCCTGTTCTCCTCGTCTTCGGGCGGTGTCGGCGTTCCGCTGCCTGCGGTTGGCCGAACGCTAGATCCGCTCCGGTGCCGGTGCTGCTCAACATGGAGCAGCCGGGGCAAGAGATCGCACGCGATTTCGGTTGCAGCCACGACATCGGTCATGTGTCGACACAAACCGATGAAAGGTGGCAGGGTACGGTGCTGCGGCGCTCCGTCAAGTCAACGAATGCGTGGTCGCAACGCGTGGTGTGGGCTGAGCGACCCGCGGTCTGCTCAGCCCACACCCATCATCGACAGCAGCTTGGTGACGGTGTTCCAGTTGCGCGCCGTTGCGGTGACGCCCAGCTTCTTCTCGAAGAACGCGTAGCTGAGCTTCGCATTGCGCACGCCGTCGGGGAGCCAGACGTAGAGCTCCCGCCCGTGCGCCACGAACCGCTCCCGGCAATCGCCGGCGACGTCGATCGCCGCCAGGCGCTCGGCGTCCGGGGTCGCGGAAAGGAAGGTGACCAGCAGCCGGGCGGGATCGGTGGCGATGTCGGCGAGGGGGTTCGCCTCCACCACCCGGCGCAGGTCGTCCCGGTCTCGAACCAGGCACCGAATCTTCAGACCCAGCTCGTCCGCGATCGCGGCCTCGATCTGCCCGGCGATCTCGTCGGAGTCGGTGGCCGAGCAGGTGAACACCGCGTTACCGCTCTGTAGGTGGGTCCGCACGTCGGTGTAGCCGAGCCGGCCGAGTAGTGCCCGCAGGTCGGCCATGCCGATCCGGTTGCTCGTTCCGACGTTGATCCCACGCAGCAGCGCCAGAAAGGTGTTCACGCGGACTCGTCGATGGAATAGTCGAGCGTCCAGAAGTGGCCTTTGGAAGGATCGACGTGCATGGTGCCACTGATGCCCTTGAGCTCGCCGGTCCCGGAGTCGGGCACGATCCGGATCTGCAGGTCGCCCTTGCCGCGGTCCATGATGGCGTTGTGCTGCAGGACGAACGAACCCTCCCGGCCGTGCAGCGTCCCGGTGACCCGTTCGATCGCGACGTAGCCCGCTGAATCCGGCACGTCCGTCATCGCCTTGATGAGTTCGGCGACGCTGGTCCCCACCAGATCGCCCCGGAATTTCTTGGTCACGGTGACCTTGGCGAGCGTGGCGCCCTCAGCCTTGTCGTACGGCGGCTGCTCGTCCCAGTTGAGGTCGAAGTTGCCGGTGGCTCGGGTCGTCATGGGATCTCCTAATCGGTGCGAGGGACAGGGAACGGCTGATGATCAGCCGGCGACGAGGCAGAACGGGTGGCCGGCCGGATCGAGCAGCACCCGCCACCGGTCACCGCCCGGCTGGTGGTCCGGCTTGACCGCGCCGAGCGCCAGGGCCTGCTTCTCCGCCGCGTCCAGGTCCTCGACACCGAAGTCGAGGTGGAACTGCTGGGGCACGTTCTGGCCGGGCCACTCGGGGGCGCGGTATCCCTCGACGCGCTGGAACCCGAGGTGACCGGCGGGACCGGTCAGGCCAGCGAACTCGTCCTCGCTGTAGGCGATCTCGAGCCCGGTGAGTTCGTGGTAGAAGCGGGCCAGGGCTTTGGGATCAGCACAGTCCAGGGTCACGCCTCGCAGTGTCGCGATCGACACGTCGTACTCCTCTTCCATTACCGTTCGTCAACCAGATGACACTTCAAGTGCCACATTCAACCGCAGGGCACCGACCGGCACTGCTCATTTGTGCGCATCGGGCGGTGTGTCAACTGGCCGCGAGCATCGCCAGCAGCTCCGGGGTGTAGAGATCGCCGACCGGGCGGAGCCCGGCAACCGTATCGAAATAGATCTGAGTCAGTTCCGGACTGCTGCCCACGGCGCGCAGCAGGGCACGACGTTTGTCCCGCGCCGCGGCCTGGGCGACGAGCTGAGTGCCCTTGTAGTTCTCCAGCAACGCCTGATCGCGATCCTCGGCGTACGTCTTCAGCGCGAGGTCCAACCGGTCCGGTTCGCGCAGTTCGGTGCCGACTCGGTCGACCAGCAGCTGTGCCTGGAGGAAGGCATCCCCGATACCTCGCGCGGTCAGGGAGTCCTTGTGCGTGCCGGCGTCTCCGACGAGCGCCCACCCCGGGCCGGATGCCTGCCGGAAGAAGTTCTGTTGATCCCCGGTGCCGTACAGCCGGTCCACCCGCTCCGCACCGGCCAGGCGCGCATGCAGGTCGGGCGCGTTCACCTCGATGTTCTCCAGGTACGCGGGATAGGCCCGTCGCTGCACCTCCGCGAACCGGTGCTGCGGATAGTAGGCCGAAACCAGCACGAGATCATTCGTCGGCACCGCCGACACCCAGCCGGTCTCCCCCTCGTAGAGTTCGAAGTCGGCGGTCACCCCTCGCCAGTACGTGTAGTAGGCGCAGGTGAGTCGCTCGTTCTCGACCGTCTTCGGCGCGCCGACGAGGCCGGCGACGGTGGAACGCATGCCGTCCGCGCCCACGAGAAGACGGCAGTGCTCGGTGACCGTCTTCCCTTCGGTCCGGTAGCGAACACCGACGACACGACCGCCTTCGGTGACCACCTCGTTGACCGAGCATCCCTGCCGCAGCTCCGCGCCGGCCGCCACCGCGGCCTCGGCGAGCAGCCGATCGAGCAGGTAACGGCGCGGGGCGTAGGCGGCGCGTACCCCGTCGACCTCGCTGGCGCACCCCTCCACGCGGACGTCACCCATCCGGTAGACGACCCGGTCCAGCGGCGGGCACCCGGTGGCGATCACCGCATCGAGCAGCCCCCAGCGCTTGAGCAGGAGGACTCCGGTCTGCTGAATGTAGAGCGTGGACAATCGGTCCGCCGGGAAGTGAGCGCGCTCCAGCAGCAGCACCCGATATCCGGCCCGGGCGAACAGCATGGCGGTCGGCGCGCCCGCGCACCGCGCACCGACGACGATCACGTCGTACACGGCACCCCCCTCATCGCCGCGCCTGAGTGGCGTACATGCCCCAGTGCTGGGGGGTGAGCGCCATGTCCCGGAGCGTGCCCTGCACGAACATGCGCTCCCAGCCGCCCCCGCCCTTCTCCGGCGCGATCCACTGTTTCGTGAAGATCTCGCGCGCGGTCGGATCGACCCGGGCCCGGAAGCCCATCAGGTTGTAGTAGGTGGACAGGGACTTCAGGTGGATCAGCCAGTGGATCCGGTCGGAGAGGCCGAACACCTCCTCATACAGGAAGATGGTCGCCTCCCCGACGAGGCTGCGGTTCCAGATCTCGGTCAGGGCGCGGGCGAACTGCCGCCCCTCCGCGCGGAACTCGTAGCGCAGCTCCCCGGTACGGTGCATCAGGATTCCGCAGTTGCCTGAGTGCAGCAGCTCAGCCGGATCCTGGTCGGTCTGGTGCGCGGCGGTGGGCACCACGAACCGCTCGACGTTCTCACCTTCGACCTTCACCACGGTGTCCGGCACCTCGTTCGCGGTGCCGTACATGCCGAAACTCTGCGGCAGCAGCACCGTCTCCTGCAGGCTGCCGTCGATGAACATCCGCTCCCAGGAACCGCCCCCGTGCTCGTCCGGGATCCGGTTGCGCAGGATGATGTCGCGCCAGCCCTCGTCGCTGCTGCCCATCTGCAGCAGCTTCTGGTACGCGTCGAACGACTCCAGGTGGATCAGCCAGTGCAGCCGGTCCTCGGTGCCGAACGTCTCCTCGTACAGCAGGACGCTCGCGATGCCGACGTACTTGGTGTTGATGTACTCGGCCAGTTCGCGGGCGAACTGCCGGCCCTCGGAACGGAACCGGGCGCGCAGTTGGCCCACCCGCTCCACGACGACACCCGCGTTCGCGGTGTGCAGGATCTCGTGCGGGGCGAGCGAGGTCTGTTGCTGCGCCACCGGAATGGCGAAATCGGTATCTTGCGGCGACATGTCGGCTCCGTTTCCTTGAGACTGCGGTCCTCGATCTCGCTGGTGGGGTCAGGTCGTCCCAGCTTCGTGCCGCTTTCGGCCCCGCTCTGCCCACTACTGAGCACGACGCCTAATGACTCGTCGCCGGCACCGGCCGCTTGCGGCGGCTCGCCCGGAACCGACGCCACAGGCTTCGCAGCCACAGGAAGAGGCCACCGCCGTCGAGGAGCGCGATGATGATCGCGGCGCTCAGGAAGTCCACCGCGGTCAGGCGGGAGTCCTGCCCGGTGATGAGCAGCAGGAACTCGATCAGCAGGCTGATCAGCAGCGGCAGGAAGAAGCCGAGCAGCACCAGGAGAGAGAAGGTACGGCCGACCACGTAGGCGACCGCGTACCCGCGGACGGCCCGCATCTCCCGGCGGGGCACGCCGGATTGGTCCACCGCCAGGTGCGGCTTGCGTACCGCACGCACCAGCAGGTTGTACAGATACCGCTCGGTGTCGCCCATCAGGTCCCGACAGTTCAGCATCGTCGCGAAGACGTAGTACAGGTCGGTACGCAGATAGAAGAAGAACTGGAAGGAGATGCGCAGGACGTAGGTGAACAGAACCGCCTGGGCCAGCGGGGCGCCGACGGTCTCGGACAGCGTGATCCAACCGCGCTGATCGGCGAACAGCAGCCCCAGCACGGCGGAGGCGCAGACCGCGTCGACGATCAGCCCGGCGACGAAGGCCAGGTACCGCCGACGCTTCGAGGTCATCCACATGCCGGTCATGTCGGTCTGGGCGACCATGGTGTACATCAGGTTTCCGATGCCGACCCGGGCGGAGGCGCCGGAGGCCCGGGCGACCAGGACATGTGCCAGCTCGTGCAGGGCGACCGCGAGCACCGCCAGGCCGAAGGTGGCCCAGGTCATCGCGGCGAAGTTGCCGTTGGGGAAGAGCAGGACATCGGAGCCGGGCAGGAGTCCCGGTTCGCTGATCGCCATGGCCAGCCCGACGGCGATGACCGCCGCGCACACGACCAGCGCCACCGGACCGGTCAGCCGCCGGGCGACGGTTTCGGGAATCCAGTCGCAGCTGATGAACCATTGCCGTCGGATGCGGGCCGCGGACTTCGACGTGACCGGCGTTGCCGCGGTGGTCGGGTCCGAGGAGGTATCGGTGCCGTCGGCTGAAGCCAGAAAGCCTTCGTCCGACAGCGCGGTGAGGAAGTCCTCGATGTCGGGTGTCTCGTGGTATTTGTCCTCGAACCGGCGGACCGCGTCGCCCACGGTCGCGCCGTCCGCGAGCCAGTCCAGGATGTCCAGGCCCGCGGCGGGGATGACCAGGAAGATCTGCCGCTGCGGGTCGCCGATGGTGGCTTCGTCGCCCTCGACCTTGCGTACGAAGGGACGAACCTTGACGAGGGTGTCGGATGGGTAGCCGGTCACGGGTGCCGTCCCTTCTGCTCAGTGGACCGGCCGGGACGGCTCCGCCCCGGCCGGTCCGACTACCGATGTCACGCGGTGCTGCAGGCAGCCGCGGTGGAGCTGGTCTTGACCGGCTCCAGCTTGCGAACGATCAGCTTCGTCATGTTGTTCACCTCCCTCGCATATCGACGGCGATGTCGAATATTCGCGATTGGACGCCCAGGGTTCTGCTCAGTTCTGCGCAACCGTCAAATCACGTTCGGCCACCGCCGAGCGCAGTCGGTGCTTCAACACCTTGCCGGTGACCCCGCGCGGCAGCGCATCGACCGCGTACACCCGGACCGGACGCTGGTGCGGGGCCAGCCGCGCCGCCGCGAACTCGCGCACCGCGGTCGGATCCACCGCCCCGTGGGACAACGCGACGAAAGCGACCGGCACCGCGCCGAGCACCGGGTCGGGGGCGCCGACCACGGCCACCTCGCGGACCGCCGGATGGTCGTAGAGCACACCCTCCACTTCGATGGACGAGATCAGGTGCTCGCCGCTGCGGATGGCGTCCACCGCCCGATCGAACAGGTACAGGTCACCGTCCGGACCGATCCGTCCGAGATCCCGGGTCCGGGTCCACCCGTCCACTCGGATCGCGGCGGTCAGCTCGGGATCGAGGTAGCAACGTTTCGGCGCGGCCGAGTGCAGCCAGATCTCGCCGATCGTCCCGTCCGGTACCGGCTCCCCGTTCTCGTCCGCGACCCGCAGCCCGGTTCCGGGCGCCGGGCGACCGACCGACATGGGCCGGTCCGGGTCGAAACGGTTCAGGATCACCGCCGGCACCGCCTCACCCTGTGCGTACGCGGTGGTGATCGTCAGGCCCGGCACCATCCTCAGCAGCGCCCGCGCGGTGGCGGCCGGCAGCGGTGCCGAAGCGACCGCCACGGTGGTCAGGCTCGACAGGTCGTGGCGCTCGTGCACCCGTTCGGCCACCATCCGCATGGCGACCCACGGCGTCGCCATCAGCGTCGTCGCACGGTGGTGCGCGATCAGCGCAGCGACCCGGTCGGCGTCGCCGGGGCGACACACCACCACCGGGGCGGGCGAATTGAGCGGCATCATCCCGACCGTCATGGCGCTCGACGGGGTGCCCATCGGCATCGGGGCGATCACCGGTGCCGAGAAGTCCAACTTGCTCAGACCCGCCGGACCTCGGCGATAGGTCAGGGTGCCGTGCGGATTGGTGAACGCCTTGGCCGGCCCGGTGGTCCCGGACGTCCAGAGCACATCGGCGATGTCCTCGGCGAACAGCGGCACCCGTACCGGTCGACCGGCCCGACCACGCAACGCGGCGTACGGGATGAGGTGCGGCACGTCGATCGGTGGTGGCGCTACCGCGTTCCCGTGCACCACCCCGACCACCGGGCATTGATCGAGCCGGCGGCGCAGCTCGGCTTCGGGGAGGTCGGCACCGAGATGCACCGCCGTGGCACCGATCTTGAGTACGCCCAGGTAGCTGACGGCGTAGTCGATCCAGTCACGCTCACCGAAGAGCAGTCCGACCCGGTCCCCACGGCCCAGACCGGCACGGGCCAGGAGCCGGGCGGCGGTGTCGGACCGGCGATCCCACTGCCGGAAGGTAAGGTCCCCCACCCCGTCGATGTACAGCGGAATCCGGTCCGGGTGCTGCTCGGCCCGCAGCCGGAGGATGTCGGGCGCGGCGACGATGGGTTCGGCTTCTGTGGTGGCAGACATGGTCGCACGCTAGGTCGATGGTTCCGGACCGGTCCGCTCAGTTGTGAGCGGTGCGGCCGATGGGCGGCGGACGGCTGGCCAACAGTGAGCAGACACCGGCCGGATGCCTCCCTAACGTCCTGCTGTCTAGGTATCGATCAGACCAGGACCGGAAGGAACACTAATGGTGGATCAACTGGCCGAGATGCCCACCGACTGGACCCGGGCGCTGGCCGTGGTGGCGCATCCGGACGACATCGAGTTCGGCGCGGCCGGGGCGATCGCGTCCTGGACGGCCGCCGGCAAAAGCGTCGCCTACCTGCTGCTGACGCGTGGTGAGGCCGGTATCGACGGCAGCGCCCCGGAGAAGACGGCCGCGATCCGCGAGGCCGAGCAGCGCGCGAGCGCGGAGATCGTCGGGGTCACCGACGTCGAGTTCCTCGACTACCGGGACGGTGTGATCGAGTACGGCGTGGAGCTGCGGCGCGACATCGCCGCCGCGCTGCGCCGACACCGGCCCGAACTCGTGATCACCTTCAATCACCACGACACGTTCCCCGGCGGCAAGCGGAACTCCCCCGATCACCGGCACACCGGGCAGGCGGTGCTGGATGCCATCGGGGACGCCGGCAACCGGTGGATCTTCCCGGACGAGGACACCGAGCCGTGGAACGGCGTCCGCTACATCGCGGTTGCCCAGTCACCGCACACCACGCACGCGGTCGACATCAGCGACACCATGGACAAGGCCATCGCATCCTTGGAGGCGCACCGCGCCTACCTGGACGCGATCGGGCTCGCCGATGTCCGCGGCCCGTTCACCGCCATAGCCAACAGCGTCGGCGAGCGATTCGGCGGCCGTCCGGCTATCGCGTTCGAGCTGATCACCCGCTGATCGAGACCGGTGGAGCCACCGGGGTCCGGGAGGTCAACCGCTCCCGG
>DASVCA010000156.1:0-9716 GCA_036381835.1 Micromonosporaceae bacterium
CGACGGTCGACGGCGGCGCAAGGCGAGGCGCTCTGCCGCTCGCCTTTCGCCGCCGTCTCCTTGCGGCACCTCGTCGCGCGGATCGCAGGGGAAAGGGCGGAACACGGTGTCGGGCGGTCCACGGGATACTCGAGCGCGGGATGAGGCGTCGGAGCACCCAGTCGTGGTGGCGGTCCGGGTCAAGCCCGGATCGGCCCGAGCCCGAGTCGGGGGATGCCACGACGGTCCGTACGGTCGAGCGTTGGTGATCGCGGTGAATGCGCCGGCCAGTGAGGGTCGGGCGACCGAGGCGGCTCGGCGGGCGCTCGCGGAGGCGCTAGGGGTTCGTCCGGCCGCCGTCACGCTGCGATCGGGAGCGGCCAGCCGGGACAAGCTGTTCGTGATCGACGGCCCCGCTCACCCCATCGTCGATCGGCTGCGGGCGTTGCGCGATATCGGCACGATCTGACCCGTCGCACTGGCTGGTCTGTTACTGTTTGTCCCGATCCGGCCACGAAATGCATCACTACCCAACGTAGTTGTATTGGTGCGACGTGTTGTCGGATTCGGTGTGGCTTCCGTATTCTTGCCAAATCTCCGGAGTGCGTGGCAACCGCCGCGCGCCCCGTTTTTGTTCACAGGGGGGACGACATGGCCGAACCGGCGAAGATCGCGAATCGAACGGGTGGGAAAGCCGGCGCGCCGGCGGGGAGGATCGCCCGCAGCGCGGAGGAGACCGAACAGATCCGGGTCGTGTTGGTGGCTCGCCGGGACGAGCTGCGGGCGGAGTACGATCAGACGTTGAGTGAGATCACCGAGCTTCGGCGCGACCGGTTCACCGACTCGTCCGGAGACGACCAGGTCGACGTCGGTACCAAGACGTTCGAGCATGAGCAGGAGGTCTCCCTCGTCAACAGCATCCTGGACCGCATCACGCAGGTGGAGCGCGCCCTGGAACGGCTGGACGCGGGTGGGTACGGCTGGTGCGAACGGTGCGAGGCCCCGATTCCGCTGGAACGACTCGCCGCGTTCCCGTCGGCCACGCTCTGCGTGTCGTGCAAGCAACTGGAGGAGCGACGCTGAACGCGGGTGGGGAACAGACGGTCCCGGTCCACGCGAAGGACACCGGGTCGGAGCAGAGCACGACACGTACGCGCGACGAGCGTCGTCGGGCACCGCGGCTGATGGCGGCGGTGGCCGCCATCGTGCTGCTCGCCGACCTGGCCACCAAGCAGCTCGCGCTGACCAACCTGGCCGAGCGGGAGCCGGCACGTCTGCTCGGCGGTGCCGTCTACCTGACCCTGGTGCACAACAGCGGCGCCGCCTTCGGGATCGGCGCCGGCTACACCTGGGTCTTCACCCTGATCGCCCTGGCGGTGATCGGATGGCTCGTGTGGGCGGTGACCCGGCTGCGGTCGCTGCCATGGGCGGTCTCGTTCGGACTGATCCTCGGCGGCGCGCTCGGCAATCTCGCCGACCGGATCTTCCGGGCGCCCGGACCGTTCGTCGGACACGTGGTGGACATGGTCAGCCTGTTCGACCCGTACGGACGGGTGTGGCCCGTGTTCAACCTCGCGGACAGCGCGCTCTTCTGCGGGGTGCTGCTCGCGGTGTATCTCGAGTTGACCGGGCGCCAACGCGATGGGACACGCATCTCGACGCGCTCGGGCGACTCACCCGCCTCGACCCGAGACCAGACATGAGCACACCCGTCTACCCGCAGCCCGCGGTGGATCGGCGTGCCCTGCCGATCCCGGACGGCCTCGACGGGCTGCGTCTGGACCAGGCGGTCGCCCGGTTGTTCGGGCTCTCCCGGAGCGCGGCGTCCGCACTTGTGGAAGCCGGGGACGCGCTCGTTGACGGCGTGCCACGGGACAAGTCGGACAAGGTGCGCGCGGGGGCCTGGCTGGAGGTGGCCCTCCCCGCCCCGACCCGAGAACCGGCCGTGGTACCCGAGGCCGTGCCCGGACTGCGGGTCGTCCACGCCGACGACGACATCGTGGTGGTGGACAAGCCGGTCGGCGTCGCCGCCCACCCCAGCCCCGGTTGGACCGGTCCCACCGTCGTCGGCGGTCTGGCGGCCATGGGGCACACGATCGCCACCAGCGGTGCCGCCGAGCGGCAGGGCGTGGTGCACCGACTCGACGTGGGCACCACCGGCTTGATGGTGGTGGCCAAGAGCGAGCTGGCGTACCGCGTGTTGAAGCGCGCCTTCAAGGCGCGCGAGGTGGACAAGCGCTATCACGCGGTGGTGCAGGGGCACCTCGACCCGCTCCGCGGCACGGTGGACGCACCCATCGATCGCCACCCCCGCCACGACTACAAGTGGGCGGTCGTGGCCGGAGGCAAGCCGAGCGTCACCCACTACGACACCATCGAGGCATTCCCCGCCGCCAGCCTGTTGGACATCCGGCTGGAAACCGGCCGTACCCATCAGATCCGGGTGCACTTCTCCGCGTTGCGCCACCCTTGTGTCGGTGACCTCACCTACGGTGCCGACCCGACGCTCGCCGCCCGGCTCGGACTCTCCCGCCAATGGCTGCACGCCCGGGAACTCGCCTTCCGGCACCCGCGCACCGAACGCGAGGTGCGGTTCGTCAGCGACTACCCGCAGGACCTGGCCCGCGCGCTCGCTCTGCTGCGCGGCGAGGATGCCGGGTGATGCGGGCCGCTGCCTGGGCCGGGGGCTCCCGCCGTACGCTCCTCTGGTCGGCGCTCGCCCTAGTCGGCGCGCTAGCGGCGGTGGCGGTACTGCGCGACGAGGCACCACCGGCGCCTGATCCGACCCTCGGCGCTGTGGTTCGGGTAGGGGTGGCGGAGGGTGAATCGATCCCCGACTATCTACGGGACAGCCGGGCGGAGCTGGCGGCGCTCTCCGCCACCGGGGACACGACCGGGGTCGAGACGTACGCGCTGGTCAGCTTCGTCGCCTACCTGAGCCCCGACCGGCTCGCATCGGTGCTGGCCGAAGTGCCGGTGGCGGAGGTGGTCGCCCGGGTCCCGCTGCCCGGCGTACAGACCGAGATCGTGCGGATCCCGGCCATGCGGCTGCCGGACGACGTGGTCGCCGGCCTGATGCGAGTCGCCGAACGCAAGGAACGGGAGGCGCGGGACTACCGGGAGCGGGCCGTTGCGGCGGAGGACGCGCGGCACCGCCGGCTCTTCCAGGACAACGCCGGGGTGGCGGCCGGTGAAGCGGCCGCCTACCGTTCGTCCTGCGCCTGCGTGTACGCCGCCGTGGTCCGGGCTGCGCCGCCTGTGTTGGCGCGACTCGCCGAGGCTCCCGAGGTGCGGACGGTGGATCCCGCGCCGGCGGTGCGCAGGTTGGACCGCACGGTCCTGCTGCCGCCGCTGCCCGAGCAGGAGGACGTGGTACGTCCGCCGCGTGACGAGCGGCTCGACGACGACCGTGCGGACAGTTGACAGCGGATCGGGTGAGCATGGTATGGCCCAAATAGATTTTGCTCCGTAGCCTGTCAGGCGGGATCGAGGGTGCTGGGGAGGGGCGAGCCGTGGAGGGCACAGACAGCGGCTGGGGCCGGCGTGTGCCACACTGGCGGCGCTTGCTGCGCAACGGACTGGGCGAGCAGGCGGAGACGAACGGTGTCGAGCGGTCCGTCGCGCGGGCACCGGCGGCCACAGAGCATCCGCTCGACGAACGCCGGCCGGACGTCCGCGCCGCATCGGTCGGGTATCCGATCACACCCGAATACGCTCCTGGTGCGCGGGCTGCGGGGTACCCGCCCGCGCCGGCCGAGGTCGACGCGCCGGAGGTGGGCGAGTCCAGGTACGCGCTGCTCGAGCGGGCCCGGTACGTGCCGCCGCCGCGTCCCGCGCCCGTCCAGGCCGGTCCGCCCCGGCTGGAATGGCGGGCCAGCCGCCCCGACCCGGACCTCGAGCGGGCGGCCGGGGTGCTCCGGCGGGACTTCGGCGGCCCGCGGGTGCTCTCGTTCGCGAATCCGAAGGGCGGGGTGCACAAGACGACGGCGACGGTGCTCGCCGCGGCGGCCGTGGGCAGCGTCCGGGGCCGAGGCGTGCTGGCCTGGGACGACAACGAGTTGCGCGGCACGTTGGGGCTGCGGGCGGGCAGCGCCCGGCACGCCCGGACCATCCGTCACCTCATCGCGGATCTCGCCCTGGTGGAGATCGAGCAGGGTCCGGCGTTGATCGAGCGCCTCGACGACTACCTGCGGCACGCCTCCGACGGCTCGTACGACGTGCTGGCGGGGGAGGAGAACCCGCGGTTCGCGCAGCGGCTCGACGGACACACGGTGCGGCGGGTCATCGACGTGCTGCGGCGCACGCACGACGTGATCTGTGTGGACACCGGCAACAACGTGGAGAGCCCCAACTGGCAGGCGGTGATGCAGGCGACGGACCAGTTGGTGGTGACCACCGTGCCCCGCGAGGATGCCGCCTTCGCCGCCGACTGGATGCTCGACCTGCTCGACGAGATCGGGATGAACGATCTCGTGTCGAACGCGGTTACCCTGCTCTCCTGCCCGACACCGAACCCGTCTTCGCTCCTGGATGACCTGCGGCGGCACTTCGCCGGCCGTACCCGGGCGGTGGTCGTGGTGCCCTACGATCCCGCGCTGGAGAGCGGCTCCGCGATCGAGTACGGCCAGCTGCAACCTGCCACCCGGCAGGCCTGGTTGAAGGCGGCGGCCACGATGCTCGAACCCTACGCCCGCTGAGCGCCGTGCGACACGTCCATGCCCGCGCCGGGGTGTGGTCGGTGCCGCGGTCGGAGGCGGGGACTAGGCTGAGCCGGCGGCCGAGGGGGAGAGGGGGCGACACATGGCTGACTCGTTCGTGCATCTGCATGTGCACACCGAGTACTCGATGCTCGACGGGGCGGCACGCCTGAAGGATCTGTTCGGTGAGGCCGGGCGGTTGGACATGCCGGCGCTGGCCATGACCGACCACGGCAACCTGTTCGGTGCCTACGATTTCTACAAGCAGGCCACGGCGGCGGGTATCAAGCCGATCATCGGCTGCGAGCTGTACCTGACGC
This sequence comes from Micromonosporaceae bacterium, assembly GCA_036381835.1. Taxonomy (GTDB): domain Bacteria; phylum Actinomycetota; class Actinomycetes; order Mycobacteriales; family Micromonosporaceae; genus DASULK01. The sequence goes on from DASVCA010000156.1 coordinate 4,997, forward strand.
CCGGCACCGACCGGCGGGACCGGACCCGGGTCCGGTGGGCCGAGGGCGGGGAGAACGACGTCTCCGGCGGTGGGGCGTACACCCATCTGACCGCGCTCGCCGCGGACGCCGACGGACTGCACAACCTGTTCCGGATGGCCTCCCGGGCCAGCCTGGAGGGCTACTTCTACAAGCCGCGGGCCGACCGGGAACTGCTGCACGAGTACGCCCGGGGGATCATCGCCACCACCGGCTGCCCTTCCGGTGAGGTCCAGACCTGGTTGCGGATCGGCGACTTCGACCGGGCGTGCCAGGCGGCCGGGGAGCTGCGGGACATCTTCGGCGCCGAGAACTTCTACCTGGAGCTGATGGACCACGGCCTGGACATCGAGAAGCGGGTCCGGGACGATCTGCTGCGGCTCGGCCGAAAGCTCAACCTCAAACCGGTCGCGACCAACGACCTGCACTACACGTACGAGCGGGACGCCGACGCGCACGAGGTGCTGCTGTGTGTGCAGTCGGGTTCGACGTTGGCCGACCCGAAGCGGTTCAAGTTCGACGCCCGGGACTTCTACCTGAAGTCCCCGGCGCAGATGCGGGCGATCTGGGATGCCGAGGTGCCGGGCGCCTGCGACGCCACGTTGGAGATCGCCGAGCGGGTCGGGGACTATGCCGCGGTCTTCGCCTCCCGCAAGCTGATGCCGCGGTTCCCGGTGCCCGACGGGGAGACCGAGGAGTCGTGGCTGCGCAAGGAGGTCATGCGCGGGCTGGCCCGCCGCTTCCCGGGCGGCGTGCCGGAGGAGTACCGCAAGCAGGCCGAGTACGAGCTCGACGTGGTCATCAAGATGGGCTTCCCGGGCTACTTCCTGGTGGTCGCGGACCTGGTGGCGTACGCCAAGCGGGAGGGCATCCGGGTCGGGCCGGGCCGGGGTTCGGCCGCCGGGGCGCTGATCGCGTACGCGCTCGGCATCACCGAGCTGGACCCGATCCCGCACAAGCTGCTCTTCGAGCGGTTCCTCAACCCGGAGCGGGTGTCGATGCCGGACATCGACATGGACTTCGACGAGCGCCGGCGCGGCGACATGATCCGGTATGCGACCGAGCGGTACGGTGATGACCGGGTCGCCCAGATCATCACCTACGGCACGATCAAGGCGAAGGCGGCGATCAAGGACGCCGCCCGGGTGCTCGGCTACCCGTTCGCCCTCGGCGACAAGATCACCAAGGCGATGCCGCCGGCGGTGATGGGTAAGGACATCCCCCTCAGCGGCATCTTCGACGCCAACCACCCGCGCTATCCGGAGGCGGCGGAGTTCCGCCAGCTGTACGAGTCCGACCCGGATGTGCGCAAGGTGGTGGACACCGCCAAAGGGCTGGAAGGGCTCAAACGGCAGTGGGGTGTGCACGCGGCGGGCGTGATCCTGTCCAGCGAGCCGCTGCTGGACGTCCTGCCGATCCAGAAGCGGGAGCAGGACGGCGCGATCATCACCCAGTGGGACATGGGGGCGTGCGAGTCCATCGGTCTGCTCAAGATGGACTTCCTCGGGCTGCGCAACCTGACCGTGATGGACGACTGCCTGCAGTCGATCAAGGAGAACCGGGGCATCGACCTGGCCCTGGAGGAGCTGCCCCTGGACGACAAGCCCACCTACGAGTTGCTCGCCCGCGGGGACACGCTCGGGGTGTTCCAGCTCGACGGTGGGCCGATGCGCGCCCTGCTGCGCTCGATGGTGCCGGACAACTTCGAGGACATCTCCGCGGTGCTCGCGCTCTACCGGCCCGGTCCGATGGGCGCGAACGCGCACAACGAGTACGCCGACCGTAAGAACGGTCGCAAGCCGGTGGTGCCGATTCACCCGGAGCTGGCCGAGCCGTTGGCCGACATCCTCGGCGACACCTACGGGCTGATCGTCTACCAGGAGCAGGTCATGGCGATCGCCCAGAAGCTGGCCGGGTACTCGCTCGGCGCCGCAGACCTGCTGCGCCGCGCGATGGGCAAGAAGAAGAAGGAGATCCTCGACAAGGAGTATGTGCCGTTCTCCGAGGGCATGCGCGCCAACGGCTACTCCGACGACGCGATCAAGACCCTGTGGGACATCCTCGTCCCGTTCTCCGACTACGCCTTCAACAAGGCGCACACCGCCGGCTACGGACTGGTCTCCTACTGGACCGCCTACCTGAAGGCCAACTATCCGGCCGAGTACATGGCCGCCCTGCTCACCAGCGTCGGCGACGACAAGGACAAGTCCGCGGTCTATCTGGCCGAGTGCCGCCGCATGGGGATCAAGGTCCTGCCGCCGGACGTCAACGCCTCCGGTGCCCGCTTCACGGCGGTCGGCGAGGACATCCGGTTCGGGCTCGCCGCCGTACGCAACGTCGGCCACAACGTGGTCGAGTCGATCATCCGCTGTCGCCGGGAGAAGGGCCGCTACACCGACTTCTACGACTTCCTGCGCAAGGTCGACCCGATCGTCTGCAACAAGAAGACCATCGAATCGCTGATCAAGGCCGGGGCCTTCGACTCGCTCGGCCACCCCCGTCGCGGACTGCTCGCGGTGCACGCCGAAGCGATCGACGCCTTCCTGGAGATCAAGCGCAATGAGGCGGTCGGGCAGTACGACCTGTTCGGGGACGCGCTCGGCGGGCAGAACGGAGCCGGCGGCGGGGTGGTCGTCACCCCGCCCGTCCCGACCGAAGAATGGGACAAGCGGGAGCTGCTCGCCTTCGAACGCGAGATGCTCGGCCTGTACGTCTCCGACCATCCGCTCCTCGGCGTCGAGCACGTCCTGTCTGCGGCCGCGGACCTGCCCATCTCAGCGCTGTTCGACGAGAATTCGGTGCCGGACGGTCAGGTGGTCAACCTGGCCGGAATCCTCTCCGGGGTGCAGCGCCGCATCACCAAGCAGGGGCGTGCCTGGGCGTCGGCGACGCTCGAGGACCTGGGTGGCTCGATCGAGGTGATGTTCTTCCCCAACACCTACGACCTGGTCGGGCAGTATCTGGCCGAGGACGCGATCGTGGTGGTCCGCGGCCGGGTGGACCGCCGCGACGACCAGCCCAGGCTGATGGCCATGGACCTCTCCCTGCCGGATATCACCAACGCGGACGAGGTCAAACCGGTGGTCCTCGCGCTGCCCCCGGCCCGGTGCACCCCGCCGCTGGTGGACCGGCTCCGAGAGGTGCTGGCCAGCCACCCCGGCTCCGCGGAAGTGCACGTGAAGCTGATCAACGGATCGCGGGCGACGCTGTTGCGGCTCGGCCCCCTGCGGGTGTCGCCGAGCACCGCGCTGATGGCCGACCTCAAGGCGCTGCTCGGCCCGAACGCCATCAGCGTCTGATCGCGGACTGCCGGGTGTGCACACGTCACCCTCCGGCGCTTGAGAGGATCACCGGGTGAGCGCGGACCGTCCCGATGACCCGTACCGCACCCGTCCGAACCCGGGTGACCCAGAGCGGGCCGTCGCCGAAGCCCCCACCTCGCAAGCACACCCTGCCGCGGTCGCCGCCGGGCCGCCGATACCGCCGACCGCCTGGCGGCGCACGTTCTCCGGGTTGCGCGCGGCGGCCGCGACCGCCGGTGTGGTGGCGCTGCTCGGGGTGCCGCTCGGCCTGCTGTGGCTGCTGATCGCGCCCGAGGTGCCGATGGTGAAAGCGGCGCAGGGGGCCATCACGGTTGACTCGCAACCGGAGGAGTTCGTCGCCGCGGACGGGTGGTTCGCCCTGCTCGGCCTCGCGTTCGGGGCGTCGGCTGCGGTCGGGACGTGGCTGCTGCTCCGGCGTCGGCGGGGCCCGCTCGGGCTGTTGGCCGTCACCGTGGGGGCGCTGTTCGCGGGCCTGGCGGGCGCCTGGGTCGCCGACGGGATCAGCGCCGCCGAGTACCACCGGCTACGCGACGCGGCGGCGATCGGCGAGCGGTTCGACATGCCGCCGCGGTTGCGCTCCGGGGGTGTCGACGGACGAGTGCCGCTCCCGTACGGCGCGCTCCTTCTGCCGGCGTTCGGCGCGGCCGTGACCTACACCCTGCTCGCCGGTTGGGCCCGGGACGCGGATCTGGGGACGGCGGCGTCTAGTTGGGACTCGCCGGCACCGCGAACTCCGCCAGCGCCGCCGGCACCGCCCGCAGGCGGGGCAGCAGGACCAGCTCACGGGTGAGCAGCCGCAGTTCGGCGCGCAGCCGGTCAGCGGTGTCCGGCGCGGCGAGCAGCGACTGACGGTCCTCGACCGACAGCGCCATGGCGGACGCCACGGCGTACGAGAGCAAAGTCGGCTCGTCCGGCAGCGTCTCGGCGACCGTTGCGGGTCGGATCAGTGCGAGGTACTCCTGAAACCGCTCGAGTACCTGCGGTGCGAGACGGTGTGCGTCCGCGCCGGGCGTCTCCGACAGCCATTCGACGGCGGCCGTCGGATAGGGCGACGTCTCGTCGACATCGACGACCCGGAACCTGCGCCCACCCACCACGACCAGGTCGAAGCGGCCTTCGGGCAGTTCGGTCATCCGACGTATCAGGGCGCTGCAACCGATCTCGTGCGCGACGACCGGGACCGGCGGGCTGCCCGGAACGGCCGCCGGGGCGGTCTGCACCTCCCAGCCCCGGCGGATCGCCACCACGCCGAACTCCCGTTCCGCCTCCGGCAGCCGGGTCAGGTGCCGGACCAGCGCCCGGTAGCGCTCTTCGAAGACGTGCAGCGGCAGCACCAGTCCGGGGAACAGCACGGTCCCCAGCGAAAACAGCGGGAGCCT
>DASVCA010000157.1:0-11992 GCA_036381835.1 Micromonosporaceae bacterium
CACCCGGCCGGCCACGCCGTTCTCCCGGCACAGGCGTAGGAACCGGTCGGCGGAGGTCTCCGTCGCGTAGCCGCGCAGCGCGTCGATCAGGTTGAACATGAACGCCTGCTCGTGGCCTACGCCGATGTGGCCGAAGGTGCAGCCGTCCATGGTGCCGGACCCGCCGCCGGACACCTGCACGCAGCGGCCGGGTGTGATGCCGGTGAACGTGTCGAAGTCCAGTCGGGTGTCGATGGTCAGCCCGTCGGCGGACAGCTTCTGCACGCCCCACAGGTAGTCGGTGTTGGGCCCGTTGGCCTCCAGCTCGACGAACAGGGTTATCCGCACGTCGTTGATGCCGAAGTTGAACGCCAGCGTCTGGTCCACCAGCGCACCCTCGGTGTTGATCGCGTCCAGCCGAAGCAACCCGCCCGTTCCGTAGGCGATCCCGAACCGGCCCGTGGTGGTGTACAGGTTGATCAGGGTGGTGTTGTCGGGGATCGAGTTGTCGGACGGGATGTGCAGCGAGATCCGGAAGAAGATGCGCCCGTCAGCACCGTTGACAGGGCCGCTGAAGTTGGCGCCGGGCCCCAGCACCGGCAGCGGCGCCGAGCCGGGGAAGATGTCCGACGCGGCGAACGACACCGGCCCCGTGACGGTGATCGGCTGCCCGCCTGGCAGCGCCGACGCGATCTGCGTCGACTGGGTGCCGTCCTCGCACGGCCAGTACGCCCCAGCGATGAGGGTTCCGTCGGCGAACGCCGACGCCAGCGCGTCGCGGCGCATCAGGGACTCGGTGGGTGCGTTGCCCTGCTCGAGGCGGCGCAGCACACCGGACGCGTTGATGTCGGTCCACGCGTCGCCCTTGGTGCCGGTGAACTCCACCGTACGGTCCGGCTTCCACGACGCCACCTCGCCGGTGAACCTGACGTTCAGGAACTCCACGTCGTCGATGTACGCCGTGTCGGCGCCCTCGCCGAACGACACGTCCTTGATGTAGTTGACCACGACGTCCCAAGCGTCGGTGACGTCGAGGGTGATCTGGGTCCAGTCCACCTCGCCGGACACGTCCAGGTACTGCACCAGCCCCATGGACTTGGAGTTGATGTAGACGCGGAACCGATCGAACCCCTCCTCGGACGACACCTTGTACCAGAACCGTACGCACGTCGCCCCGTCCGGGACTTCGATGAACGCGCTGGACTGTTGGCTGTCGCCGATGGGGCCGGCCCGCCACGACCAGGACCCGGTGTGTGCCGCCGCGTTGGTGCGGAACCAGTCCGTCCCGCCGAACACGGTGATGTTCAGCGTGTCGTCTTCGAAGTCCTCCACCACCACCGGGTCGCCGTAGACGATCTGCGCCGGGGTGTTCCGCCCGGCCACCCCGTACAGCTCGCTGTTCGGGTTGCGGGGGTTGTAGGTGCCGGAGCGGTTGTCCAGGGTGGCCGTGGCCTTACCAGGGGCTGGCTCGCCCCGTTCGTCGCCTAGGCCGCGGCTGACCGTGACCGGCTTACGCACGTAGGCGGGGGCGTCGTGCCACACGCCGCCGTAGTGCAGCTGGATGGTCAGGTCGTGCTTCATCAGGCCACCTGCACCCGGCCGCCGGACACGGACAGCCGAAGGTCCCCGGTGCGGACGGCCTCGAGGAACATGGTCGCGAACGAACCCTTACCGGAGATGTGCAGGTTCACCGTCGTCGCCGTGGACTCGCCGCGCGGCACCACCCGCTCACCGGCCTGCAACAGGCCCAGCACCTCCTGGCCGGGCAGGCCCGGCACCACACCCCCGCTGTGGAACTTGGGAATGTCCGGGACGTCGAAGCCGTTGCCGCCGATGACCGGCACCCACGACGGCACGGAGAAGGACAGCCGGCCCACCGTGGCGTTCCAGGCGTCGGCCACGCCGTTGAACGCGGCCTTGAACGGCGCGGAGATCCACCCCTGCACCTTGGCGAACGCGTCCTTCAGCTTCCCCGGCAGGCCGGTGATCTTCGACCAGGCATCCTGGAAGAACTTGACGAACGGGCCCTTGAACCAGTTCGCCACCGCCAGCGCGGCATCCTTCACCCCGTCCAGCGCGGCGTGGACGATCTTGCGGAACGTCTCCGACTTCTGGTAGGCCAGCACGAATCCGGCCGCCAGCAACGCCACCGCGGCGATGATCAGCGTGATCGGTGAGGTCAGGAACGTCAGGTTCAGCGCCTTCATCCCGGCCGCGACGGACTTGAGCGCCGGGGCTAGGAAGTTGGACATGCCCGACGCCAGGTCGCCGATGCCGAACCCGAGCAGCAGCAGCGATTCCAGGCCCAAGCCACCCTCGTTGACGGCCTTGATGCCGGCCAGCCCGTCCTGCAAACCGGTCAGGGTGTCCCGGAACCCCATCGCCCGGGTGTCCACCGTGTCCGCAGATTCGGCCACCCGGTCGAAGCTGTCGGCCGAGTCGCGCACCTTGGCGTCCATGTCGTCGGCGGCGGCCCCGACCCGCTGGAACGCCTGCTCCAGCTTTTTCGACCCGTCCTCGACGAAGTTGACGGTGATGTCGTTGGCCACTACTCGTCCACCTCGATCCCGGCCTGGCGGATGACGTCCAGCAGGCTGTCGGTGAGGGTCTGCTCAAACTTCCCCGACGTGCGCAGGTCGGCCAGCGACTTGTAGATGTACCGGCCGTCCTTGTAGAACGGCCGGCTGATCGTGCCCCGGCCGCCGCGGGTGATCGTGCCGCCGAAGTCCAGCCAGGGGTAGTACGGTGCGCGCTTACCGCCGGCACGGATCCGGGACGCGGTGCGGGTGGACGCGGCCCGCAGCGTCTTCGCCGCGCGGCCGGTGCGGGTAGGCACCCGCGGCTTGGCGTCCTGAACCACCAGGTCGGCGACCTTGTTCAGGCCCAGCCGCAGCGCCTTGGGCATGTCCGGGCCGATCTTCTTCAGGTTCCGGGACAGCTCCCGCAGACCCTCCACCTTGACCGCTTCACCCATCAGCCACCCCCGGCCGCGGACAGCAGCGCCGACACGCCGGACAAACCCCCGGCGGCGGCTACGCCCATGCCCACGTAGGACAGCCGCTCGAGGCGGCGCAGCCGCCGCTCGTGGTCCTCCAGCGCCTTGTCCAGCTTCGCCTCGACGCGGGTCAACCAGCGGGACAGTTCGGCGTTGCTGATCTCGTCCACCGGCTCACCCCCTCTTCTTAGCCGCCAGCTGTTCCCGCTGCGCGATCCGCCCGTAGTAGACCTGCCACGTCACGAACTCGTGGTTGGGCATCTCGGCCCGCAGCCTGGCCACGGTCATGCCGAGCTTGGCCGCCAGGTAGAACTCCCATTCCAGGTCCGGGTCAGCGTCCAGCGCCAGGTACGCCGCTTTTGGCGGCCCCCTCGTCCAGGCCGGACAGTTCCTGCACCTTCTCCACGACCGGCTGCAACTCGCCAGCAGGCGCGGACTGCTGCCACCGGCCGACCTCGGCCTCGGACAGTTGCGGGTCCACCATCGCCGCGGCGAGCAGCTTCCGTTCCAGGGTCAGCGCGCGCGGCCCGTCCACATGCTCGGCGTCGGTGGCCTTGCGCACCACCAGCACCTCGTCACGTGACAGGCCCCGCACCCGCACCGTGCCGACCCCGGGAATGTCCACGTCCGCCTCCGGCAGCCGCGGCTTCAGCAGCATGTCCTTGTCCACCATGGCACCCCCTTACGACTGTGGCGTGTCGTCGACGTCACCGGAGATTTGGAACTCGGCCTGCCACGCCACCATGTCCGCCACCGGCGCCGACTCGGTGTAGGAGGTGAGGATCGCGGTGAACGAGTCCTGCGGCTTCCCGGCCCCGGTGCCCTCGATCTGGCGTACGACGGTCACCGTGCCCGCGCCGGCCTTCGTCAGCGGCTTGAGCACGGCCCGCGGACCCGTGCCCGCGGTCGAGTCGTACACGCCGCCCATCGTGAAGGTGCCGTTGGTCAGCCCCTCGGAGAATTCGTGCCCGTCCGCCCCGTAGCCGGTCGTGTCGTGGGTGTCCTTCGTGGCCTCGAACTCTGACGTGTTGCAGTACTGCGACAGGTCGTTGTCGTCGACCTTGACGACCGTGTTCTTGCCGTGGACCTTCGCCATCAGCTGCTCCCTTGCCCCGCAATGTCCAATGTGAAGACGGCGGCCTCGTAGTCGACCCCGGCGATGGTCACCGGATCGAACTGGGCGCCGGTGACCCGCACCGTCTCGAACGCCGTCCAGGTGGCGGACTCCAGCACCGCCTTGACCGACCGGGCGCCGGACCCGTCCGCGTGGGCGGCCAGCACGTCCCGGGTCGGCCGGTCCCCCACCCGCCCCGCCAGCAGCACCACCGGCACGGTCATCTGGTCCATCCCCCGCCCGTAGGTGGCGTCGTAGGTGATGTCCTCGGGGAACCCGACCACCGCGGCCGGCGGACTGATCTTCGGCACCGGCCACGCGTAGCAGCGCAGCCCGTCGATCGTGGCCAGCCGGGCGGCGATCTCATCCATGACGTCGGCCAGGTTCACCGCGGCCGCCTGGTGCGTACGTAGCCGCGCAGCGAGACCACCACGTCCGGGTCCAGGCGGGACAGCAGCCGCAACTCGGACCCCTGGTCCGGTGATCCGGCGATCCCGTACGGGGAGTCGCGCCGGGCGGCGAACCGGGACATTTGCAGCCGCACCGCGTGCGTCACCGCGGCCGGCACCGTTGTCCAGCCCCACAGCGCGGTGACGGCCACCTCATGCTCGGCGCCGGACGGCTGAACCTCCGCGTCCGGGCTGAACACCAGCCGCGTCCACACCTTGCCGGTCAGCACGGCGTTGACCGGCTCCAGCGTGTACGCGGTGACCGCGGTCCCGTCGACCTGCACGGCCAGGCCGGTGTCATCGTCCAGGTCGTCGATGTCGACCACCCACCGGCGCCGGTACACGTCCCACCAGGCCGTGTACCGGCGCTCCTCCGCAGCGTCCACCTGGCCGAACTGGCGGTTGCAGTGATCGTCGATGTCGCGGGACGCGGTGGACACCCACCCCTGGATTTCGGCGTCGTCGGCCGTGTCAACGACCCGCAGGTACGCCCTCGCGTCCGCGACGGTGATGTAGTCCGGCGCCCACACCATCGGCGATCACCTTCCTCGGCTACGCCGCGCTGTCGTAGATGACCTGCCGCACCGCGGCGATGTCCGAGTTCGCCAGCGCCTTGTAACCCCAGATCGCGATCTGCACCTTCGCCACCGGCTGGTAGGTGGAGTTGTCGTCGGCGGCGCCCGGAAAGTCCAGCCGCTGCGGCGCGGTGGCCCAGCCATGCACGAACATGGGATCGAACAGCCACGAGTTGTTGGCCGCCCCGGCGGTGGACGGCAGCGCCCACGACGGCACGCCGACCACGCCGGCCAGGTCCAGCCGGGCGAACCGGGACGTGGCCGTGCCGTTGGCGTTCTGCGGGTTGATCTGCGGGTACAGCTTCCGCCCCGACCCGTCGACTGCGGCGACGAACGCCTTGTACAGCACCTTCTCCAGCACGAACACGGAGAAGTCGTAGCCGCGTTCAAACTGCAAGTCGGCCACGGCCGAATCCCACGCCGACTGCAAGGCCTCGTCGACGACACCCACGCCGAGGTCGATGTCGGCGGCCGCGGTGAGCGTGTTCAGGAACGTGGCCGCCGCGGTCTCCAGCCCCTCCCGGTAGCCGCGGACCATCTGGTTGAAGATGAGGGTGGACACGGCCGGGTTGCCGCCCATGTCCCACACCTCGCGGGTCAGGTTCGCCTTGCCGGAAACGGGGGTGGGGGTGACGGTCTGCGAGGTGGCCGTGAACGACCCGGAGGTCGGTTCGGTGCCTTCGATGTGGTCGGCGACCAGGCCGGACGCCGAGTTGAACTTGGGGAAGGTGAACGGCTGGATGCCGTTGGGTGGGGCGCCCTTGTTGATGGCCGTCCAGATCGGGTAGCGGAAGTCCTGCTGGTCCACGTACATGTCGGGCCGCTGGATCGCCGGGTTCAGCGTGGACACGTCGGCGGAGTCGGTGTCGAAGACGGCGCGCAGCAGGCCCATGACCCGCTTGCCGGCTTCGGTGCGGTCGCCGTACGCGTCACGTGCCAGCGCCATCTCGTGCAGGTCCGCGGAGAACACGTGGTCGTCGTGCAGCCCGGGCTGCGGTGGCAGGAAGTTGCCGCCCCGGTCGAACCGGTACGGCAGGGCTTCACGGACCACGGTTGCCGCGGTGGGCCGGGTCGGGTCCACCGTGGCGGGACGCTCCGGCTCAGGCCCCGGCTCAGGCTCGGCACCCTCCTGTCCCGGATGGAGGGCGGCCAGCAGCTGCGCCACGGTTTCGGCGGTGAAGGTCTGCGCAGGCACCGCCGGCTGTTCGGCAGCAGCAGGAGTCTGCTGGTCTTCGGTGTCGGGCTCCATGGTGGTTCCTTCCATTGCGGACGCGTTCACGGATGTGAGACGCGCGTCGTCGAAGGCGGGCACGGCGGTCAGGCTGGCCTCGCGCAGGTCGGCGCGCTTGACCAGCAGCGCCTGCTTGTTCTTCGGGTCCGGCACCGTGTCGGCGTCCACGTCGAAATCCACCCCGACGCTCAGGCCGTCCAGGATGCCGTCCGCGGCCAGGGACAGTGCCTCGTCGGCGGCGGCCGTGGTGCCGAGCCGGAACCGCGCCAGCAGCCCCTTGGGTGTGTCCCGCAGCGACACTGCGACCCCGAGCGGCTGGCGTGGGTCGTGGTCGCGCAGCAGCTTCACCCGGCCCGGGTCGGTCCACCGCAGCGCGCCCCGTTCGAACCGCACACCCTTGGCGACGCGGCCGTAGGGCAGCGCCAGGCCCTCGATGGTGCGTTCCTTGCGGTTGACGGAGAACGACTCCACCGGCACGTCGACGAAGGTGAGCCGGTCGTCGGAGAACGTGCGCGCAGGCCGGGCGTACGCCTCGACCTGCTCCGGCTCCGGTGTGGACTGCGCGTCGGCCGGCATGGGGCCGAGCCCTTCGGCCACGCGGATCTCCTCGGTCGTGATCGCACCCAACGCCCGCAGCCCCTGGTAGTAGGCGATGCGGGTCTGCGGGTCGGCCTTCATGTAGTCCGTCAGGTCGAAGGTCACGAAGTGACCGCGGCGGGTCACGTCCCCCATCGACAACCGGTCGGTGATGGCGCGCATGTACGGGGCGTACACGTCGTTGATGCGGGACTGCCGCCGGTCGATCGCGTTGAAGTACGTCCGTGAGGTGGTGGAGACGGACAGCTCCTCGGCGTCCACACCCAGCAGTTGGGCGACCTCCACCCACGCCTGCCGCTGCAACTCCACCAGCTGGAGTTGCTGGGGGGTCGGCGCGTCGACGGTCTCGTATTCGGCCCACCGCGGCTTGTACGCGGTGGCGCGCTGGCGCCGGGCGGACGCCCACGCGGACAGGAACGCCCCCACGTCCTCGTCGGAGGGTTCCTCGGAGCCCTCGGCCGGGGAGAAGTAGTCCAGCGGACGCGGGTCCTCCGCATACAGCAGCGCGGCCTTCTCCAGTGCGATGCAGCGGCGAAGGGTGCGGCCACAGTGCGACAGCACACCCGGATTCGGGCTGTCGAAGCGGATCACCCGGGACGCGGCGACCGGCTGCCCGTCGACCCATACGACGGCGCCGCGGGGGTCCTCGCCGGACGGCAGCGGCGACGGGGACAGCGGCACCCGCTCCCTCGTCGGCGGCACCAGCCGCACCGAAGACGGGTCCAGTCGCCTGATCGTCATGGGGAACCCGCCGAAGTCGGTGGACGTGACCAGCCACCAGGCGATGCCGTCCATGAGCAGGTCCTCAACCGTCTGCGCCAGGGTGACCACGTTCGGCACGTCGGGATCCAGCTGACGGAACAGGGGGTTGTCGACCCGCTTCCCGTCCGGGCCGATCTGCACCAGGGGCAGTGTGGCGATGCTGGCGAGCAGGTTCCGGCCCCGTTGGACGGCGCTCACGGACAGTGCCTCGGCGCGGGTGATGCTGGTACCGGTGATCCGCAGCATCGACCGGAACAGTTGGTCGATGGGCATGGGCGCAGAGTCGAAGGACGCTTTCGGGGACGCGGTGAAGCGTCGCCGCAGGTCACGCCAGAATCCCACATGCAAACGATAACGGTTTTCATTTCACGACGCGACCACCAGGCGACGCACGCGCACGGGCGCAGGCAACAGCCGCGCCAGATGCGCCGCGCCGGCCGCCGCGTACAAGGCGTCGCAGTGCCCGGCACCTCGCCGGGAGAACACCCACACGTCGCCCCGCCTCAGCGGCTCAGTCGCCCGCACCTGATCGTCCAGCAGCGGGTCGCCGGAGTGCGCCACCTTCCCCGCGGCCACCAGCTCGGCGAACCCCATGCAGATTGCCGGCACGTCGCCGCGGATCTCCTCCACCGTCACGCCCGGCGGTGGCCAGCCCTGCCGCTGCTTCAGCTTCGCCGCAGCGGCGGCCATCGGTCCGCCCGGGATCCACCCGACCGTCTTCGGCCGTACCCGGTCCACCAGCCCCGGCAGGTCCACCATGGCCCGGTCCACACAGCCCTGACCGGTCCACTCCCGCACGAAGTCCAGCCGCACCCGCCCGTCCGCCTGCGCCGCGGCCGCGTACGCCGTAGCACGCAGCAGATCCGGCGCGGCGTCCACCACCAGCGCCAGCCGGCCCCGGTCGGCGATGGGTGCCGGAGCCAGGCACCGCGCCCACGCGGCGGCGTCGATCGCCGGGTTCAGCTTGTCGACGCGCTGGCACATGCGCTCGATCTGGAAGCGGGTCAGCGTTTCCCCGCCGGCCCGCACCGCGGACCGGGCCTCGCCGAGCAGCGCGTCCACCGAGATCCGGTGCCCCAGATTCGGGTTCGCGTAGGCCAGGGCCTCCAGGTCCAGCGGGTCCGCGCCCGGCGGCGCCGACCAGGCCGCGAAGAACGCGCGCGGGTCGGTCCCCGCAGCAGCCGCATCGAACTCCTCGTGCAGAACGATGGACTCCTCGTCACCCTCATTCGAAATGCAGACGACCAGGGCGTCGGCGACGGCGCCCATCGCCGGGATCACTGCGTCCCAGACGTCGCGGGACCGGTGTTCCCGCAACTCGTCCAGCACGGCGCGATCGATCGTTTCGCCCCGTCCCGCCCGCCGCGTCGGCGCCGCGAACCGGTACGTCGATCCGAACGAGTTCCAGAACGCCTCCTCGCCGATCTGGAGAGCGGTATGCCGTGGGGGCAGGTCCCGCCGTAGCAGCTCGTTTGCCTCGGCCATCTTGATGACCTTGAGCCAGCTTCGCTTCGCGGCGGCCCGGTCCGTGGACGTTGCCAACGTCTCTGGTGCCCGGTCGATCCACATCCAGTACAGGATCAGGAGACGGGTGAAGATCGTCTTCCCGTTCTGCCGCGCCACCAAGATGATCGCCTTGCGGTACCTCGGCGTACCGTCCGGGAACAGCTCACCCAGTCGGATCGCCAGGCCGCGCTCCCACGGGTCGAGTGGGTAGCCGATCAGCTCGCAGAAGTCGGCGAAGTCGTAGCCCCAAGAGCTATCCGGGTCCGCCAGATCACGGAGGGGTTCCGTCACCAGCCGCGGCTCGACCCTTCCGCGCACGGCGCTCGCGGAGTTCGTCAAGAGCGCTGGTGACAGGGGCTGCAACGGTCCCTCCCTTCGCGCCTCGGCCTGCCGGCGTCATCCCCAAGGCCGTCAAGGTGGCCAACAGCTTCGGGCCGAGGTCAGCGATAGTGTCCGGCCCAGCATCGATCATCGCCGCATACCGCCGGGCCAGCTCAACCGCGGCCAGGTCGGCGTCGTGAATCTTGGCGGCCCTGAGCGATTCGGCGAGCGCGCGGCTGATCGGGCCCAATCTGGTCTTCATCAGGGGATACCTCGGGGAACCTCGCACAAAAAAAGGAACAGAGCGGCGGGTGTCCGGCCGGCCGGCCTCCGGGAAAACTCGAGTTCTCCGGTGACCGGCCGGACACTCAGTGTTATTCGAACAGGCTGGCTTCCGATTCGATGGTCAGCAGGATCTCTGCGCCGTCGTTGACGGGTTCGGCCGCCACCACGACGCCGCGGCCGTAGTCGGCCAAGACTGGTCCGTCTTCGCTCGCTCGGGCGTTCAACTGTGGCCGCTGACCGATCATGGACTGGGCAACCTGTTCGGTGAACCGGGTGTGTGGGCCGGCGGGAATGCGGATCGTGAACCGGGTCATCAGAACCGCTCTCCTCGCTCAAGGCGCTCGGCCATCTCGTGAGCGACGGCGCGCACCCGATCCGTGCTCCTGGTGTGAGCCATGATGGTGAGGCACGGGCCGGCGTACCGCCGGCCGACCGGAACGTCTCCGCCCCGGTCAGCGGTTGCTCGCCGCGATCCGATACTTCGTCCCAGCACATACCAGAACTGCTCGGCCGTCATCCGCCGCGGCATGGTTGTCCCTCCGTAGGATCGGTTGTGATGGTCCCCGGTTCGCCTCCCCAGGTCCCGGGGACCATCACCTGCTACGCCGGTAGCGCAGGATGCGCAGGACCAGGTTCGCGATCGAAACGAGCAGCCTCGCCAGCTGCATGCGGCTCACCTCCCCCCTGCTCACCATCGCGTTGCGCTCCGTCCCGGTGGGTCGGGTCTCTTCTGAGGATCCCCTACTCGCAGGTTGCATGGCGCGCAGCTGGCGACGAGGTGGTGCGGGTCGTCGCCGTGCCGCTTGCCCCGGGTGTGGTGAACGTGGGTGGCGGTGCCGACGCATACCCCGGGGATCCGGAGTTGACAACGGTAGCCGTCCCGCATCAGCACGTACGCGCGGACCTTGCGCCATCTTCGGGTGCTCCCCTTCTTCCAGCTATGGCTCATCCGACCAAGCGGAGATGGACTCGATTCGGCGCCGGCAGAGCGCAGCGGGTGCAGTGGCCGGAACCATCGTCGGCGTACCGGTGCGTTGCGCTCCCTTCCCTTTCCTTCCCTTTCCTTTCCTTCCCTTGAGAGCCGGAATCCGGCGGGATTCCGCCCGGATTCCGGGCGGAATCCGGCGGGAATCCGCCCGGATTCCGGCTGGAATTCTTCTTCCGCTCGCGGTCTGCGGCCCGGCGCGCGTACACCGCCTCCATCGGTTCGTTGTAGGAGAACCACGCCGCGATGAACCACTCCCGGGTCGACTCGTCGTAGATCACCAGCTCCAGCTCGGCGAGCCGATCCAGCTCCTGACGCCAGTTCGGACGGTTCAGCCGCGATATCTGCGCTTCCGACAGCCGGCCGTCTGATCCCATGGCCTTTGCGCGCAGGCACATGGCCTGGTAGAGCAGCGTGGGGCCGTCGCCAGCAGCGATGATCCGGTCATCGTCGAAGAACGTCACGATCAGAGGTATGTACAGCTTGGGCTTACGGGCCATTGGCGCCTCCTATCTGGCATGCCGCGCAATCCCGCCGCCAGATGCGGAACTGGACACCGGTCATCGTCCCGACCGTCGTCCACTCGCAGATGTGCGGGTACGGATGGGCGACCAACACGGGCTCGCCGAGCACGTTGGTCGCGCCCAACCACGCCCCACGGGGGGCGGCCGCCAACAACTTGGCGGCCGCCCGTTTTTGCTCGCGCTTGCTCATGGGGACCGGTCCTCACCGGTCCACAGTGCGGGGTCGTCGTCCAGGTCGGCGGGCACCTGGTATCCGCCGGGCGTCGTGGTCCAGCCCGGTGGCGCCAGCTCGTCGGGGACCTCGGCAGCCGCCGCGGCCGCAGACGCATCCGGCGCCCGTACCGCGTCCTGGTACCGGCTGAATGCCCAGCTAATGTGGCCCAGTGCCCCGTAGACGGTGCGCGTGCCGTCTCTGTGGCTGGTGAGCGCATCGTTGACGGCTTCGGCGAGCCGGTAAAGGCATGGCAACAGCCGCAGATCTCGGTCTGTAGGCTGGGTCATGGGATGCTCCCTCGGTCTGGCGCCGTCACTCTGGTCCGGTGCTCGTCGCGGGGCAGTGCGTGCGCGTCGGCCTCAGCCTCGGCGGCGGCCGGATGGGCAGCCACCCGGCCTGCGCCGCAGCGGCACGTCCACTCGACGCTGCCGTCAGACAACCCGCTGAACGTGACG
>DASVCA010000158.1:0-14864 GCA_036381835.1 Micromonosporaceae bacterium
GCGGTCCGGCTGGCCGACCTGGAGCAGCCGGTGGTGTTCACCACGGAGCCGGAGGCGGCGGCGATCTTCTACGCCCACCAGCAGCGGATTCCGTCGGGTGCCATCGTCGCGGTGTACGACCTCGGTGGCGGGACCTTCGACGCCGCGGTGCTGCGCAAGACCGACGCCGGCTTCGAGATCCTGGGCCAGCCGGAAGGCATCGAACGCCTCGGCGGTATCGACTTCGACGCGGCGGTCTTCGAGCATGTGCGCCGGGCGATCGGCGACAAGCTCGAAGAACTGGACGAGGAGGATCCGGCCGCCGTCGCCGCGGTGGCCCGGCTTCGGGAGGAATGCGTCCAGGCGAAAGAGGCGCTCTCCTCCGACACCGATGTGTCGATCCCGGTGCTGCTGCCCAACCTGGCCACCGAGGTACGGCTGACCCGGGCGGAGCTGGAGGCGATGGTCCGCCCCACCCTGTACAGCTCGATCGAGGCGCTGCAGCGGGCGCTGCGGTCGGCGAACGTGACCCCGGAACAGCTGCACTCGGTACTGCTGGTGGGCGGCAGCTC
Source organism: Micromonosporaceae bacterium (assembly GCA_036381835.1). Taxonomy (GTDB): domain Bacteria; phylum Actinomycetota; class Actinomycetes; order Mycobacteriales; family Micromonosporaceae; genus DASULK01. Next base: position 552 of record DASVCA010000158.1, read on the forward strand.
GCGGATGCCGATCGTGGCGCAGCTCGTCGGTGCCGAACTGAACCGTCCGGTCACCGTCGACGCCCACCCGAAGAACGCGGTGGCCCTGGGCGCGGCGTGGCTGGCCAGCACCCGGTTGCCCGGCCAGCAGAGGCAGGAGGCGACACCTTCGCCGGAGCCGGTATCCCCGATCGGATCGCCTTCGGCCCGTGCGCACGCCCAGCCGGTCACCCCAACGGTTCCCACCCCGACCACCTACGTCTCCGGCGGCGAGCGGCACGCAGCGGATCATGGTGCGCCGCCCCCGCCGCCGCGGTCGGCCACCTCACCGAAGCGTCGGCCGACCGGCCTGCTGATCGGTGCCGGTGTGCTCGTCGTGTTGCTCGCCGGGGGCGGCGTGGCGCTGGCCATGAACTTCGGCGACACCGACGGTGACAAGCAGAACACCGCTGGTACGAGCGGGCCCTCCACCGCCGGTTCGGCCGAACCGACCGGTGAGGTGACACCGACCGAGTCGCAGCTGCCGCCGGACGAGCAGTGCACTGACGAGATCAAGGCCAACGACCGCTGGGTCTGCCTGACCAGCGCCGTCTGGGATGGCAACCAGCTGGTCATCGAGTACGAGGCAGACTGGGCGGGCGGCGAACCGAGCGTGCGCAGCGGCTACCACCTGCACATCTGGGGTGGCGACGGCACCTATCCGCCGGCCGAGATCATGGGGGCGCACCACCCGGATCGTGGTACCTGGAAGGTCATGGACAAGAACCCGGCGGTGCTCAGCGCAAGCGACTACACCAAGTACGTCGGTGACGATGCCACGAAGGTGTGCGCTCGCATCGCCGATTCCCGCCACCGCCTCGTCGAGGACGCCAACGGCACGTACCAAACCGGCAACTGCGTACCGATCGAACGGTCGTGACCGGCCGTGGGGTGCGGGCCGCGACCGGGCCCGCACCCCACTAACGTGCCGGCTGGTCAGTTCGCCTGACCGGGTGGGCGCCAGAGTTCCCCGCGCAGGAGTTGACCGGCTCCGAGCCAGGCGGCGTTCATCAGCCGGGTCGCGGTTTTGTCGGGGTCGGCGTCAGGATGATCGGCGAGCCAGTCCGCCAGTGACTCGGCGGCGCCGACCAGGGCGAACGCCAACACCTCCAGGTCAGTACGGCGTACGGTGCACCGCTGTGCCCGGGTGGCCCGGCCGAGCATGCCCGCCACCACCTCCACCATGCGGGTGCGCATGCGCGCCACCTCGCCGGCGAACCGCTGCTCGCCTCGGGCCTGTCGATACAGCACGGACCATCCGTCGCGGTGCGCCCCGACGAAACGGAAGAACGCCCGCAGGCCGCGCCATAGCTGCTCGTCGGGCGGCAGGTTCGGCGCGACGGCGGCGGCGATGGCCTCCATCAGCCGGGTGCCCTCCCGGTGCAGGCAGGAGATGAAGAGCGCGTCCTTGGTGCCGAGGTAGGCGTAGACCATCGGTTTCGAGATGCCGGCCCCCTCGGCGATCTCGTCCATGCTGGCCGCGTGGTAGCCGCGCGCGGAGAAGACCCGTACGGCGGCGTCGAGCATCTGCTGCTCACGAACGGCTCGGGGCAGTCGTCGGAAGGTGGGGGCGTCTGACATTCTTGCCAGCATACCTACCCGCGGGTAAGGTTACGTACCAGTAAGTTCAGACCAGTCGGAAGGTACCGCCGCAAAATGACCGACTTCGATCCCTCCACCTTCTCGTCGATGGACCCGAAGCAGTTCGCTCAGGTCGTCAAATCCGCATCCGACAAGCAGCTCGCCGAGATCATGCAAAGCGACCTGCGCGACAAGATCCTCGGCGAGGTGTTCCGCCGAATGCCGTCGATGTTCCGGCCCGACCGCGCCGGCTCGACCAACGCGGTCATCCACTGGACCATCACCGACCGACCCGACGGCGGCACCGACACGTACGAGATCGTGATCGAAAACGGCACCTGTAGGCTCTCGGAAGCCCCTGAGCAGGACCCCAAGCTGTCCCTGACCCTCGGCCCGGTCGAGTTCCTCAAGGTCGTCTCCGGCAGCGCCAATCCGGTGATGATGTTCATGACCGGCAAGCTCAAGGCGAAGGGCGACCTCGCACTGGCCGCCAACATCGCCAACCTCTTCAACATCCCGAAGGCCTGATCATGGCGGAGTTCTCGCTCGACCTGAACGAGGAACAGCGGGACCTGCGCGACTGGGTGCACGGCTTCGCCAAGGAGATCGTGCGCCCGGCCGCCGCCGAATGGGACGCCCGCGAGGAGACCCCCTGGCCGATCGTCCAGGAAGCTGCCAAGGTCGGCCTGTACGGCTTCGAGTTCCTCGCCAACTGCTGGGCCGACCCCACGGGGCTGTCCCTGCCGATCGCGAACGAAGAGCTCTTCTGGGGCGACGCCGGGATCGGGCTGGCCATCATGGGCACCTCGCTCGCCGTCGCAGCGATCTACGGCTCCGGCACCCCGGAGCAGCTCGTCGAATGGGTGCCGCAATGCTTCGGCTCGATCGACGAGCCGGCCGTGGCGGCGTTCTGCACCACCGAACCGGAGGCCGGTTCGGACGTCGGCGCGATGCGGACCCGGGCGGTCTACGACGAGGCCAAGGACGAGTGGGTGCTCAACGGGCAGAAGGCCTTCGCCACCAACGGGGGGATCGCGGCGGTGCACGTCGTCACCGCGTCGGTGGATCCCGAGCTCGGCTCCCGCGGCCAGGCCGCGTTCGTCGTACCGCCCGGAACACCCGGCCTGGTCGGCACCAAGAAGCTGAAGAAGCTGGGTCTGCGCGCCTCGCACACCGCCGACGTCTTCCTCGACGACGTACGGGTGCCCGGGCGTTGCCTGCTCGGCGGCCGGGAAGCGCTGCTGGAACGCCTGGACCGGGCCCGGTCCGGCAGGCGCTCCACCGGTCAGGCCGCGATGCGGACCTTCGAGCTGTCCCGGCCGACGGTGGGCGCCCAGGCGATCGGCGTGGCCCGGGCGGCGTACGAATACGCCCTCGACTACGCCAAGGAACGCGTGCAGTTCGGGCGTCCCATCATCGAGAACCAGGCGGTCGCCTTCGCGCTGGCCGACATGAAGATGGAGATCGACGCCGCTCGCTTGCTGGTCTGGCGGGCCGCCTGGATGGGCCGGAACAACCGCCCGTTCGAGGCCGGGGAAGGATCGATGTCCAAACTCAAGGCCGGCGAGGTGGCGGTGTCCGTCACCGAGAAGGCGGTGCAGATCCTCGGCGGGGCCGGGTTCATCCGGGAACATCCGGTGGAACGCTGGTTCCGCGACGCCAAGATCTACACGATCTTCGAAGGAACGTCGGAGATCCAGCGTCTGGTCATCTCCCGCGCCATCTCCGGCCTTCACATCCGCTGAGCCGCCCCCGGAGGGCGCCTCGACGGGCGCCCTCCGGGGACTCCATTCGCTTCCGACCCGGCAGGCTGCGCAGGAGAGCGTCATGAATCTCGCCATCGTCCTCGCCACCCTGATGCGACGCGGGCTGCTCAACCCCGGCCCGCCGACGCGGGTCGCCGCCCAACTCCACTCGCTGCGCAAGTGGGGCTTCAGCCTGGCCGGTGAGCTGCGGCAGGCAGCCGCCCGCGACCCGGACCGGACCGCGCTGATCGACGAACGGCGCGGCCAGATCAGCTACCGGCAGCTCCTCGATCGGGCGGAGCGTCTGGCCCGTTCGCTGCGCCCCGCACTCCGGCTACAACCAGGCGATCGGGTCGGCGTGCTCTGCCGCAACCACAACGGGCTGGTGGAGGCGGTGGTGGCCAACACCATGCTCGGCGTCGACACCGTACTGGTCAACACCGGCCTGTCCGGGGCGCAACTGGCCAAGGTGACCGAGGAGCAGCGGCTCCGAGCGCTGCTGCGCGACGACGAGTTCGCCGAGCGGACCGTGGGCCTGCCGACCGAGCAGATCGACGAGCGGCGTTACGAGGAACTGATCGAGACGGCCCTGCCCGGTGAGCTGAAACCCCCGCAACGGGCGGGCCGGACCATCGTGCTGACCTCCGGCACCACCGGCACCCCGAAGGGCGCCCGTCGCCGTACCCCCGCCGGCTTCGGCCCGCTGGTGTCCATCATCGACCGCATCCCGGTACGCGACCGAGAGCAGATGATGATCTCTGCGCCGCTCTTTCACACCTGGGGATACGCGGCCCTGCAGGTGGCGTTCGCGCTCCGCGCCACCGTCGTGCTGCACCGCCGCTTCGACCCGGCCGCGACTCTGCTGGCGCTCACCAAGCACGAGTGCACCGCGCTGTTCGCCGTACCGGTGATGCTGCAACGGATGCTGGAGGTGCCGCCGCCGACACCGCTGCCGCCGCTGCGGGTCGTCGCGGTGAGCGGATCGACCCTACCCGGCAACCTGGCCACCCGGTTCATGGACGTGTACGGGGACGTCATCTACAACCTGTACGGGTCGACCGAGGTGTCCTGGGCGTCCATCGCCACCCCCGCACACCTGCGCAGCAACCCCAACACCGCGGGCACGCCACCGGTCGGGACCCGGATCGCCATCCTCGATCGAGACGGCAATCCCGTCCCGATGGGGCAGGTGGGGCGGATCTTCGTCGGCAACGAGATGCTTTTCGAGGGGTACACGTCGGGCGCGACGCGCGAGTCGTACCGGGGCATGCTGGCCACCGGCGACCTCGGCCACGTGGACGCCGACGGGCTGCTCTACGTGGACGGCCGGGAAGACGACATGATCATCTCCGGCGGGGAGAACGTCTTCCCGTCCGAGGTGGAGAACCTGCTCGCCGAACTCCCCCAGGTGCGGGAGGTCGCGGTGATCGGCGTTTCGGACGAGAAGTACGGCCAGCGGCTGGCCGCGTACCTCGTCCTGCACCCCGGCGCGACCCTCGACGCGGAGGCGGTACGCGAGTACGTGCGTCGCTACCGCGCCCGGTTCTCCGTCCCCCGCGACGTCATCTTCCTGCCCGCCCTTCCGCGCAACGCCACCGGCAAGGTGGTCACGCGCGACCTGCCCCGGCCGTGAGCAGCGGCTCCCGGGTCCGGGCAGCCGATCATTCGCCGCGTTGGACGGCCGCCAGGGCGATGTCGCGGCGGTGGTGCGATCCGGCCAGCGAGATCCCGTCAACGAGTTCGTAGGCGGCCTCGCGGGCGGCGGCCAGGTTCGGACCGGTGGCGGTGGCACAGAGCACCCGGCCGCCGGCGGAGATCAGGGCACCGTCGCCGGCCCGGCGTGCCGTACCCGCGTGGATGACGCCCGGGCGCTCCGCGCCCGTGATGACGCCGCCCGTGCGCGGCGTGCCCGGGTAGCCGGCCGCCGCGACCACGACGGTGACCGCCGCGCCGTCCCGCCAACGCAGCGGCGGATGTGCCGCGAGCGTACCGGTCGCGGCGGCGTGCAGCAGGCCGGCGAGCGGGGTCTCCAACAACGCCAGCACGACCTGCGTCTCCGGGTCTCCGAAGCGGGCGTTGAACTCGACCACCTTGGGACCGTCGGCGGTGATCGCAAGTCCCACGTAGAGCAGACCGGTGAACGGGGTTCCCCGCCGGCGCATCTCCGCCAGGGTGGGGTGGACCACCCGGGTCATCACCTCGTCCACCAGGCCCGACGGCGCCCAGGGCAGCGGCGCGTACGCCCCCATCCCGCCGGTGTTCGGGCCGGTGTCCCCGTCGCCGACCCGCTTGAAGTCCTGGGCGGGCAGCAGCGGCACCGCCGTCTGACCGTCGGTCACCACGAACAGCGACACCTCCGGGCCGGCGAGGTATTCCTCGACCACCACCCGCCCGCAGGCTTCCGCGTGGGCCAGGGCCACCGCTCGGTCGTCGGTGACCACAACGCCCTTGCCGGCCGCGAGCCCGTCGTTCTTCACCACGTAGGGCGGGCCGAATTCATCGAGCGCGGCCACGACCGCCTCGGGGTCGTCACAGGTGACCGACCGGGCGGTGGGCACATCCGCAGCCGCCATGACCTCTTTGGCGAACGCCTTCGAACCCTCGAGTCGGGCCGCGGCGGCGGACGGGCCGAAACAGGCGACGCCCTTGGCGCGTACCGCGTCGGCGGCCCCGGCCACCAGCGGCGCCTCCGGGCCGATGACCACCAGATCGGCCCCGGTCTCGACGGCGAGGGCGGCGACCGCTTCGGGGTCGGTGGCGTTGACGGTCGCAAGCTGCGCCACGGCCGCGATTCCCGGGTTTCCGGGAGCGGCGATCAACTGTTCGACCGCGGGATCGGCGGCCAGGCCGAGCGCGAGGGCATGCTCCCGGCCCCCGCTACCGATGAGGAGTACGCGCACGTCACCGGATCCTACGCCACCGTCTTCCCTCTCCCGTCGATCATGAGGTTGGCCGGCCGTACGCCGAAGCCGACCGCCAACCTCATGATCGCCGAGGGTCAGAGCAACGGGTGGCGGACGATGTTCTCCTCCCGGCCGGGACCGACGCCGACCACCGAGATCCGGGCACCGCACAGCTGCTCAAGTCGCTCGATGTAACGGCGGGCGTTGTCCGGCAGCTCGTCCTCGGAGCGCACCTTGGAGATGTCCTCCCACCAACCGTCCATCTCCTCGTAGACCGGTACGGCGTGGTGGTAGGCGGTCTGGGTCATCGGCATCTCGTCGACCCGAACCCCGTCGATCTCGTAGCCCACGCAGATCGGCACCTTCGCCAGCCCGCTGAGCACATCCAGCTTCGTGATCACGAGGTCGGTGATGCCGTTCAGCCGGACGGCGTAACGCGCCACCACCGCATCGAACCAGCCGCAGCGGCGTTCCCGGCCGGTCGTGGTGCCGTACTCGCCGCCGACCTTGCGCAGATGCTCGCCGTGGTCGTCGAACAGTTCGGTGGGGAACGGTCCGGACCCCACCCGGGTGGTGTACGCCTTCGCCACACCGATGACCTTGCTCACCGCGGTCGGTGGGATCCCGGCGCCCACGCAGGCTCCGCCCGCGGTCGGATTCGACGAGGTCACGAACGGGTAGGTGCCGTGGTCCAGGTCGAGCATGGTCGCCTGGGCGCCTTCCAGCAACACCGTCCGGCCGCGGTCCAACGCGTCCCACAGCATCGAGCGCGTATCGGCGATGTACGGCCGCAGCCGCTCGGCGTAGGCCAGGTACTCGTCGACCACCGCGTCGACGTCGATGGCCTTGCGGTTGTAGACCTTGACCAGGAGCTGGTTCTTCTCCCGCAGCACCAGCTCCAGCTTCTTCCGCAGGATGCCCGGGTCGAGCAGATCCTGGACGCGGATACCCATCCGCGCGACCTTGTCCCCGTACGCCGGGCCGATGCCGCGTCCGGTGGTGCCGATCCGTCGGGATCCGAGGTAGCGCTCCACGACGCGATCGAGGGCACGATGGTGCGGCATGATCAGGTGTGCGTCGGAGGAGATCCGCAGCCGGGAGACGTCGACGCCCCGCTCGGCCAGACCGTCGATCTCGTCCAACAGCACCTTCGGATCGATCACCACGCCGTTGCCGATCACGATGACGGCATTCGGCGAGAGCGCACCGGAGGGCATCAGGTGCAGCGCGTACCGCTGCCCATCCGGCGTGATGACCGTGTGCCCGGCGTTGTTGCCGCCGGAGTACCGGACCACGTAGTCGACCCGCTCGCCCAGCAGGTCGGTAACCTTGCCTTTGCCCTCGTCGCCCCACTGGGCACCGAGGAGCACAATCGCTGGCATCTCTCTTACCCGCCTCCACGGGGCTCGGGTGCCAGGTGGCAACCGCGCGGGGAGCCCGAGGTGTCAGGCTACAAGACATACGGGCCGACCGACGCGACCATGGCAGGTCGGGGCGGGGTGCGACGCCCGCGGTGAGAGGCAGGAGGCTCCTCGGGTGTACGACATCGTGCTGCTCACGTTGGAGGGCGGCCGGGACGCCGCACCGCCGAGCTGTGCAGACGCCGACGGCGGCCACGGCTGCGGTGGCGGAATCTGCGGCCGGGCGCCTGCCGAGGACGCCACGGTGAGTGGCGGCGGGTGCGCCGCGCCGCGCGTGCCGGTGCTGGCCTGCACCGACGCGCTCACCGCAGCCGGCGCTCGGGTCGAGACGGTCACCGCGCGCTCCGACCGGGAGATCGACGAGGTGCTCGCACGGCTCGACGCCGCGCCCCGCCCGGACGGGTTGACCTGGCCGGACGCCGACCACAAGACGCGCGTCGTCGTCGCCGCCGCCAACGACACGCAGCTACGCGCGGTGGTGCGTCGCATGGTGCGTCGATGGGCACCGCCCCCCAGCCGCCGGCCAGCCGACCTGGCGGACAACCGTACGATTCCCGACCTGCCGCCGATCGGTGTGCTGCCCCTGGATCCCGCCGGCGGTCCGACACCGCGTGACCTGGTCGCGCAACTCGGCCTGCCCCGCGACCCCGCCGAGGTAGCGGCGGCGGTGCTCGCCGGGCGGTCGCGCCGGCTCGACCTGCTGCGCAACGACGGTGGTTCGATCACCCTCGACGGGGCACTGCTCGGCGGGGCCGACGAGGCGGGTCGCCCGCTCGCCTGGCGGGCTCGGGTCGAGGTCGACGACACGGTTCTGTCCACCGGCGAGGAGCCGTTGTTGGCCTGCGCCGTCGGCAACGGGGGTGGCTACGCGGAGCTCGACGGCGTGTCCCTGCTCGCCGGGCCGGATCCCGCCGACGGCGTCGTCGAGGCCGCGGTGGCGGTACCGGTGACCGTGCGGACCGGCTGGCGCAAGTCCCGGGTACGCCTTGAGGTGCGCCGTGCCCGGGGGCGGGCGGTCGCGGTGAACCCCCGAGATCGCGAGGTGCCCTTCGTGGACGACGGGGCGGTCGGCGAGCTGAGCCGCAAGCGTTCGTGGTGGATCGAGCCCGGCGGGTGGGCGCTTTACGGCTGATCAGCCGAACTGGACGTTTGCGGCCCGTTTCGCGGCACCCATCGGGCGCGCATCGCCGCTTATCCTCGGACGGGATCAGCATCTCGGGCGGGATGAGCGGAGATCACGATGTCGGACCACTATCCCAACCGGACCGGCGAGTCGGAGCACGACCTGCCGCAGATCGAGCCCCCGTGGTCGCCGGATGGGTCGGCGAGCGGTTCGGAGTCGGCCTGGGCGGCCGAGTCGGCCGACGGCGACGCACCGAACGAGTCGGGTGCCCGGCACTCGCCTTGGGATTCGCCGCCCCAACGTGCCGCGGCGGAGCAGCCCGCGCAACAAGCACCACAGCAGCACGCGTCGGCACCGGCCGAACCCCCGGCGTGGGCCGCACCGACCCAGGCGGTGCCGCTCGCGGCGGCTCCGGTGCCTCCGCCCTCGCCGACCCGATCGCCACCGCCCACTCCACCCCAGACGGTGCCACCACCGGCGTGGGCTCCCGAGCACGACACCAGGTCCTGGCCGACCCTGCAGACGGGCCACTCGGAGGTCTCGCCCGGCGTGGTCCCGGTGCCGCAACGCCCCTACCCGGAGGCGGACGGGGTGCACCGGGTGCCCACCCAGCCGGCGGGGCCGACTCCCTCGGCCCCGCCGGGATCCCCCGCACCGACCTGGCCGAGCGCCGACCCACAGCCCGGCTGGCCGGCGGGCGGGGCGCCGACCGCGGACGACTTCGCCCGACGTCGAGCGCCTCGTCCGATTAGTCCGGTGGCGCAGACGGGCATGCGGGCTGCCGTCAACCGCGCCACGTTGGGACTGCTGCGTCTTCCGCCGAGCCGTCACGAACGCGAGATGGCACGCGACATCGAGATGATCCGCCGCAACTTCGGTGGACTACGGCAGGTGACCGTGGTGAATCCGAAGGGCGGCGCCGGCAAGACGGTCGCGATCCTGCTGCTCGCGATGACCTTCGGGCAGAAGCGCGGGGGATACGTGCTGGCCTGGGACAACAACGAGACCCAGGGCACTCTCGGCATGCGCGCCCAACAGGATTTCCACTCGCGAACGGTTCGCGACCTTCTGCGCGACCTGCAGCAGTTCAAGGGTGCGCACGGGCGGGTCGGTGACCTGTCGCAGTATGTGCGGTCGCAGGGCGAGGCCATGTTCGACGTGCTGGCGTCCGACGAGTCGGCGACCGCCGGGGAGATGCTGACGGCGGCCGCGTTCGCGGAGATCCGGGACGTCGTCAGCCGCTTCTATAAGTTGATCTTCGTGGACACCGGCAACAACGTGCGGGCGCAGAACTGGCAGGCGGCGATCGACGCGACCGACCAGCTCGTGGTGACGATGTCGGCCCGCAACGACTCGGCGGAGACGGCGGCGCGGATGCTCGACCACCTGGAGCAGAGCGGCCGCCAGCGGCTGGTCCGGCAGGCGGTGAGCGTGGTGTCCATGCCGCCCTCCCGCAAGGAGATCGATCTCCCCGCGATTCAGCAGCACTTCGCGGCCCGGACGAGGGCAGTACTGCTGGCCCCGTACGAGCCGCTGCTCGACAGCGGTGAGCCGATCCGGTACGGCGGGCTGTCGTCACGGACCCGCAACGCGTGGCTGAAGATCGCGGCAGCGGTCGCGGAGGGCCTCTAGGCCGGCCGGGGAAGCCGCCGGCCCCGGCGGTTCGGCCCGTGCGGGCCGAACCGCCGAATCGGGGTCAGCGACTGCCGGCCAGGGCGTCCCAGGCGGTCGGGTCGCAGTCGCGCAGGAACTGGGCGCAGCGGGCCGCCTCATCCGCCTCGCCGATACGGTCCGCGGTTCGCGACAACAGGTGCAGGCAGCGCAGGAACCCACGGTTGGGCAGGTGTGACCAGGGCACCGGTCCGTGACCGCGCCAGCCGTTTCGGCGCAGCTGGTCCAGCCCTCGGTGGTAGCCGGTTCGCGCGTAGGCGTAGGCGGGGATGATCTCTCCGGCGGCCAAGGCGCGCGCGGCCAGGGCTGCCCAGGCGGCGCTGTATGTCGGATAGCGCGCAGCGACGGAGGCGTACGCCTCGTCGGTGTCGGCCTGCTTGGCGGCGGCCAGTGCGGCCTCGGCTTCCTCCTGGGCGGGTAGCAGAGTTGGCGGGGGCTCAGGCATCAGGTTCCGCATTCAGATCATTCAACCCGCACGGATGGCTCGTGAGAAGAGAACGGACCACAGATATAGGCTGAACGGTTGAGGCATTCCTCACGCGACCGGACGGTGTTCGGGCAAGCCCGGTACCGGTAGAAATAGAGGTCTCCGGAGCCTCCCCAGGACCCGGTAGCAAAGCCCGGCGGTTTGGTGCCGCCGGGCTTTCTCACTTCCTCAACTTCCGGAACCGGCTACTTGGCGAGGGTGGTGCCGGTCGAGCAGAGATCCTCGCAGGCCTGCACGACCCGCTTGGCCATGCTCTCCTCGGCCAGCTTGCCCCAGGTGCGCGGGTCGTAGTCCTTCTTACGGCCGACCTCGCCGTCGATACGCAGCACACCGTCGTAGTTGGCGAACATGTGCCCGGCGACGGGGCGGGTGAAGGCGTACTGGGTGTCGGTGTCGATGTTCATCTTGACCACGCCGTACTCGACCGCGGCGCGGATCTCCGACAGCAGTGAACCGGATCCGCCGTGGAAGACCAGGCTCAGCGGCTTCTCGCGCCCGTACTTCTCGCCGACCGCTTCCTGAATCTCCTTGAGGATCTCCGGGCGGAGCTTGACATTGCCCGGCTTGTAGACGCCGTGCACGTTGCCGAAGGTGAGGGCGGCCATGTAGCGGCCCTTCTCGCCGAGGCCGAGCGTGTTGACCATGGCCAGCCCGTCTTCGACGGTGGTGTAGAGCTTGTCGTTGATCTCACCGACGATGCCGTCTTCCTCGCCGCCGACCACGCCGACCTCGATCTCGAGGACGATGCGGGCCGCTGCCGACTCGGCGAGCAGCTGCTCGGCGATCTCCAGGTTCTCCGCCACCGGCACGGCCGAGCCGTCCCACATGTGCGACTGGAACAGCGGCTCCTCGCCGCGGGCGACCCGCTCCTTCGACATGGCCAGCAGCGGGCGGACGAACTTGTCGAGCTTGTCCTTCGGGCAGTGGTCGGTGTGCAGCGCGATGTTGACCGGGTAGTTTTTCGCCACCTCACGGGCGTAGGCGGCGAACGCCACCGCGCCCGTGACCATGTTCTTGATGGTCGGCCCGGACAGGTACTCGGCTCCACCGGTGGAGATCTGGATGATGCCGTCACTCTCCGCTTCGGCGAAACCGCGCAGTGCCGCGTTGAGGGTCTGCGAGGAGGTGACATTGATCGCGGGGTACGCGAACGCGCCAGCCTTGGCGCGGTCAAGCATCTCGGCGTAGACCTCAGGGGAAGCGATGGGCATCGCGAACGCTCCTTACTAACCGCTCTGGCCGTGTCGGCCGCTGTGCCTTCCGGGTGCGCCGGACCGCGCGTCCTTCGGCCGTCAGTATCCCGCAGGATCTCTGATCGAGGAATCTGACCCGCGATGACGGGAAGGCCGAACTCCCTCGATCACATCCTGTCACCATTCATCAGGTGCGGGGGAACGGTTCGGGCGACTGCTCCGGCGACCGGAAGCGAGCGAGCCGGGCACCCCGTACCGTTGACACCACCACTTTCGCAACGGAAGGAGTCGGCGATGGGCCAGCCCGAGGAGGAATTCGTCCCCAGGGAACCGCTCAGCCTGAACGAGCGTGATCCGGAGGCCTCTGAGCCTGACGCCTTCGAACAGGCAATCGTGGTCGGCCCGACCGAGGAGGAGGTCGAGGTGCACCGTGGGATGGAAGTCTCCGACTGGGACGCCATAGAGCAGGCCCAGGTGGTCAACATCGACGACGAGGACGATTACCGCTAACGGTGGCGCGAAGCTCCGCCGGCACGGTGGGCAGCTCGGTTCGAGACTTCGCCAGCCGTGCCGGCGGGCGCCGTTGTCAACGGGACTTCTTGGTGGCCCGCTTCCGCGGCGGGGTCAGCAGGTCGGCGATCGTCGCGATCGCGGAGGGCACCAGGCGGTAGTAGGCCCACACCCCCCGCTTCTCCCGCTCGAGCAGACCAGCTTCGGTAAGGATGCGCAGGTGGTGGCTCACCGTCGGCTGAGACAGGCCCAGCGGCGCGGTGAGGTCGCAGACGCAAGCCTCACCCTCCGGAGCGGACTGGATGAGGCTCAGCAGTCGCAGCCGAGCGGGGTCGGCGAGAGCTTTGAGCACCCCCGCCAGTCGCTCGGCGTCGGCACGTTCAATCGGCTCGCCGGCCAGCGGCGAGATTTGCGGCATTGAGGCTTCGGCCAACGCAGTTCTCACGTTATCAATCCTTCCACCGATGGCATCGAATTGCCTGCATATCAACAAACCCGAATGGGCAAACTTTTACGCCATTAGGTCGAGGTCTGCCAGGGAATACGCGGCACGATAGGACAGCCCAGCGGCTCGAACCGCATCACCGGCACCTCTATCTACGATAACCGCTACCCCTACGACCTCGGCGCCCGCATTGCGTAATACCTCGACAGCGGTAAGCACACTGCTACCGGTGGTAGAGGTGTCCTCGACCGCCAGTACGCGCCGGCCCGCCACATCCGGTCCCTCGATCCGCCGCTGCAGACCGTGGGTCTTCTCCGCCTTGCGCACCACGAACGCGTCCAGGTGTCGCCCGCTCGCGGCAGCGGCGTGCAGCATCGACGTGGCGACCGGGTCAGCCCCTAAGGTCAGGCCGCCGACGGCATCGAAGTCCCAGTCCGCCGTCAGGTCGAGCATCACCCGCCCGACGAGCGGCGCGGCGGCGTGATGCAACGTGACTCGGCGAAGGTCGATATACCAGTCCGCTTCCCGACCCGACGAGAGCACCACCCGACCGTGCACGACGGCTAGTTCAGCGATGAATTTACGCAGGTCGTCGCGGTCACCCATGGGGCAAAGGGTACTGGTCGAAGCTGAGCGCCGACGCCGGGTTCGGAAAGAGTGCGCTACGTCATCCCAGGTCGGCCAAGCGGTCGTGCTCGTCCCGGCCGATCCGGCCCCGGACATCCCGGGCGAGCGCCTGCAGCAGCCCGATCGGCAGATGCCGCAGACCGAAGACCGCGATCTTGTATCGCCAGTCGGGCACGCTGACCACCTTGCCTTTGCGCAGATCGCGTAGGGCGTCGGCGACCACATCGTCTGCGTTCAGCCACAGCCACCGCGGGGTCTTGGATATGTCGATCCCCGCCCGCTGGTGGAACTCGGTGCGCGTGTAACCAGGGCAGAGCGCCATCACCCTGACGTCGAACGGGCGTACCGACTGGGCCACCGCCTGGCTGAAGTTGGTCACCCACGCCTTGCTGGCCGAGTACGTCGAGCCGGGCATCACCGCCCCGAACCCGGCCACCGAGGAGACGTTGATCACCCCACCGCGACGCCGGGCGACCATGCCGGGGAGTACGGCCCGGGTCAGCCGCAGTACGGCGTGCACGTTCAGGCGCAGCAGCCGCTCCTCGTCCGACACGGCGGAGTTCAGAAGCGCGCGGTTGAGGCTGATCCC
>DASVCA010000159.1:0-3133 GCA_036381835.1 Micromonosporaceae bacterium
CCGCCGGAGCTGCGAGATCGGCGGCAGATCCACCCGCGCCCTTCCGCATCTTTCTGCGTGGTACCACTGGGCGGCGGTTTTCGGGCGGGGGTCTTTTGCGACCACGCTCTGCGGTTACTGACGGTGACGGGTTGGGGTGTCGGGTCGGGAAATCCCGATAGTTTGATCTTCATCCGGTTACTGTGCGTGGAGGTTGGTGGGATGCCGCGGACGAAGAAGCCGGCCGGCACCACCGTGGATAAGCGCAACGGGCGCCGCGCCGAGTTGTCGGTGGTGGCCGGGGGCCGGTTCGACCCTCCGGAGGGGCTGTCGCCGGCGGCGGTGGCGTTGTGGGAGGCGTACTGGTCTGACGCGGTGGCGCAGGTTCAGACGTCGGTGGACCGGGGCGTGCTGATCAGGTGGATCACCGAATACGACCGGTATATGCGGATGACCGCGGAGGCGGATCTGCAGCCGCTGGTGGCGGGGTCGACGGGGCAGCTGGTGGAGAACCCCCTCTACAAGATCGCCTACCGGGCGTTGGATGCCGCGGAGAAGTGCGAGCGGCAGCTGGGGATGGGTCCGCTGCACCGGTCGAACCTGGGGATCGCGGTGATCGCCGAGCAGAAGTCGCTGCAGGAGATGAACGCCCGGTACGGAGGTGGCGATGGGGACGCTCGCCCCGCCGAGGAGCGGCCGGACCCTCGCGTCATCGAAGCCTGACCCGCCGTCCTGCACGGCGTGTGGCTGGTCGCCGCCGCTGGGCCGGTTGTGGCCGACGCAGGGTGCGTTGGCGTGCCGGTGGATCGAGGACAACTGCATCTGCGGCGAGGGTGACTTTTACGGGCAGCGGATCCGGCTGCGGCTGGATCAGCAGCGGTTTCTGTACCGCTGGTACGAGTACTGCCCGGAGTGTGGGCAGTGGCGGTACGACGAGGCGCTGCGGGGTGAGGCCACCGGCGGCGGGAAGACGCAGTTCATCGCCTGTGTGGTGGTGCTGGAGTTCGCGGGTCCGCCGGAGATCGCCCCGTCGTCGCCGAACATTCCGATCGCGGCCGCGTCGTTCGAGCAGGCGGATCTGCTGTTCTCTGCGGTGGCGACGATGTGCGGCGGCCGGGACAACGCGGTCACCGAGTCGCCGCTGTGCGGCTTCTTCGAGGTGTACGACACGGAGATCCGGTTCGCCGATGGCCGGCCGGGTCGGATCTTCCGCGTCGCCGCGGTGGCGGGCACGAACGAGGGTGGCCTGCCCAGCCTGTTCGTCAGGGATGAGCTGCACGAGTGGGGTGATGTGGGGTCGAACAAGGCCCGCGTCGCTACCGTCATCGGCAAGTCCACACGTAAGCGGCGCATCCCCCGCCGCGGCTGCGGGCGGATCATCTCCCTGTCCACGGCCGGGTTCGACGTCGACCACTCGTTCCTCGGGTCCCTGTACAAGCTGGGGTTGAAGGCGCAGCGGGACCCGTCCGTGGCGCCGCGGTTCCTGTTCGACTGGCGTGAGGCGCCGGGCACGTTGGACTTCGCGAAGCCGGAGGACCGCCGCCGGGCGGTGGAGGCGGCGTCGGGTGCGGCCGGGATCCTGTGGTCGGTTGAGGACCGGGTCAACGACTGGGGTAAGCCGGCGTTCCCGCCGCACGAGTGGATCCGCTACTACGCCAACCGGTGGGTGGACGTCACCGACGAGTCGTGGTTGAAGGACCATCCGGGGTCGTGGGACAAGTGCCGCGGCGAGTGGCAGTCCGAACCGGGCAACCCGTTCGTGGTCGCGGTGGACATGGCCCTGACCCATGATTCGGTGGCGGTCGATCGGATCGAGCTGCTGCCGGACGGCCGGGTGGCGGTCACCGCGCGGATCTGGCAACCCACCGGCGGCGCCGTCGACCACCTCGAGGTGTTCGACCACATCAAGACGTTGGCCCGCGGTGAAGGGTTCCGGGGTGTGGTGTACGACCCCCGGTTCTTCGAGGTGCCCGCCCGCATGTTGGAAGACGAGGGGATCCTCGTCGTCCAGTTCGATCAGACGCCGCAGCGGATGGCGCCGGCGTGCGGCCTGGCCTTCGAGCTGATCATCGGTGGGAAGGTTGTGCACGACGGCGACCCGGAGCTTGGGGCGCACATCAAGGCGGCGGTGAAACGCGTCCAGGAACGGGGCGGATTCACGCTGTCCAAGGGCAAGTCGAAGCGGCGTATCGACGGCGCGGTCGCGTTCTGCATGGGCGTGTGGGTGCTGCATCAGGTCCCCGAACCGCAGCAGCCGTTCTTCGGCGCTTGGCGATAGGAGCAAGACGTGGCGGTGTTGGATCCCGCGGTCCGTGCGCGGCGGGAATGGACCGAGGCTGGCCGGCTGGCGCTCAGCGCGCTCGCGTGGGCGCTGTACGTGGCCGGCTGGTCGGTGGCTAAAGCCCTTCGGGGTGTGCGGTGGACGATCGCCGCCGCCCTGTACGGCGTTGGCTGGCTGGCCGCCCGTGCGCTGTGGCCGGCGGCGTGCTGGTGTGGCCGTGCTGTGGCGTTGGGGTGGCGGGAAGGCTCACGACCCTCCCGCCCCTGACTTCCCCAGCCGCGTACCGCGCCCTACCAAGCCGAACCGCGCCCAGCCTAGCCAGGCCCTGCACTGCCCTGCCATGCGATTCAAACGTAACCAGGCCGCACGAAAAGGAGGCACATAACGTTGGGCCTCCTTGAGCGCATCGACGCACCCCGCCGGGCCGAAACTCGCTACTCCGCCGACACGTGGCTGTCGGACTACCTGATCCCGGCCATCAACCACGGCACGTACGGCCAGCTCAACACCACCTACGTTGAGCAGCGGATCGCGGAAATCTCGGCCACCCTGCCTGGGTACATGCAGGCGCTGCGCACGAGCCCGCCGGCGTTCGCCGCGCAGATGGTCCGGGCGCTGGTGCTCAGCCAGGCCCGGTTCGTGTTCCGCAACCGGCGCACCACCACCACACCGGGCCGGATCTTCGGCACCCGCGAACTGGACATTCTCGAACGGCCCTGGCCGAACGCGACGACGGGTGAACTGATCGCCCGCATGGAGTGGCACGCCGGGCTGACGGGGAACGCGTACGTGCTGCGCCGCGGTAACCGGCTGCGGGTGCTGCGGTCGGACTGGGTGGCGGTCGTCCACGGCTCCCGCCTCGAACCGGACTCG